>CANGHG010000064.1 GCA_947453645.1 Comamonadaceae bacterium
TGCGAGAGGGCAAGTGTTTGACCAAGCGCATCAGGCCGTCGCGACGAACGCGAAGCAAAGTGACGTCGCCGCGAACCTCAAAGTGGATGTCGCTGCTGCCCATTTGCATGCAAAGCGCCACGATGCCATTGAGCCAACCCAGGGGGGCCGAGTCTTGGATGATTTTGGCGATGGTTTCCCGCTCATGCTCCATCGCTTTTTGCGCTTGGGTGGCGTCCTTTCCCAGCACATGCTCTTGCAACAGGGTTTGCAACACATCGGCCGAACAGGTGTAGGCGCCGGTGAACACCATGTTCAATCGCTTGCCTTGCTCAATCAAGTTGAACCAAGCGGCGCTGCGAAACTCTGGCTCCAAGCAAATGACAAAAAAGTACTTGCTCTCTACACCGAGTGCGATCAGGGTGTTGTGCTGCGCAGGTGCCATGGGCAGCAAAGGTTTGTCGCCGTGCGACAGCACATGTTTGAACGCCGGAATTCGCAGGAAGTCTTCAATGTGGTCGCGCTTGACCGACACGGTTTGAACCGATGAAGATGCTCGCTGCCGTGTAGATGCAGACAAGATGTTCATGGCGCTTTAGCCTGTCCATTTCCTGCACTGCCGGGCTCTCCCAACATGGACGGCGGCAAGATGCGTCCGAGTAGGGGTCCAGACTGTGATGCATACCCTTCACCCATCCCATCCATGCGGCTGATGGGTGCGGGCAATGCAGTGGCGAATTGTTCAAGCGATGCGCCCGTGGTTGGCGCCGGCAAAAACAAGCTGGGGACACTTGGGGTTTTGCGTGAGGTTTTGGCAGGCACCAAATACAAACCGCTGGCACCATAGCGATCAACCAACCAGGGGCCGATCTGATTTTGGCCCTGGTGCAAATGCAGGGTGTGCACTTTTTCTTTGTAAATGATTTCAGCCACCATCTGACTGTTCATGCCAACCAAAGTCCAAAGCAGGGGGGTGTTTGCAGGGTCTGCCGCGGCAATGCTTTGGGCCACTGGCTTCGAGGTTTTGGTGTCGGGCACAGAGGGCAAGGGATTGGCCGCCGAATTGGCGTAGGCCATGGACTTGTTTCGCTTGGCTTGATCAATCAGATCACCCAGCGTTTTAGAAGAGCTTGTGGTTTGCGCTTGCAACAGGGGTGTCAGCAGCAGGCTGGCCATCAGCACGACAGCATCAAGGCGGGGTGGCGCGAACATAAAATTCTCCGGAGAGTTGGTAGTGTTTGTCGAGGTTGACCTTCAAAGCGGTGACCGTGGCAAATGGTGGAACCACCAGGTCTGTGGCCAAGCCCAAGGGCAATTCAACTGACCATGTGCCTTTGAACAAGGGCTTTTTGAGCAAGCTTGCTTCGGGCGGGGCTTGCCATAACTGCGCTTTGTCAATTTGCACTTTGGTCGCGCCAATCAAGCTCAGGTCTTGAAGCCAAGATGAGATGCTTCTAAAACCTTGGTCCTGCGCGGGCAAGTCCGACATACTTTGGTAAATCTTGTGGTGGGCAACGGCAGGCGTCTCAAACCGGGTTTGCAAGCGTTGGGCCAACAAATCTTTTTCTGTTTCGACCTCTTGAACTTGGGCGGCTTTCAATGGCACGCTGGTATAGAAGTCGTCTGCACTGCCAAATTGACGTTTCCATTCGGCGGTGCAGCTGGCCGCGGCGCATTCCACCTGGGTCAATGACCATCCTTGGTTGGTGAGTGGAAGTTTGGTGGCCAGGGACAACCAAGCGGCATACAAGACCTGACTTTGGTTGTCGATGCTGCCCAGTTGTTGTTTGACTTTTTGGTTGTATGCCACATTGGGATCGGGTGGCGGGGGTTGAGTCGCTACCTCTTGATTGGCCTGACTCAAATTGGCGAAGTAGGCGCCGCCCAGCACACAGGCCGCCAAAATGATGGAACCAATGCTGAGGGACCATGGATGGCGGTTGGAAAAGCTGCGAAGCTTGGACACAGAGCCGGGCTGATCGAACACGGTGTCAGCGCTGAGCGGCTCTTCGTCAGCCAACAATTGCAAGTCGCCGACGCGGCGCACAATTTGGCCGCGATGAATGGTTTCAAATTCATCAATCAGCCTGCGCGCGGCTTGCATGTTGCCGACAAAATCGTAGCCTGGGATAGGCCTTCGGTCGTTCAATGCCACCACAGCCACACGCTGTTGGGGCAGGCCAAAGGCAAACAATTCGAGCCCGCCATTGCTCCAACAGTTGGCCAAATGCAAGGCTGCCGAGTGCATGGTTAGACGTGCTGAAGCAATGTTGCTGCAAATGCCCACAATGCCTTGCGCGTCATTGCCGGCATACCACTTCATGCCCTCTCGGCGAAGTTGGTCCAAGGTTGATCGGAATAATTTCTCTGCAGGCGAAAACCAACGCCATTCCAGGCCCACTACAAAGTAGTGATGGTCAAATTCAACCCCTAAAGCCTTGCTGTTCATGGACTTACTGGTCCAATAGACGAGGTGTGATCAGCACCACCGTGGTGGTGCGATTTTTGGCACCCGTGCGCGATCCAGGCAAATTCACCAAGGGATCGTTTTGCTTGCTGTTGATCGACTCGGTGTCAAAGCCACTGAGCACAATGGTTTCGCTGGACTTGGCCACCAATCGCTGCATGACGCCGAAATTGGCGACGCTGGGTTGTTGAATCGACTGCAAGGTGCTGCCGCTGCCTGAGGTGTAGGTTTTCAATTCTGTCAATGAGCTGAGTGACAAACCGCACTCCACCAGCACATGGTTGGAATCGAGCAAGATGGGCAACAAGTTGAGTGTGAACCCGGTGGTGATTTCGCCCGGGGTCAAGCCAGGGGCGCCATAGCTTGGCGTCCCTGTGGATGAAGTCAAAATCGTGGGCGTGACAGACTTCAAATAACTTTGGGTGGTTTGGTTGCCTACCGGCACGGGTTGTCGATTGACCGTGGTCACCACGGTGGAATAGGTTGAGCTCACCCGGCCAAATTTTTCGAGGGCCTGAAACAGCAACTGATTGTTGCCGCCCGCGCTGTTTTTCAGGACCAAACCAATATTGGCCGCAGACTCTGCACTGGTCAAGGCGGTTGGTCCTTTGAGTTGCAACTGCCCCAGGCTCATGGTGTTGGACACGTAATTCCAATCGATGCCTGATTGATATTCGTTGCTGAGGTTGACCTGTAACACCTCGACCGTCAAGGAGACTTGGCGCATCAGGTTTTGGTTCAGGCTTTGGATGTATTGCTCGATGGCTTCGACATTGCGGTAGGCGTCGCGCACCGTGATGGTTCCCGTGTTGGGGTCGATGACCAATTTGCCGCTCACTGACACCATATTGGCCAGGTTTTTCTCGATGCCCGACCAGAAATTGATTTCGCTGTTGCTGGTCGAGGACGAGGTGCCGCCGCCCGTGGAGTTCAGGTTGAGGGAGGAGGACAACTTGAAACTGCCTGGCAGTGTTTTGATGGCAATGTTGCGTGACACCACCCGGTAAAAAAGAATCCGACCAGATTCGTAAGACCAGCGCAGGTCCGAACGCAGCGCCACTTGGTTGAGCAGGCCTGCCAAGCTGCCAGAGTAGTTGAGTTCGATGTCGTTTTGGGTGGCGGGGTCGGTGTTGGTGTTCAGCCGTCTGCCGCCGGCGCGCTGCACCCGGTCCACCACCGATTTGTCGCTGGGTTGGGCGAAGGTGGTGGGTGTGGTTTTGGCCTCTGGCAAGGTCGCCCCTTGTGCCACCAGGGTCATGCCAATCGGCAGGAACATGGCGGCGGGCAAGGTGGCGTCATTCGACACACTGACTGGTATGTCAATGGTGCGTTCAATCAACTCGGCAATGGTTTTGATGCTGTGCTTGCCTGGCACCCGCAAGGTGACTGAGGCAATGCGGCTGGGCAACATTTCGCTGCGGTCCAGCGGCACTGAATTGGTGGTGAACTTCGGCGTTTTGCTGGTGACCACCGAGGGCGAAGGGCCGCTGTTGTTGCGCAACAAGGCGTCGGCTTGGGTGGTGCGATTGCTGATGTCGTTGTGCGCTTCTGAAATTTTGGGTTCATAACGCGAGATGGCGCAACCACTCAGCAAGGCCAAGGAGCACAACAAGCACAAAGCGAATGAGAAGGGCTGTTGGATGGTCATGGTGGGTTCATCTCGCATAAGGGTCTTGGTGCCGGATGATGCTGATCACCCGCGTCGAGTGGTTCATGACAGCTTGCAAGGGGTAGTCCGAGCTGGCCAAGGAGTTCATCACCATCTGAATCGCGACAGTGAAACTCCCTTCCACGCTGATTTGGGCTTGGATGGGGAAGTCCCGCTCGGCCTCCCACATGAGCTGCCAGTTGGCCGTTTGGGCCCAACGGCTGAGGCTGTGGTACAGGGTTTTGTCTTGTGACAGCAAGGCCCAGACCGCAGTGGGTTCATTGGCTGACGCTTTGGCCGCCTCCGCTGGACCCGAGGGGTTGGGCAAGCTGGGTTTGGGAGGTTTGGCCCATTCGACAGAAATTTCAAAGTCACTGACCGGGTTTTGGTTTGTTTTGTCGATGGCTCGACTTGATCCCGCTTTGTCCTTTTGGAGTGCAGGGGCGGTTTGCGCCCCTGCGGGCAGGCTCAAACCCGCTGCCAGCAAGCCAGACAAAATGAAACGGACCAACATGATGTTTCGCGCCTGTTCAGGGGTTCTGGTCAGGGGCGAATCACAAGCTGTAATGAGCTCAAGGCATTGGCAGCGCACGACGTACTGACTTCCACGGCAGAAACAACGCCGCCGTTGGTTTTAATGATGCCGGCAGCCCTGGTGACAGCCGGGATAGTTTGAATTTGTACTTGAGGATTAGGTGTAGCGATGACCCAAGCGGAATCAGCCAAGGGAGCTAGTGCAAGCGCAACATCACTGCATACAGCTCGTGGGATGTTGTGAATCACATACATACCTGCACGGTTAGCAGGGATATCGGCGCCGAGTCCAGCGATAGCAGCAGGGTTGGTCGTGATGAATTCAGAACCGCCACTGAAAACACCAGTGACTGCGGTGCGGGCAGCATTGACCCTGCTGTTGGGAAATAAACTCAAACCGATGGCCTCCTGTGTCGTCAGGTTTTGGAGGGTTGCAGAGGTTGAGACCTTGTTTTGAAGCTTGGCGATGGTTTGACCTCCGGAAGCAATTTGGTCATTGGCCTTGGTGCTGTCAAGCACAGCGGATACGCCAGACAAACCCGCAATGATGAGCACCGCGATGATCGTCAAAGCAATGCCCAATTCGACGATGGTGTAACCACCCTGACGGCGTTTTTTGGAAATGAAGCGATTTGAATTCATTGGGAAATTTCCTTCAATTGAAATTAGTAATAACACACAAATGACTACTACTTAATAATCATTAGAAAGCAATATACATCAGAAGTGTCAAATATCAACAAATTTTTCCTTTTTTTTTGAATTTTTGAATGATTTACTTCTAAATGAAAGACTTAAATTGACATATTAAAGTATGCAAATTGCAACGCCAGCCGCAAAATATCCTCCAAAAGCAGCAAGTTGACGTTTACGTCAACGTCAACTAAAGTCGCCGCTTTGACTTTGACGGCCTGCCATGTCGGTTCTCACCTCCCATTTGTCCCCCCGCGCTGCTGACTTTGTGGCCAATGCCCAGGCCATGCAGGCGGCGGTGGCCGATTTGCGTCTGCAGTTGCAGGCCAGCGCCTTGGGCGGGGGCGAGGCGGCGCGGGCCAAGCAGTTGGCGCGGGGCAAGCTGCCGCCACGTGAGCGGGTGGCTTTGTTGCTCGACCCGGGCACACCCTTTTTAGAACTGAGCCCCTTGGCCGCCCACGGCATGTACAAGGGCGACGCGCCTTGTGCGGGCGTGATTGCCGGCATTGGCCGGGTGAGCGGCGTGGACTGCATGGTGGTGTGCAACGATGCCACGGTGAAGGGCGGTACCTATTACCCGATGACGGTGAAAAAACACCTGCGTGCCCAAGAGGTGGCTCAGCAAAACCAATTGCCCTGTATTTATTTGGTGGACTCGGGCGGCGCCAACCTGCCCAACCAAGACGATGTCTTCCCAGACAAAGAGCACTTTGGCCGCATCTTCTACAACCAAGCCAATATGAGCGCCCAAGGCATCGCGCAAATCGCGGTGGTCATGGGCTCGTGCACTGCGGGTGGCGCTTATGTGCCCGCCATGAGCGACGAGACCATCATCGTGAAAAACCAAGGCACCATCTTCTTGGGTGGGCCGCCCTTGGTGAAGGCCGCCATTGGCGAGATCGTGTCCGCCGAAGACCTGGGCGGCGGCGATGTGCACACCCGTTTGTCCGGCGTGGCCGACCACTTGGCCGACAACGACGCCCATGCCATTGCGCTGGCGCGTGAGGCCGTGGCACGGTTGAACCACCGCAAGCAAGTGCAACTGGCGGTGCGTGAAGCCCGTGCGCCCTTGTATGACGTGCAAGAGTTGCACGGCGTGATTCCCACCGACACCAAAAAGCCGTATGACGTGCGCGAAATCATTGCCCGCATCGTCGATGGCTCGGAGTTGCACGAGTTCAAGCCTCGCTTTGGTGCCACCTTGGTCTGCGGTTTTGCCCACGTGGAGGGCATGCCGGTGGGCATCATCGCCAACAACGGCGTGCTGTTTTCCGAGTCGGCGCAAAAGGGGGCTCACTTCATCGAGCTGTGTTGCCAGCGCAAAATTCCTTTGGTGTTTTTGCAAAACATCACCGGCTTCATGGTGGGGCGCAAGTATGAAAACGAGGGCATTGCCCGCCACGGCGCCAAGATGGTCACCGCTGTGGCCACCGCGCAGGTGCCCAAGTTCACCTTCATCATTGGCGGCAGTTACGGCGCGGGCAATTACGGCATGTGCGGCCGCGCTTTCAACCCGCGGTTTTTGTGGATGTGGCCCAACGCCCGCATTTGCGTCATGGGCGGCGAGCAAGCCGCCAGCGTGCTGGCCACGGTGCGCCGCGACGGCATCGAGGCCAAAGGCGGCAGCTGGAGCGCCGATGAAGAGGCCAAGTTCAAGCAACCGCTGCTGGACCAATTTGCCCACCAATCCCACCCCTATTACGCCAGCGCCCGCCTGTGGGACGACGGTGTGATCGACCCCGCCGACACCCGACGGGTGCTGGCGCTGGGCTTGTCCGCCGCACTGAATGCGCCCATTCCCGAGACACGCTTTGGCGTGTTTCGGATGTAATGTGTATGATTATGATATTTCATACACATTGAGGGTGTTGAGCATGAGAACCAATATTGAGATTGACGACGACTTGATGGCCGCTGCCATGGCCGCTGGCGGTTTCAAGACCAAGCGCGAAGCCGTGGAGGCGGGCTTGCGCTTGGTGGGCCGCCGAAAAACATATGACGGCTTGCTCGCCTTGCGCGGCAAATTGCAATGGGACGACTCCGACGAAGGCTGGGCGTTGACCCGTTCGCAAGCGCAGCAACAAGCCACTGTTCAAGAGCCTGCAACTGCGTATCAGGTCAAAGGCGCATCCCGCAAAGGTGGCCAATCCAAATGATCTTGGTGGACACCAGCGTCTGGATCGACTTTTTTCGCGGTGACAGCGGCGCGGCCAGCACCGCCTTGGCGCAGTGCCTGGGCGACGCCAGCGTCGAGGTGGGCATGGCCGACTTGGTGCTGTTTGAGGTGATGCGCGGATTTCGCAGCAGCCCCGCAATGCATGAGGCGCAAGACCTGTTGTGTTCGCTGCCGCAAGTTGAACTTGGCGGCACAGACAACGCCTTGCAGGCCGCCGCTCGCTACCGCCAATTGCGTGCCAAAGGACGCACCGTGAACAGCCCCATAGATGTGCTGCTCGCCAGTTACTGCATGAACCACGGCCATGTGCTGCTGCACCGCGATGCCGACTTTGCCTCCCTGCAAATACTTGGAGGGCTAGACACATGGCCACATTAACAGGCGTCATTGCGAGCGAAGCGAAGCAATCCACACGATGACCTCCAATTTTCAATAACCTCAAAATAAAGCATCCACCATGAACCACATCTACCACCTGCCCGAACACCAAACCCTGCGCGACCAAATGCAGCGCTTCCTCGAGCGCGAGGTCGAGCCATTCGGTTTGGAGTGGGAAAAGGCCGGCAAAGTGCCGCGCGAGGTGCTGCGCAAAATGGGCGAGGCCGGCTTTTTTGGCCTGATGTACGAGAGCGAATACGGCGGCGCCGAGGCCGATGCGCTGACCAACCTGGTGTTTGCAGAAGCGCTGTCGCAGTCCACCTTTGCCGGCTTCATCGTGAGCGTGTTGGTGCACACCGACATGGCCAGCCCGCATTTGCACCATGCGGGCACGCCTGCGCAAAAAGCCAAGTACATGCCCCGCATCATTGCCGGTGACACCATCTGCGCGGTGGCCATGACCGAGCCAGGCGCGGGCTCGGACTTGTCGGGCATGCGAAGCACGGCCAAGCGTGACGGTGACGGCTGGGTGCTCAACGGCACCAAGCTGTACATCACCAACGGCGTGCACGCCAACCTCTACTTTGTGGCTGCCAAAACTGGAGAAGGCAAGCACCAAATGTCCATGTTCATTGTGGAAAAAGGCACGCCTGGCTTCAGCGTGGGCCGCTCCTTGGACAAAACCGGCTGGTTGTGTTCCGACACGGCAGAGTTGGTGCTCGACAACGTGCGTTTGGGCCCCGAGGCTTTGCTGGGCGAGCAGGACAAAGGCTTTTACGCGCTCATGAAAAATTTGCAAACCGAGCGCATCGCTTTGGCGGCCATGGCCGTGGGCCACTGTCAACGCGCCATTGAGCTGACCTTGGACTATGTGCGTCAACGTCAAGCCTTTGGCAAATCGCTGTGGGACATGCAGCACATTCGCCAGCGTATCGCCATGCTCGACGCCAAAACACGTGCAGCACGCCAGTTCATGTACCACTGCGCTTGGTCGGTCACGCAAGAACACGACATCGTGCAAGAGGTGTCCATGCTCAAATCGCTCACGGGCGAATTGGTCAACGAGGTGGTCGGTGGTTGCCAGCAATTTTGGGGCGGCATGGGCTATATGCGTGAAGCGCCCATCGAGCGCTTGTGGCGCGACGCCCGGGTGCTCGCCATCGGCGGCGGTGCCACCGAGGTGATGTTGGAGGAAGTGGCCAAGCGCTACTGAGCCCATGTTCACCAAAATCCTGATTGCCAACCGAGGCGAAATCGCTTGCCGTGTCGCCGCCACCGCCCGTCGCATGGGTGTGCGCAGCGTGGCGGTGTACTCCGATGCTGACGCCAACGCGGCCCATGTACAGGCTTGCGATGAAGCCGTGCACATCGGCGGCAATGCCCCGCGCGACAGCTATTTGCAGTGGCAGCGCATCTTGCAAGCTGCCATGCAAACCGGGGCTCAAGCCATCCACCCGGGCTATGGTTTTTTAAGCGAGAACGCCGACTTCGCCAATGCCTGCAAGCAGGCTGGGGTGGTGTTCATTGGGCCGTCCTCCGCGTCGATTCAGGCCATGGGATTGAAAGCCGCGTCCAAGCAACTCATGGAAAAAGCCGGCGTGCCCTTGGTGCCTGGCTACCACGGTGCTGACCAA
>CANGHG010000065.1 GCA_947453645.1 Comamonadaceae bacterium
AGAGCCGCCAGCTCCAACAATGACCACATCAAAGCGGCGACGGGGAAGGGTTGAGCGTGTCATCTGTCAAAGTCTCCAAAGAACCTGAACCGCCCAGCCCAAACAAGAGAGCAACCAGACGATGGTGAAAAGGTGAAGCGCCAGGCGCAAACCGACGGGCTTGATGTAGTCCATCCAGATGTCGCGCATGCCCACCCACACGTGGTAGGACAGGGCCAAGAAGATGGTGAAGGTGAGGGCCTTCATCCATTGGGGGCTGAAGATGCCAGCCCATTTGTCATAGCCGATCTCGCCACGGGTGAAGATCACTTGCACCAATACCAGCAGGGTGAACAAAGCCATGAGGGCGGCGGTCAAGCGTTGCGCCATCCAGTCGCGCAAGCCATAGTGGGCACCGACGACGGTGCGTTTGGAGCCGATGTGGTTGGTCATGTTGGCTTTCCTTGTGAATCAGTACAGGCCAAACAACTTGGCACCGAGCAGCAGGGTGAGGGCGATGCTGAGCGCCAGGGTGAAGATGGCGCTGCTGCGGCCAAATTCTTTGGTCACCGAGTGGGTGGCGTCCATGAACAAATGGCGCAAACCAGCGATGAGGTGGTGCAAATAGGCCCAAATCAGCGCCAACACCACCAAGTTGATGAACCAAGCGGGGTAAATGCCCACGCCCACCTGGAAGGCGGCCCTGAATTTGGCAAATGAATATTCGGAGGACACGGATTTGTCAAACAGCCAGATGATGAAGGGCAGCAAGACGAACATGAGTGCGCCACTCACACGGTGCAGGATGGACACCCAGCCTGCAGGTGGCAAGCGGTAGGTGGGCAAATCGTTGAAGGCGTTGATATTGCGAAATTCAGGCCGTTGTGTCGCGGGATCTGTCATGCGTCGTGCTTTCTCGAGGTCGGTTCAAGGCAGTGTTTGGCGTCTCCAAATTCATTCTATTGCAATGCAACAAAATAACTTTGGAAGCGCTGTCAGGGGTTGGAAAGGTTGTGAATGAGTACTTATCAATTCAATTCGTTCATGTAATGGTGTTGATCGGTGCGGTAAACACCAATGCGCCATTCCATAGGGGTTTCTTGGTAGGTGAAGGACAAACGCTCCACCCGCAGCAGGGGTGTGCTGGCGTCCACCTGGAGCCAATGGGCTTGCTCGAGGCTGGGGTTGACCGCCCGGATGCGCTCTTGGGCGTGCACCATTCGAATACCGAATTCGGTTTCAAACAAGGCATACATGGGGCCGGTGTCGGCTCTGAGACGCTCGGCGGTGAGGCCTTTGAAAGGCTGGCCAGGTAGCCAGACTTCTTCAAAAATCGTGGGCGTGCCGCCAAAAGACAGCACCCGCCTGATTTGCAACACCGGGTCGTTGGTGAGCAAACCCAAGGTTTGCGCCAATTCGCTGCTGGCTTGCAAGCGGCGGCAATCAATGATGTCTCGTTTCGCTGGCCCTTGGCTGGCAATGTCGCCCACATCGGGTTTGAGCTTCAAGAATCGAAACTGCACCTGTTGCTCGGCATGGGTGGCCACAAACGTGCCCTTGCCCTGGCGGCGCACCAGCAAATGGTTTTTGGCCAATTCGTCAATCGCCTTGCGTACCGTGCCCTGGCTCACTTTGTAGCGCGCGGCGAGTTCAAATTCGCTGGGGATGGGGTCACCCGGTTTCCACTCACCTTGTTGCAGGCTTTGCAGGACCAGGACCTTGATCTGCTGATAAAGTGGACTGAAAGCAGGCGACCCGGCCAACGGTGTTTCGTTGGTCGTGGGGCTGTTTTCAGTGGGCAATGAGGGGTTCACAGTGGACTCGTCAGGCGCATGTCATGGTGAAGCCGCTATCATATCTTCTATAAGACACATGTCTTGCCGATTGGTCGGTCAAGCTGCGCGCCCCGTCAACCGTTTTTCAATTTTCATTTCGGAGAAGTTCATGAGCAAAAAGCCCGTCCGCGTTGCCGTCACAGGCGCAGCAGGTCAAATTGGTTACGCATTGTTGTTCCGCATCGCTTCGGGCGAAATGCTGGGCAAAGACCAGCCCGTCATCCTCCAATTGCTGGAAATCCCTGACGAAAAAGCGCAAAAAGCCCTCAAGGGCGTGATGATGGAACTTGAAGATTGCGCCTTCCCCCTGTTGGCAGGCATGGAAGCCCACGCCGACCCCATGACCGCTTTCAAAGACACCGACTACGCCTTGTTGGTGGGCTCGCGCCCCCGTGGCCCTGGCATGGAGCGCGCCGAGTTGCTGTCCATCAATGGCGCCATCTTCACGGCCCAAGGCAAGGCCTTGAACGCTGTGGCTTCGCGCAACGTGAAAGTGCTGGTGGTGGGCAACCCCGCCAACACCAATGCCTACATCGCCATGAAATCCGCGCCCGATTTGAAGCCCGGCAACTTCACCGCCATGCTGCGCTTGGACCACAACCGCGCCGCCTCGCAAATTGCCGCCAAAACCGGCAAGGCCGTGGCCGACATCGAAAAACTCTGCGTCTGGGGCAACCACTCACCCACCATGTACGCCGACTACCGCTTTGCCACCATCGGCGGCCAGTCTGTGAAAGACATGATCAACGACCAAGAATGGAACGCCAATGTGTTTTTGCCCACGGTGGGCAAGCGCGGCGCGGCCATCATCGAAGCACGTGGTTTGTCTTCAGCGGCCTCTGCGGCCAATGCGGCCATCGATCACATGCGCGATTGGGCGCTGGGCACGCACGGCAAATGGGTCACCATGGGCATTCCCTCACAAGGTTGGTATGGCATCCCCAAAGACGTGATGTTTGGCTTCCCCGTGACCTGCGAAAACGGCGAGTACAAAGTGGTTGAAGGCTTGGCCATTGACGCTTTCAGCCAGTCTTGCATTGACAAGACTTTGAAAGAACTGACCGACGAGCAAGCCGGCGTGGCCCACCTGCTCTGATATGAAGCACCCGCGCGACGTCCTGCAAGACGCCCAAGCGGGTGCGGTCACGCTGCCTGTTTGTGACCACTACAGCGGCGTGGAGGCACGCATGCGCAAAAGCCTGCAGCTGCAGGCCGAGATGACCCAAGAGTTTGGTGTGTGTGTGTTCGATGTCACCCTCGACTGCGAAGACGGCGCATCCGTGGGCGGCGAAGCCGATCACGCGGCCTTGGTCACCGAATTGGCCTTGGCTGCTGCACCCGAGGCCCGCGTGGCGGTGCGTGTGCACCCCGTCGACCATCCCGCTTTTGCATCTGACATTCAAACCATTGCAGGCCGTGCGGGTGGGCGTTTGTGCCACATCATGCTGCCCAAGGTCGAGACCTTGGCCGATGTGGCGCTGGCCATACAAGCCATAGACGCCGCGGGTGCCACCACACTCCCGGTGCACGCCCTGATTGAATCCCCCGCAGCGGTGCACAGGGCGTTTGACATCGCGTCTCACCCGCGCTTGCAGTCGCTGAGTTTTGGCCTGATGGACTTTGTGTCCGCGCATGGCGGCGCCATTCCTGCCCACGCCATGGGCAGTGCAGGGCAGTTCAGTCACCCGCTGGTGCTGCGCGCCAAGCTGGAGATCGCCAGCGCCTGTCATGCCCACGGCAAGGTGCCCTCGCACAGCGTGGTCACCGAGTTCAGCGATGCTGCGGCCATGGAAAACGCCGCCCGTGTGGCTTCGCAAACCCTGGGCTTCACCCGCATGTGGAGCATTCACCCTGCGCAAATTCGCCCCATTTTGCAAGCCATGGCGCCTGCTGAAAAAGACATTGCCCAAGCTGGCGAGGTCTTGCTGGCGGCCATGGCGGCAGACTGGGCGCCCATCAGCCACGCAGGTCAGCTGCACGACCGGGCCAGTTACCGTTTCTTTTGGCAGGTGTTGCAACGCGCCCATGCCACGGGCCGCGCATTGCCTGCACAGACGCACGTTTTCTTCAAGTTGTAAGAGGAGCACCAGATGCGTTCATCGGTCATTGCATTGCTTTCACTCGGCACTGTGGGCGCAGCTTTGGCGCAAGACTTTGCGCCGCATGTCTACCTCGGACTCCTGCCCTGTGAGCTCAGGCAAACCGCCACTTTGCGGGTCAACCCCGATCTGCCCGGTCACTATGTGCTGAATTTCAAAAAGCACGTGTTCCACATGACCCTCATGGCTACACCCTCAGGTGCTGTGCGCCTTGAAGACCCGCAAGCGGGCGTCATCTGGATTCAGCTCAACACCAAGTCCATGTTGATGGACCAACAACGCGGTGTTCGTCTGCTTGACGAATGCCAACACCCAACCCAAGCAGCCATGGCCCAGGCCATGAGATCTTCACCACCCAACAGCTTGCTCGCTGAAGAGCCAAGCCGCTGACCGTTTCATTTCCAGGAGAACAACATGTTGAACGCTTACCGAGACCATGTGGCCGAACGCGCTGCCTTGGGCATCCCACCACTGCCTTTGGATGCCAAACAAACCGCCGAATTGATCGAACTCATCAAAGCACCGCCTGCTGGTGAAGACACTTTTTTGATGGACTTGCTGACCCACCGCGTGCCTCCCGGCGTGGACGACGCGGCCAAGGTCAAAGCCTCGTTCTTGGCGGCTGTGGCGCATGGCGACTTGAAAGTGGGCCTGATCAGCAAAACCAAGGCCACCGAGTTGTTGGGCACCATGGTGGGCGGCTACAACGTGCATCCCCTCATCGAGTTGCTCGACGACGCCGAAGTGGCCGCCGTGGCCGCGCAAGCCTTGAAGAAAACCCTTTTGATGTTCGACTTCTTCAACGACGTGGCCGACAAGGCCAAAGCGGGCAATGCCAAAGCCAAAGACGTGATGCAAAGCTGGGCCGACGCCGAGTGGTTCACCAGCCGTCATGAAGTCGACCAGAAAATCACGGTCACCGTGTTCAAGGTGCCCGGCGAAACCAACACCGACGACCTCTCACCCGCCCCCGACGCCTGGAGCCGCCCCGACATTCCGCTGCATTACCTGGCCATGCTGAAAAATACCCGTGAAGGTGCAGCCTTCAAGCCCGAAGAAGACGGCAAACGCGGCCCCATGCAGTTCATCGAAGACCTGAAGAAAAAAGGCCATTTGGTGGCCTATGTGGGCGATGTGGTGGGTACTGGTTCGAGCCGCAAGTCCGCTACCAACAGCGTGATTTGGGCCACAGGCCAAGACATTCCTTTCGTGCCCAACAAGCGTTTTGGCGGCGTCACCTTGGGCGGCAAAATTGCCCCCATCTTCTTCAACACCCAAGAAGACTCGGGCGCATTGCCCATTGAAGTGGACGTCACCAAGCTGGAGATGGGCGACGTGATTGACATCCTGCCCTATGACGGCAAGATCGTGAAAAACGGCGCCACCGTGGCCGAGTTCAAGCTCAAAAGCGATGTGCTGTTTGACGAGGTGCGCGCTGGGGGGCGTATCAACCTCATCATCGGCCGCAGCCTGACCGCCAAAGCCCGCGAGTTCCTGGGCTTGCCCGCCTCCACCTTGTTCCGTTTGCCCAGCCCCCCTGTGGCCACCAAGGCTGGCTTCACGCTGGCGCAAAAAATGGTGGGCCGTGCGGTCGGTTTGCCCGAAGGCCAAGGCGTTCGCCCAGGCACTTACTGCGAACCCAAGATGACCACCGTGGGCTCGCAAGACACCACTGGCCCCATGACCCGCGACGAGTTGAAAGACTTGGCTTGCTTGGGCTTCAGCGCCGACATGGTGATGCAGTCCTTCTGCCACACCGCCGCCTACCCCAAGGCCGTGGACGTGAAAACCCACCGCGAACTGCCTGCCTTCATCAGCAACCGTGGCGGCGTGGCCCTGCGTCCTGGTGACGGCGTGATTCACTCCTGGCTCAACCGTTTGCTGTTACCCGACACCGTGGGCACCGGCGGCGACTCGCACACCCGCTTCCCCATTGGCATTTCCTTCCCTGCGGGCTCCGGTTTGGTGGCCTTCGGTGCGGCCACAGGTGTCATGCCTTTGGACATGCCCGAATCCATTCTTGTGCGCTTCAAAGGCGAGATGCAGCCCGGTGTCACCCTGCGCGACCTGGTGCATGCCATTCCTTTGTACGCCATCAAAAAAGGCCTGCTCACGGTGGCCAAAGCTGGCAAGGTCAACGAGTTCTCGGGTCGGATTTTGGAAATCGAAGGCCTGCCCAGCTTGAAAGTGGAGCAAGCCTTTGAGCTGTCAGATGCCTCTGCCGAACGCTCGGCAGCAGGTTGCTCGATCAAACTTAATAAAGAGCCTGTCATCGAGTACCTCAAGTCCAACGTGGTGCTGATGAAAAACATGATCGCCGACGGCTACGCCGACGCCCGTACCTTGGCGCGCCGCATCGAGAAAGTGGAAGCTTGGTTGGCCAAGCCCGAGTTGCTGGAAGCCGACAAAGACGCCGAGTACGCGCATGTCATTGAAATTGACATGAACGAGATCAAAGAGCCCATCGTCTGCTGCCCCAATGACCCGGACGACGCCAAGTTCTTGTCCGAGGTGTCTGGCACCCACATTGACGAGGCCTTCATTGGTTCTTGCATGACCAACATCGGTCACTTCCGCGCAGCGGCCAAGTTGCTGGGTGGCCAGCGTGACATTCCCGTCAAGCTGTGGGTGGCTCCTCCCACCAAGATGGACGAGAGCGAACTCATCAAGGAAGGCCATTACGCTGCCTTTGGCACGGCTGGAGCACGCACCGAAATGCCTGGCTGCTCGTTGTGCATGGGCAACCAAGCCCAGGTGCGCGAAGGCGCGACCGTGGTGTCCACCTCCACCCGCAACTTCCCCAACCGCTTGGGCAAGAACACCAATGTGTACCTGGCTTCAGCGGAACTGGCCGCCATCACCTCCAAGATGGGCCAATTCCCCACGGTGGCCGAGTACCACGAAGCCATGGGTGTGGTGAACAAGGACGGCGCGGCCATTTACAAGTACATGAACTTCAACCAAATTGAAGAATATGTGGAAACAGCCAAGGGTGTGGCGGCCTGAGGATCGTAGAATACTTGTTCAACTCATTGGACAAGTAGACCATGCGAATCATCAGTTACTCCGAAGCACGCAACGGACTCAAGTCCGTGCTGGATGGCGTAGAAGCAGATGCCGACATCACCGTCATCACCCGCCGTGATGGCGGTGATGCCGTGGTGATGTCCATGGCGCACTACCAAAGCATGGCCGAAACTTTGTACCTGTTGTCAAGTCCGGCCAATGCAGCCCACTTGGCGGCATCCATTGCACAACACAAAGCAGGTAAAGCCAAGCGGCGTGAACTTGTTTCCCCATGAGCCGTGGGATTTGTTTCACCTCCCATGCCTGGGCTGATTATTTGTATTGGCAAGGGCAGGACAAAAAAACGCTCAAACGTATCAACCTCTTGATTGAGGCGGCTGTTCGAGACCCTTTCGCAGGCATCGACAAGCCAGAGCCCTTGCTGGGCAATTTGTCAGGCTACTGGTCGCGCCGCATTGATGATGTTCACCGTCTGGTTTATGCAGTGGATGATGCCGATTTGACCGTGATCGCTTGTCGTGGGCATTACCAATGATTTTCAAAAAATCTCGGAATTCAAGACTTCGCCAACCCTGATTTTCCCGTCCCTGCTTGACAAGTGCCTCCTTGATTCTGTACAGTCTGTACGGAATTCAGGAGGCATCATGAGCGACAACAAAACATACGGTTTAGAGCAGGCCAGGGCGCAGTTGCCGCTCATCGCCGCCGAGGCCCAGGCGGGTTACAGCAGCGTCATCACCCGCCACGGCAAGCCCCTGGCGGTGGTGGTGCCGGTGGACCAATGGCAAACCGAGCAAGGCCGACGGGTGCAAGTGGGCGGCATTTTGGCGCTGCGTGGCACGGGGCGTGGCCTTTGGCCGCAAGGTGCAGCCAATGCCGTGGCGCAGTTGCGCCAAGAGTGGCAGGGCTGAAGCGGTGGCGGTGCTCGCCCCCGCCGCCCTTTGGGGTGGTTTGCCCGTGGGGTCTACCGTCTTGGTGGACACCGCCCCTTGGATCTACCTGCTAGAAGACCATCCCCAGTTCGCGCCGCTTTTTCTGGGGCTGTTTGAAGCGGCTGAGCGCGGCCAGGTTCAGCTGGCGCTCACCACCATCACCTTGGCCGAGGTGCTCACCGGGCCTTTGAAGCACAAGCAAACGGCGCTGGCCAAGCGCTATGAAAACGCCTTGAACCAATACCAGGTGCTGCCCCTGTCAGCCCACATCGCCAGCATGGCCGCGCAGTTGCGCATTCAATACCGCCTGAAGCTGCCCGACGCGGTGCAACTGGCCTCGGCGCTGGACATGGGCGCCGCAGCGCTGGTCACGCATGACCGGGATTTTTCAAAGGTCCAGGGTTTGCCGGTGTTGCAGGGCTAAGCGCTATTGCTGAATGGCGCGACTCACTTCTTGGGTGATGGGGCGACCGTCGCCGCTTTGGAGGCTTGGTCTTTGCAACTGCCTTCATGCCGCACCTTGGCGCCAAATTCACGGGCTTGGCATTCGTTCATGAAGGTCTGCGTTTTGGGGGTGTGCACCCAATAGCCGCAAACCGGCTTGAACTCGCTGCCGCAAGCCCAGGCCTGGCCGCAAAGCGCAGGTAAAAACACCAAGCATGACCATGTTGAACGCTTCATGGTGCGTCAGTCATGCTCATCTTGATGCATGGGGAGTGGGAATTCCACGCAGTTCACCTCACCCTGTGGCCCGGCGCGGTCGACCACCAAAAAATCACCATCTTGCAGTGCCAGCAACGGATGGTGCCACGTCCCCTTGGCGTAATTCACACCTTGTTGCACAGTGGCTGAAAAGCACTTCAGTGTGGACATGTCTGGGGTATCGCCACCCAAGGCCACCACCACCAAATAAGCATGGCCTGACAAGGGCATGAAAGCCTGTGAGCCATGCGGGTGCTTTTCCAACACGCTCAATTCCACAGGCTGCGGCCTGGCTCGGGCTTTGAAGATGCTGATGGCGGGTTGCCCGCCGCCCTGGGTCACGTCCACATGGGCCAGTCTGTGAAAACGCTGGGCAAAACCTTGGTTGATGCTGAAGTGTTGAGCGCTCTCAGTGGCTTCCATCACATCGCCAAAAGGCTTGAACGACTCTGAGGTGAGTGGCTCCACGGAGACGGGTTGACCTGCCAAGACAACCTCAACGCCTGCCACACTCATCAAAACCCCTGTACCTGACCGCGTGGCACAAAGCGGCCCAGTCCTTCGCGGCCCTTCCATTCCTTGCCGTCCACAATCAAATGACCGCGTAGAAAGACTTTTTCTACCCGGCCTTGCATGGTGCGGCCCTCCAGCAGCGTGTAGTCGACATTGCTGTGCAGGTCTTGGGCGCGAATGGTTTGGGTGACGGCGGGGTTGAACAAGACCACATCGGCGTCGCTGCCCACGGCGATGGTTCCTTTTTTCGGAAACAAGCCAAACAACTTGGCCGGTGAAGTGGCGGTGAGTTCCACAAAGCGGTTGAGCGAAAACTTGCCCTTCATGACGCCAATGTCGAACAAGCTCACCAAGCGGGTTTCAATGCC
>CANGHG010000066.1 GCA_947453645.1 Comamonadaceae bacterium
AAATTCCAATAGGCCACTTGAGGTTGTCGGGCATAGGCGTAGCGGCCTTGGTGGTCAGAGTGGTTGCAAACATGTGCTGGGTTGAAACCATCTAAAAACTGGAAAGGCCCATAGTCGATGGTGAGTCCCAGCATGCTCATGTTGTCGGTGTTCATCACGCCGTGGCAAAAGCCCACGGCTTGCCAATGTGCCAGCATCTCGGCGGTGAGTCGACTCACCCGGCCCAGCAAGCCTGCGTAGCGCACAGGGCCCTCGGGCAACGCCAGCAAGTCGGGCCATTGGTGCGCGATGAGAAAGTCGGCCAGTTGCTTCAAGGCCGCCACTTGACCAGCAGCCGCGAAATGCTGGAAATGACCGAAGCGCAAAAAACTGGGGGCCACACGGGTGACCACGGCCGCAGTCTCCAGTTCTTCGCGCAACACCTTGTCGGGTGAACCCACCAAGCTGAGTGCCCGGGTGGTGGGGATGCCCAAGCCATGCATGGCTTCACTGCACAAATACTCGCGGATGCTGGAACGCAAGACCGCTCGGCCATCGCCCATGCGAGAAAAAGGGGTCAGGCCTGCGCCTTTGAGCTGGAGTTCTTGATGGCCAGTGGGGGTTTGAATTTCACCCAGCCACAAGGCTCTGCCATCGCCCAACTGACCGGCCCAGACCCCAAATTGATGGCCGCTGTAGACACTGGCCAAGGGCTGACTGCCCGGCAACAGGCCTGAACCGCCCAAGGCCTGCAGGGTCTCATCGGACCAGAAATTGGCGCTCAACCCCAGTTCATGGGCCAAGGCATGGTTTTGCGCCACCCAGTGCAATTGACTCAAGGGCGTGGGGCTCACGGGGGTGTGAAATGGCTGACCTAAACCGCTGTAAAGGTGGCGCCAAGGCAGGGAAACAGGGGAGGTGGCAGGCGCTGGCATGGCTGGATTGTGCACAATACCTGGAAACAACATGCGCCGAAGTGCCATTCAAGGAGACCTCCCATGCTGGGATTGATGCAAAGCCAAAACCTGTCGATTTCCTCGTTGATCGACTTTGCCGAGAAACACCACGCCGACACCGAAATCGTGTCGCGGCGGGTGGAAGGTGATATTCACCGCAGCGACTGGGCCACCATCGCCAAACGCGCCCGTCAAGTGGCCAATGGACTGGACGCTTGGCAAGTTCCTCAAGGCGAGCGCATCGCCACCCTGGCTTGGAATGGCTATCGCCACCTGGAAATTTACTTTGGCGTGAGCGGCAGTGGGCGAGTCCTGCACACCTTGAACCCCCGCCTGCACCCCGAGCAGGTCACTTGGATCGTCAACCACGCCGAAGACCATGTGCTGTGTTTTGACATGACTTTCTTGCCCATCGTGCAAAACATCCATGCGCATTGCCCCACGGTGAAGCACTGGGTGGCTTTGTGCGACGCCGACAAACTGCCAGCAGACACAGGCATTCCTGGTTTGGTCAGCTATGAGGCCTGGGTGCAACCGCAGGCCAATACCTACCACTGGCCCGAATTGGACGAAAACACCGCTTCTTGCATGTGCTACACGAGCGGCACCACAGGCAACCCCAAGGCCGCCTTGTACAGCCACCGTTCCACCTTGCTGCATGCCTACGCCTGCGCCTTGCCCGATGTGATGTGCTTGTCTGCCCGTGACAGCGTGCTGCCCGTGGTGCCCATGTTCCACGTCAATGCTTGGGGCATTCCTTACAGCGCCGCCATGGTCGGCTGCAAGCTGGTGTTCCCTGGCGCTGCTTTGGACGGCAAATCGGTTTACGAATTGCTGGAGTCCGAGCAAGTCACTTTGGCCGCTGGTGTGCCCACGGTGTGGCAAATGCTGTTGGGTCATTTGAAAGCGGGTGGCTTGCGCTTCACCCATTTGAAACGCACGGTCATTGGTGGCTCGGCTTGCCCGCCCGCCATGATTCAAGCCTTCAACGACGAGTACGGCGTGGAAGTGCTGCACGCCTGGGGCATGACCGAGCTCAGCCCCTTGGGCACCTTGTGTACCCTGAAGAACAAGCACCTGGCCTTGCCGCCTGAAGAGCAAATGAAAATTCGCTTGAAGCAAGGACGAGCCATTTTTGGGGTGGATTTCAAAATCGTGGACGACCAAGGCCAAGAACAGCCCCACGACGGCAAAGCCTACGGCGACTTGTTGGTCAAAGGCCCTTGGGTGGTGCGTGAGTACTACAAGCAAGAGGGCGGGTCCCCCTTGGTGGACGGTTGGTTCCCCACTGGCGACGTGGCCACGGTGGACCCCGAAGGTTTCATGCAAATCACCGACCGCAGCAAAGACGTCATCAAGTCGGGCGGGGAGTGGATCAGCTCCATTGACGTGGAGAACATCGCCATGGCGCATCCCGATGTGGCCATGGCCGCTTGCATTGGCATGGCCCATCCCAAGTGGGATGAACGCCCCATCGTGGTGGTGGTGAAAAAGCCAGGTGCCCAGGTGGAAAGAGACGCCTTGATTCAGTTTTACGAGGGCAAAATTGCCAAATGGCAAATCCCCGACGACGTGGTCTTTGTCGAGGCCATCCCCTTGGGGGCTACAGGCAAGATGCTGAAAACACGTTTGCGCGAACAACTCGCCGATTACAAATTGCCAAGCTGATCAAGGCTTTGACTGCGCCCTGCTAGGGGATTCCCTAGCCAGTGGCCTGTCCGTTTGAAGTTAGGCTCTCCCTCATTGTCATGAGGAGTAAAGAATGCGGTTGATCAAATGGGCAAGTGCTTTGGCGCTGGGCGTGATGTGTGTGGGCAACGCCATGGCGCAAAAGGGCGAAACCGTCAAAATCGCATGGATAGACCCTTTGTCTGGCCTCATGGCGCCTGTGGGCTCCAACCAGCTCAAAACCCTGCAATACCTCGCAGAGGAATACAGCAAGAACAATGCGGCGGGTGTGAAGTTCGAGATCATTGGTTTGGACAACAAACTCAGCCCTGCTGAGAGCCTGAATCAACTCAAGTCGGCCATCGACCAAGGCGTGCGCTACATCACCCAGGGCAATGGCTCGTCGGTGGCAGGCGCCTTGATTGACGCGGTCAACAAGCACAACGAACGCAACCCTGGCAAGGAAATCATCTTCCTCAACCATTCCGCCGTGGACCCCGACTTCACCAACAGCAAATGCAGCTATTGGCATTTCCGCTTTGACGCAGACACCTCCATGAAAATCGAGGCGATGACCACCTTCATCAAAGACCAGCCTTCGGTCAAGAAAATTTACCTGCTCAACCAAAATTACTCGCACGGCCAGCAAGTGGTGAAGTACGCCAAGGAAAACCTGGCCCGCAAGCGTCCCGACATCCAAATCGTTGGCGAAGACCTGCACCCCTTGGCCCAGGTACGCGACTTCTCACCCTATATTGCCAAAATCAAAGCCTCAGGTGCCGACTCGGTCATCACCGGCAATTGGGGCTCGGACCTGGCCTTGCTGGTCAAAGCGGCCAACGAAGGCGGCTACACAGGCAAGTTTTTCACTTATTACACCGGTGTGACCGGCACACCCACGGCGCTGGGCCAAACCTCTGAAGGCCGTGTGTTCCAGGTCAGCTATGCCCACTACAACATGGGCGGCGTCATGGCCAAACACATGGCGGGGTTCAAGGCCAAGTACAACGACGACCTCTACACCGGCTCCATGGTCAGCATTTTTGACACCCTGACCATCGCCATGGCGCAGGCCAAATCCACCGACCCCGTGAAAGTGGCAGCCGCCATGCACGGCCTGAAGTTCAAAGGTTTCAACGGTGACATGGAAATGCGCAAACTCGATCATCAGTTGCAACAAACCATTTACATCACCGTTTGGCAAAAGGCGGACAAAAAATACCCCTACAGCGCCGAAAACACAGGCATGACATTGGCTCCTGTCAAAACCTTCGAGCCTTATGTGTCCAGCACACCCACCAGTTGCCAAATGAAACTGCCCGGATGAACTGCTGGCTGAGGGACTGATCGCATGGAATTTTTCCTGGTGTCCATGCTCAATGGCTTGAGCTACGGTTTGCTGTTGTTCATGCTCAGCTCGGGACTGACGCTCATCTTCAGCATGATGGGCGTTTTGAACTTTGCCCACGCCAGTTTTTACATGGTCGGGGCCTACATGGGCTACACCTTGTCTGGCGTCATGGGGTTTTGGCCGGCCTTGGTCATCGCCCCCGTGCTCACAGGCGCGGCGGGTGCCCTGTTTGAAAGCCAGGTGCTGCGACGTGTTCACAAAATGGGCCATGTGTCCGAGTTGCTGGTCACCTTTGGTTTGTCCTACATCGTGCTGGAGTTGGTGCAACTCATTTGGGGTCGTGTGGCGGTGGAGTTCAACCCGCCCGCTTTTTTACAAGGCCCGGTGTTCACCCTGATCAACCACGCCGAACAAGGCCTGTCCTTGGTATTGGGTCCTGGCGGATCCGTTTGCCAAGCGGCTGACAGCGCGGTGCGGGTGGTCTGCACCCCGTTTCCAGCCACCCGTGCGTTCATCATGTTCACCGCCTTGGCCATGGTGGTGAGTTTGTGGTGGGTGCTGACCCGCACCCGGGCAGGCCTGATCATTCAAGCGGCGCTCACCCACCCCGAAACCGTGGAAACCTTGGGCCACAACGTGCCCCGCATCTTCATGTTGGTGTTTGCCATGGGCACAGGTTTGGCGGGCTTGGCAGGCGTCATTGGCGGCTTCACCTTCATCACAGAACCGGCCATGGCCGCCACCGTGGGTTCGGTGGTGTTCGTGGTGGTGGTGGTGGGTGGCATGGGGTCGCTCAGCGGCGCTTTTTTGGCGTCCGTGCTGATTGGCGTGATTCAAACATTCGCTGTAGCGGTGGACTACTCGGTGCTGCAACTCTTGCAAGACCTGGGTACCACTGTCACGCCCCACATGCAGACCAACACCATGCTCAAACTGTCTGTCTCTCAAATTGCGCCCATCCTGCCTTATTTGTTCTTGGTGCTGATCTTGATCTTCCGCCCGCGCGGTTTGCTAGGCACCAGAGAAACCTGACACCCCATGAGCACCAACACCAGCACCACCTTGCAAAGCAGCCTCATTTGGCTGGGCTTTGCCTTGCTACTGCTGGTGGTGCCATGGCTGTTCACCAGCAATTTGTCGCTCACCATGCTGTCCCAAATGGGCATCGCCATCATTGCTTGTCTGTCCTACAACATGTTGCTTGGGCAAGGCGGCATGCTGAGTTTTGGCCATGCGGTGTACACCGGCATGGGCAGCTACCTCACCATCCATGCCCTGAACGCCGTGGCCAAGGGCGACTTGCATCTCCCGGTTTCCTTGCTCCCGCTCATAGGCGGCTTGGCGGGCATGGGCTTTGCCGTGTTGCTGGGCTTTGTCACCACCCGCAAATCGGGGACGGCGTTTTCCATGATCACCTTGGGCATGGCCGAACTGGTGTTCGCCATGTCGCTCATGTTTGCCGAGTTTTTTGGCGGCGAAGCAGGGGTGTCGGGCAATCGCGTGGTGGGTCAGGCGGTCTGGGGCATCAGCTTTGGCCCACAACGTCAGGTGTATTACCTGATCGCCGTCTACACCTTCATTTGCGTGGGCCTGCTCTACGCACTCACCCAAACGCCCTTGGGCCGCATCCTGAACGCGGTGCGTGACAACCCTGAACGGGTGGAGTTCATTGGCTACAACACCCAACAGGTGCGTTACCGGGCCTTCATCATTGCAGGGTTTTTTGCAGGCATCGCTGGCGGTTTGGGCGCCTTGAATTTCGAAATCGTCACCGCCGAGGTGGTGGGCACAGGGCGATCGGGTGCTTATTTGCTGTTCACCTTTTTGGGTGGTGCCACTTTCTTCTTTGGCCCCATTTTGGGCGGCATCCTCATGGTCTTGGCCTTTGTGCTGTTGTCGGAGCTCACCAAAGCCTGGCTGCTTTACCTGGGCTTGTTGTTCTTGTTCATGGTGGTTTATGCACCGGGCGGTTTGGCGGGCATCTTGGTCTTGAATTGGCGGGTGCTCAAAGCGGGGGCCTTGCGTTGGCTGTGGCCCAGTTACTTGGGCTTCTTGCTGTCGGCGGTGTTGATATTGGCAGGTGCTGGGGCCTTGGTGGAAATGACCTACCACCTGCAACTGAACTCCGCGTCGGGTGGTGAACTGCCATTCGCGGGTTGGGTATTGAACACCAACGACAACCGCCACTGGTGGGCATCTTCGCTCTTGTTGTTGCTGGGTTTGGGGGTGTTCGAGTGGGTACGCCGTCATTTCACACAAGCCTGGGACCAGGTACAAAGCCAACTGACGACCAAACAAGGAGCCTCCACATGACGGCCAAGTTGTCGCTGTCGCTCAAGGGTGTGCGCAAACAATTTGGCAACACCGAGATCATCCGTGGCCTGGACCTGGATGTGGTCAGTGGTGAACGGGTGGCCATCATTGGGCCCAATGGGGCAGGCAAGTCCACCATGTTCAACCTGATCAGTGGCCGCTTTGCCCCCAGCAGCGGTGAAATTCATTTGAATGGGCAACGCATCGACGGCAGCAAGCCCTTTGAAATCAACCGACTGGGTTTGTCCCGCAGCTTCCAAATCACCAACATCTTCCCCAAGCTGAGTGTTTTTGAAAACCTGCGCTGCGCAGTCTTGTGGAGCTTGGGTCACCGATACAGTTTTTGGAAGTTTTTGGGCAACCTGAAAGACGCCAATGAACTGGCGCATGCCTGGATGGACAAAATTCACCTCAGCGCCAAAAGCGATGTGTTGGCCATGAACCTCACCTATGCCGAGCAACGTGCCTTGGAAATTGGCATCACCATGGCGGGTGGCGCCAATGTCATCTTGCTCGATGAACCGACTGCTGGCATGAGCAACAGCGAGACCGAGCGCTTCATCGAACTCATCAAAACCGTGACCCAAGGCAAAACCTTGCTCACGGTGGAACACGACATGGGTGTGGTGTTTGGCTTGGCCGACAAAATCGCAGTGCTGGTCTATGGCGAAATCATCGCTTACGACACCCCTGACAAAGTACGCGCCAACGCCCGGGTGCAAGAAGCCTATTTGGGCAGCATGGAAGAGCAGGGCCACTGACATGCTGCAGATTGACCAACTCCACGCTTATTACGGCAAAAGCCATGTGCTGCAAGGCGTGAGCTTTGAAGTCAAACAAGGTGAAATCGTGGCGCTCTTGGGGCGCAACGGCTCGGGCCGCTCCACCACCGCCAAATCCATCATGGGCTTGGTGCATTGCGAAGGTGAGATGACCTTCAAGGGTCACAGCCTGTTGAACCGCAAGCCTTTCGACATCGCCCACATGGGCCTGGGCTATGTGCCTGAAAACCGCGACATCTTCCCCAAACTCACGGTGCACCAAAACCTGCTGTTGGGCTTGAAGGGCAAGCAGCCCACAGGCCGCTGGAATTTTGAAGACATGTACAACTTGTTTCCGCGTTTGCGTGAACGCCAGCACACCGAGGCGGGCGTGCTGTCGGGCGGTGAACAACAAATGCTCACCCTGTGCCGATCCCTCATGGGCGACCCCGATCTCATCATCATTGACGAGCCCACAGAAGGCCTGGCGCCCAAAATCGTCGCCTTGGTGGGCGAGTTTTTGCGCGAATTGCGCCAACGTGGCGTCTCGGTGCTCTTGATCGAGCAAAAACTCACCATCGCCATGAACATCTCTGACCGTGCCCTGGTCATGGGCCACGGCAGCATTGTGTTTGACGGCACACCCGCCGCCTTGCGTGAGAACGCGGCCATCCGGCAAGAATGGCTGGAGGTATAAAATAGAACGAGCGTTCTTTTTTGTACCCGATCCCCCTCAAACCACCTCAAATCCCCGCATCTGACAAGGAATACTTATGAGTGCTGACTATGCAGTTCACGGCAATGTGGCCGTGATCACCTTGAGCAACCCGCCGGTCAACGGCTTGGGTTTGTCCACCCGACAGGCCTTCATGAAGGGGTTGGAGCAAGCCGAGGCCGACGCCGCGGTGCAAGCCATCGTGGTCACAGGCGCAGGCAAAGCCTTTTCGGGCGGTGCAGACATCAAAGAATTTGGCTCCCCCAAAGCCCTGCAAGAGCCCAATTTGCTCAACCTGATCACCGCTTTGGAAAACTGCCCCAAGCCCACCGTGGCGGCCATTCACAGTGTGGTCATGGGCGGCGGTTTGGAATTGGCCCTGGGCTGTCACTACCGCGTGGCCGCACCTGGCACCGATGTGGCCTTGCCTGAAGTCAAGCTCGGCCTCGTCCCTGGCGCAGGTGGCACCCAACGTTTGCCCCGCGTGATTGGCGTGGAAGCGGCGCTGAACATGATCGTGAGTGGTGAAGCCATCAAGAGCGAGATGTTGGCCATGCTGCCAGGTCAAAAATTGTTTGACGAGATGGCCAGCTCCAAAGACAACGTGGTCACCGAAGCCATCGGTTTTGCCCAAGGCGTCATTGGCACCTCGCCGCTGCCACGGGTGCGCGACCTGCCTTGCAAACACCCCAACGGCGACGCCTTCTTCAAGTTCAGCACCAACATGGTCAACGGCATGACCAAGGGCAAGTACCCCGCGCCCCTTAAATGCATTGAAGCGGTGCAAAACGCCACCAAAATGAAGTTCGACGACGGCATGACTGCCGAGCGCACCATCTTCATCAACCTGATGTGGACCCCTGAGTCCCGTGCATTGCGTCATTTGTTCGTGGCCCAACGTGCCACATCCAAAATTGACGACGTGCCTGCCGACACCCCCAAGCGGGAGATCAAAAGCGTGGCGGTCATTGGTGCAGGCACCATGGGCGGCGGCATCAGCATGAACTTCCTGAATGCGGGCATTCCCGTGAAAATTTTGGAGATGAAGCAAGAGGCCTTGGACAAAGGCCTTGCCATCATCGAGAAAAACTACCAAGCCCAGGTGAAAAAGGGCAAGTTGAAGGAAGACAAGATGGCCCAGCGCATGGGCTTGCTCTCCAGCACCTTGAATTACGACGACTTGGCAGACGCCGACTTGGTGATTGAAGCCGTGTTCGAGGACATTGGCGTCAAAGAAACCGTGTTCAAAAAACTCGACGAGGTGATGAAGCCCGGCGCCATCCTGGCGTCCAACACCTCGACCCTGGACGTGAATGCCATTGCCAATTTCACCCAGCGTCCCCAAGACGTGGTGGGTTTGCACTTTTTCAGCCCCGCCAATGTGATGAAGTTGTTGGAAGTGGTGCGTGGCGCGGCCACTGGCAAAGACATCATGGCCACGGTCATGGATGTGGCCAAAAAGATCAAGAAAACCGCCGTGGTGTCTGGCGTGTGCGATGGCTTCATCGGCAACCGCAT
>CANGHG010000067.1 GCA_947453645.1 Comamonadaceae bacterium
CCCAAGCCTTGGTGGCGCATGCCGGCTTGATTCGCCCAGTTGCCCTTGGGCAAACCATGGGGCAGGACTTTGGCGAGGTGGTTCACATTGCGCCAGACCATCTGTTGTTGCGCGAGTGGCATGCCAATGCCCTGGGGCTGTGGCAGCAGCAAACCAAGCGATTCCCAGACCAAGGTCAGCCATGACACACTGGAAGTTTGTCTGGGTCTGGGGCTTGTGGTGTGCCGGCGTTGGGGCGCAAACGCCAGTGGCCAACCCAGCGCCGGTGTTCACCGGTCAACCCATCAGCATGCAATTTCAAAACATCGACCTGCGCGCCGCCTTGCAAGTCATTGCCGATTTCAGCGGCCAAAACATGGTGGTGGCCGACAGCGTGACCGGGCAACTCAGCATCCGCTTGCAAGACCTGCCCTGGGACCAGGCCTTGCACACCATTTTGCAAACCAAGGGTTTGGGTCAGCAACATGTAGGACCAGTGTTGTGGGTCGCACCTTTGGCGGAACTGGCCGCACGCGACAAGCTGGCTTTGGAAAGCCGCGCGGCCATGCAAGTCATCGAACCCTTGCAAACACGTGCTTTTGCCTTGAATTACGCCAAAGCGGTGGACATGCTGGCGCCCTTGCTCAGCACCGCCACGCCAGGGCCTGGGGTCATGTCGCCGCGCTTGCTCAGCAGCCGAGGCAGTGCTTTGGCCGATGTGCGCACCAATCAGTTGTTCGTCACCGACATCCCCGAACGCTTGACGCAAGTCGCCGACTTGATCGCCCGCATCGACGTGCCACAGCGCCAGGTGCTGATCGAGGCACGCATCGTTGAGGCGTCTGAGAATTTCGCGTCCAGCTTGGGCGTGCGCTTGTCGGTCAACAGCAGCACGCCCAACATCAACTTGCCGGCCAGCAGTTTGCAAGGCGCAGAGCCTGCCAATGTGGCCTTGTCCTTGTTCAATGCCACTGCCAGTCAGCGCCTGGGTTTGGCACTGTCGGCGCTGGAGGCCGATGGCCTGGGACGGGTGGTGGCCAGTCCGCGCTTGGTCACTGCCGACCAAGCCAAGGCGGTCATCGAGCAGGGCACCGAGTTGCCCTACACCTTGGCAGGGGCCAACGGCGCCACCTCCATTGCTTTTCGAAAAGCCAATTTGCGCTTGGAAGTCACGCCGCAAATCACGCCCGAGGGCAGCATCACCATGAACCTGGAGGTGCACAAGGACAGCGTGGGGCAGAGCACGCCAGCCGGTTTTGCCATCGACACCAAGCATGTCAGCACCCAGGTGCGGGTGGACGATGGCGGCACGGTCATGATTGGCGGCATTTTTGAAACCAGCGAGAACACCAACCGCGCGGGCGTGCCTGGTTTGCGCGACGCTCCAGCTTGGTCTTGGCTGTTTGGCAACCGCACACGGCGTCAAACCAAGCAGGAGTTGCTGATTTTCCTAAGCCCTAAAATGCTGGTGCAACGTGCCTCAGCACCTTGAGAAAGCAATCTATCGTGTTGGCATTGGTGGGCATGCCGGGCAGCGGCAAATCGACAGTCGGGCGGCAATTGGCGCGCAAATTGGGCGTGGGCTTTGTTGACACCGATCAGGTCATCGAGTTGCGCATTGGTTGCTCCATCCGCGAGTTTTTCGAGCGCGAGAGCGAAGCCGCTTTTCGCGACATCGAAGCCCAGGTCTTGGACGACATGACCCGCACCGCTTGCGGCGTCATGGCCACGGGGGGTGGTGCGGTGTTGCGAGACGCCAACCGTGCCATGTTGCGCGAGCGCACTCAGGTCATCTACCTCAGGGTGCAGCCCGACGAAATTTACCGCCGCCTTCGCCACGACAGCCAACGCCCCTTGCTGCAAGTGGAAGACCCCAAAGGCCGCATCAAAGAATTGTTCAAAGAACGTGACCCCATCTACCAAGCCAGTGCCCATTTCGTGATTGAGACCAGCCGACCCCGCATCCCCACCATGGTCACCATGATCGTGAGCCAACTCGAACTTGCCGGCCACTTGCCCATGGAGACCGCCGCATGAACCAGGTTCACATCAATTTGGGCGAGCGCAGTTACGACATCCGAATCGGTGCGGGCTTGCTCGACCACGCCGACACCTGGGCGCAACTGCCCAAGGCCGCTGCCGCGCTCATCGTCACCAACCACACCGTGGCGCCCCTGTACCTCGCCCGCTTGCAAGCCTCGCTGCAAGCGCATTACGCCAAAGTGCATGTGTGTAGCCTGCCCGACGGTGAGGCTTATAAAACTTGGGAAAGCCTGCAACTCATTTTTGACGAGTTGTTGGGCCAGGCTTGCGACCGCAAAACCGTGCTGTTTGCCTTGGGCGGCGGCGTGGTGGGCGACATCACCGGCTTTGCCGCGGCTTGCTACATGCGCGGCGTGCCTTTTGTGCAAGTGCCCACCACCTTGCTGGCGCAAGTCGATTCCTCGGTGGGCGGCAAAACCGCCATCAACCACCCCATGGGTAAAAACATGGTGGGCGCTTTTTACCAACCCGAGCGGGTGGTCTGCGACCTGGCGACCCTCAACACCTTGCCTCAGCGCGAGCTGAGCGCGGGCTTGGCCGAGGTCATCAAATACGGGCCGATTGCCGACATGGCCTTCCTCGATTGGATCGAGCAGCACCTGGGCGATTTGCTGGCACGCGACCCGCAAGCCCTGGCGCATGCGGTGCAGCGCAGTTGTGAAATCAAGGCCCATGTGGTGGGTCTGGATGAGCGTGAATCGGGCTTGCGCGCCATCCTCAATTTCGGTCACACCTTTGGCCACGCCATCGAGGCGGGTTTGGGTTTTGGCGTCTGGCTGCACGGCGAAGCCGTGGGCTGTGGCATGGTCATGGCGGCCCATTTGTCCCAGCGTTTGGGCTTGGTGGACGCGGCCTTCACCGAGCGCCTGACCGACTTGATTCACCAAGCAGGCCTGCCCATCGTGGGGCCAGATCTAGGCACAGAGGCCTATTTGCACCACATGCGGGTGGACAAAAAGGCCGAGGCGGGCGACATCCGTTTTGTGCTGATCCACCCGCCTGGCAGCGCCGTGGTGCGCGGCGCCCCCGACGCCTTGGTGGCCGAGGTGCTGCAAGCCTGTTGCCAGGCATGACCAACGCATTGTTGGACTTGCCGGTGTCCGTCGCAGCACCTGGTTTGGCGGACTTTGCTTGCAAGCCCGAGCAGTCACGCGGACGCCGCCACGCCGAGCCGCAAGCCCCGACCCGCAACGCCTTTCAGCGCGACCGTGACCGCATCGTGCATTCCACCGCGTTTCGTCGCTTGGTCTACAAAACCCAAGTCTTCTTGAACCATGAAGGCGATTTGTTTCGCACCCGCCTCACCCACAGCTTGGAAGTGGCGCAACTGGGGCGCTCGCTGGCCCGGGCTTTGGGTTTGCACGAGGACTTGGTGGAAGCCATCGCCTTGGCCCACGATCTGGGCCACACGCCTTTTGGTCACGCGGGCCAAGACGCCTTGAACGAGTGCATGGCCCCACATGGCGGCTTTGAGCACAACTTGCAAAGCTTGCGGGTGGTGGATGGTTTGGAGCACCGCTACCCGCAGTTCGATGGCCTGAACCTGTGCTTTGAAACCCGCGAAGGCATTTTGAAACACTGCTCGCTGCGCAATGCTCAGTTGCTGGAACTGCAAGAACCCGACGGTGTGGGCGCTCGGTTTTTGCACAAAGGCCAGCCCAGCTTGGAGGCGCAGTTGTGCAACCTGGCCGATGAAATGGCCTACAACGCCCATGACATTGATGACGGCGTGCGCTCGGGCCTGATCACCCTGGAGCAACTGCAAGACGTGCCCCTGTTTGACAACTACCGACGCCAAGTGCAAGCCGAGTTCAGCCAACTCTCTGGCAGGCGCTTGCTTTACGAGAGCATCCGCCGCATGTTGAGCGATCAGGTCTATGACGTGTTGCGCACCACCCAATCGGCATTGCAAACACACGCGCCCACCTCAGCGGACCAGGTGCGTCAATTGCCGCCCTTGGTGCAGTTCAGCGCCGAGATGAAAGCGTCGTCGACCTCGCTGAAAAGCTTTTTGTTGCATCAGCTGTATCGCCATCCCCAGGTGTTGCACACCACCGAATGGGCCAAGCAAGTGGTGAGCGAATTGTTCCAGGCCTATTTGGCCGACCCGCAAACCATGCCCGACAACCATGCCTCGCGCGACGACTTGCCTCGCGCTGTGGCCGATTACATCGCGGGCATGACCGACCGCTTTGCCACACGAGAACACGCGCGCTTGACCGGCGTGCCCACCCCTGTATGAGCAACGAAGAACTGGTGATTGCCGACACCCAAGCCTGGTTGAACAAAGCCGTCATTGGTCTGAACCTGTGCCCGTTTGCCAAAGCGGTGGTGGCGAAAAACCAAGTGCGCTATGTGGTGTGTGACAACTCAGACCCCGAGGCGGTGCTCAAACTGCTGGCGCAAGAACTGACGCATTTGGCCCAGGCCGCCCCCGACCTGTTGGACACCAGCTTGCTGATCGCCCCGAACTTGTTGCCCGACTTCCTGGACTTCAACGAGTTTTTGTTTGACTGCGACGCGGTGTTGCAATCACTGGACTTGGAAGGCGTGCTGCAAATCGCCGACTTTCATCCGCGCTACCAATTTGGCGGCACCCACGCCGACGACATCAGCAACTACACCAACCGCGCTCCGTACCCCACGCTGCACCTGCTGCGCGAAGCCAGCATCGACAAGGCGGTGCAGGCGTTTCCCGATGCGGCCTTGATTTATGAGCGCAATATGGAGGTGCTCGAGCAACTTGGGCACGAGGGATGGACGGCCTTGGGCTTGGCTGCTCGACTGCACAATTAGCCATGTCCAAACCCCCATCCCCCAGCGACCAGCTCGAGCTGCGCCCTGGCCAGTCCATCGAGTTGCTCAAAGAGCTGCACATCCTCACCCGCGAGGGCAAGCTCAACCAAGATTCCCGCCGCAAGTTGAAGCAGGTGTATCACCTCTTTCAGTTCATCGAAAAGCTGCTGAAAGAACTGCCCGCCAGCGAACAAGGCCCGACCTTGGCCGACCACGGCGCGGGCAAGTCGTATTTGGGTTTCATCATTCACGATTTGTTTTTCAAGGCCTTGGGGCAGGGCCATATTTACGGCATTGAAACCCGCCCAGAGTTGGTGGCCTCGTCCCAAGCATTGGCGCAGCGCTTGGGCTTTGAGCGCATGACCTTTCTCAACCTGAGTGTGGCCGAGTCGGCCCACACCGATGCCTTGCCCGCGCAAATCGACCTGGTCACCGCGCTGCACGCCTGCGACACCGCCACAGACGACGCCATCGCCTTTGGCTTGCAAAAGAAGGCCAAGTACATGGTGCTGGTGCCCTGCTGCCAGGCTGAGCTGGCGCGTGCGCTCAACCAACACAAGGCGCTCAACTTGCAGCGCACCCCCTTGGCCGAGTTGTGGCGCCACCCACTGCATACCCGCGAGATGGGCAGCCAACTCACCAATGTATTGCGCTGCTTGTACTTGGAGGCCATGGGTTATCAGGTGACCGTGACCGAGCTGGTGGGCTGGGAGCACAGCATGAAAAACGAGCTGATATTGGCCAAGTACACGGGGCAGAAAAGGCGCAGTGCGGCTGAGCGCTTGGAGGCTTTGCTGGCTGAATTTGGGCTGGAAAACCTGAAACCTCGTTTCACATTGTCAAAATGAAGATTTTCTGTAAACCTTTTAATTAGATTCATTCTTAAAATGGCATGCCGTAACAAAAGGCCTGCCCCATGAAAATCCTCCTCACAGGTGCATTTGGCAATATCGGCATCAGCACTTTGAAAGCCTTGGCATCTCGCGGCCATCAGGTTCGCTGCTTCGATTTGCCGTCTCGTGCCAACCGCTTGTTGGCGGCCAAATTTGCCAGGGGTCTGGAGGTGCACTGGGGCGATATTCGCCGGTATGAAGATGTGCAACTGGCGGTGCAGGACCAAGACCTGGTGATGCACTTGGCCGCCATCATTCCCGAGCTGTCCCACACCGGCCACAAAAGCGAGAAAGACCCGGTCCTGGCCCATGCGGTGAACGTGGGAGGCCTTCGCAATCTGGTCGAGGCCCTGCAAGCCATGCCCGTGCCAGCGCGCATCATCTTCAGCTCCACCCTGCATGTGTATGGGCGCACCCAGCACTTGCCGCCACCGCGCACCACCAGTTGTCCGCTCAGCCCTGTGGAGACATACGCCAAACAAAAAGTCATTTGCGAGCAAATCCTGCGCGACAGCGGCTTGCAATGGGCGGTGTTTCGCTTGGGCGCGGCCATTCCGGTGCGCTTGGTTTTCGATCGCGCCATGTTCCTCATTCCGCAACACAACCGCATCGAGTTTGTGCACACCCGCGATGTCGGGCTGGCGTTGGCCAACGCCGTGGACAAAGACAATATCTGGCGCATGGTGTGGCTGATAGGCGGGGGCTCGCGCTGCCAAATGACCTATGGCTGCATGATCAATCAGGTCATGGCTTTACTGGGTCAAAAGCCTTTGCCCTCGGCCATTTTCAGCAAGGTGGACTACAGCGTCGATTGGCTGGACACCACGGCCAGTCAGCAGTTGCTGCGCTACCAGCAGCGCACCTTCGAGGACTATGTGAGCGAGTTGCACACCATTTTGGGTGACAAACTTTATTGGATTCGTTTGTTGCGGCCCTTGGTTCGTCAGGTCTTGTTGCTGCGCTCAGTGTTGCCCTAAGGCCAACAAGCCTGGCAACACGGACTGCCACTCGGCATCTTGCAAGGGCGGCAGGTCGCCTGCCAGAGCGGCTTTGCACATGCGCTGCAAGGTGTCCAAGTGCGGCAACACCGTGCCGGCAAAACGCGCTTGGTGTTGCGCGTCTGCCAGCAGCAGGGTGGGGAAGTTTTCAATGTCCAGGTCTTGCAGCAAGGCGTCTTGGGCTTCCACATCCACCCAGACAAAACGCGCTTGCGGCATGTCCTTGGCCAGTTGCTCGAACAGCGGTTGGTACTCGCGGCAGGTGCCACACCATTCAGCACAAAGGCAAAACACCCAGAGTTGGGGGCTTGGTGGGGATGCGCTGTCGGTGCTCATGTTTCAGATGTTAAGGGACGCCGCGCTAACATGCCCCAATGGCCCGTCTGCCCCGTCTCACCCTCGCTGGCTACCCGCATCACGTGATTTTGCGGGGCAACAACCGTCAAGCCATTTTCATAGACACCAGCGACTACCAACGCATGTTGGCACTGCTGGAAACCCAGGCGAAAGCGCAGGGTGTCGAGGTGCATGCCTATGTATTGATGAGCAACCACCTGCATTTGCTAGTGACGCCTCAGCAGGACACTGCGCTGCCGCTCATGATGCAAGCCGTGGGGCGTGCCTATGTGCTGTATTTCAACAAGCGCCACGGGCGAAGCGGCACTTTGTGGGAAGGGCGTTACCGCTCCACGCTGATTCAAACCGATCGCTATTTGCTGGCCTGCATGGCCTATATCGACCTCAATCCGGTGCGAGCAGCCATGGTTGCTCAGGCGGCGGACTATCCCTGGTCAAGCCACGCGCATTACATCGGTAGTCGGCAAGATGCCTGGCTCACGCCGCATGCGCTGTATTGGGCGCTGGGCAACACACCGTTTGCCCGTCAAAAGGCTTATGTCGATCTGGTTCAAGCTGGTGTTGATCTGGGGCAGCAGCAGGCACTCACATCCTCGGCGCTGAGTGGATGGGCGCTGGGCGAAGATCATTTTGTCAATCACCTGCAAAAACTCACGCCCAGACGCGTTCGACCCACAGCCGCTGGGCGGCCGATCAGGCAAGCCGAGGCGGATTGAATCTTCTGTCCCCAATTTAATACTGTATAAAAATTATCGGGAATTAATTGGAATCTGACCCCAATTAATTTCTTTGAAATGCATGCTGCGGTGCACTATGCTTGATGCCCTTGATCGAAAAAACGAAGGAAGTGTGTCATGCAGCAGTCATTTACCGAGGGTTTGTACCAGTCCAACCAAGAGCACGATGCTTGCGGCGTGGGTTTTGTGGCGCACATCAAAGGGCAAAAAACGCATGACATCGTCAGCCAAGCGCTGAAAATTTTGGAAAACCTGGACCACCGTGGTGCCGTGGGTGCAGACAAATTGATGGGTGACGGCGCGGGCATCTTGATTCAACTGCCCGACGCGCTGTACCGCGAAGAAATGGCCAAACAAGGCGTGCATTTGCCCCCACCCGGTGAATATGGTGTGGGCATGGTGTTCCTCCCCAAGGAGCACGCCTCTCGCCTGGCCTGTGAACAAGAACTCGCGCGCGCCATCAAGGCCGAAGGCCAAGTGCTGTTGGGCTGGCGCGATGTGCCAGTCAACAAAGACATGCCCATGTCGCCCACGGTGCGCGCCAAAGAACCCTTGATTCGCCAGGTCTTCATTGGCCGCGGCAATGACGTCATCGTGCAAGACGCCTTGGAGCGCAAGTTGTATGTCATTCGCAAAACCGCCAGCGCGGCCATCCAACACCTGAACTTGAAGCACGGCAAAGAGTATTACGTGCCCAGCATGTCCAGCCGCACGGTCATCTACAAAGGCCTGTTGTTGGCCGACCAAGTGGGCACCTATTTCACCGACTTGCAAGACAGCCGCTGCGTGTCGGCGCTGGGTTTGGTGCATCAGCGTTTTTCCACCAACACCTTCCCCGAGTGGCCGCTGGCCCACCCCTACCGCTATGTGGCGCACAACGGCGAGATCAACACGGTCAAGGGCAATTACAACTGGATGAAGGCGCGCGAGGGCGTGATGTCCTCTGCCGTGCTGGGTGCCGACTTGCAAAAGCTCTACCCCATCAGTTTTGCCGATCAGTCCGACACCGCCACCTTTGACAACTGCCTGGAGTTGCTGACCATGGCGGGTTACCCGATCAGCCAAGCCATGATGATGATGATTCCCGAGCCATGGGAGAACCACAGCACCATGGACCCACGTCGTCGTGCGTTTTACGAATACCACGCCGCTATGCTGGAGCCCTGGGATGGCCCGGCCTCCATCGTGTTCACCGATGGCCGTCAAATTGGCGCCACCTTGGACCGCAACGGCTTGCGCCCCTCGCGCTACTGCATCACAGATGACGATTTGGTCATCATGGGCTCCGAGTCCGGCGTGTTGCCCGTGCCCGAGAGCAAGATTGTGCGCAAATGGCGTTTGCAGCCCGGCAAGATGTTCTTGATCGACCTTGAGCAAGGCCGCATGATTGACGACGAAGAGCTCAAGTCGGGTCTGGCCAAC
>CANGHG010000068.1 GCA_947453645.1 Comamonadaceae bacterium
TCGGCCAGCACACCGCCCCAGCTGTCAAACACCATCACCGCTTGGGCACCGGCTTCGATTTGGGTATTCAAATAGAGCGCCACCGCGTCGGCATTGATGGCCAAGATGCGGTGCATCAGGTCCGGGCGGCTGTACATCAGGCTTTTCACCAAACGGTAGTCGTCCGAGCCGCCGCCTTCCACCATGTAGCAAGCCAGCGTCCAAGGGCTGCCGGAAAAACCAATGAGCGGCACACGGCCGTTCAAAGCCTTGCGAATGGAAGTGACCGCGTCAAACACATATTGCAGCTTGTGCATATCGGGCACGGCCAGTTCGGCCACGGCCGCCTCGTCGCGCACCACTTTGGCAAATTTGGGCCCTTCGCCTTGGGCAAAGGACAGGCCCAGGCCCATGGCGTCGGGGACAGTCAGGATGTCGGAGAACAAAATCGACGCGTCCAGCGGGTAGCGGTCCAGCGGCTGCAGGGTGACCTCGGTGGCGTAGTCCACATTGGTGGCCAGGCCCATGAAACTGCCCGCCTTGGCGCGGGTGGCGCAGTACTCGGGCAAATAGCGACCGGCTTGGCGCATCAGCCAAACGGGGGTGTGGTCGGTGGCCTGACGCAAGCAGGCTTTGAGGAAGCTGTCGTTGAGTAGAGGTTTGTTCATGGGGCTATTGTGGCAGTACAGGCGGGGTTTGCACTCGGGTGTCACCCGAGGTTGACAGTGTCAAAGGCTCGCCAAGGCTTGCAACACCACCGTGGGGCTGAGCAGCTCCGACAGCAGTTGCGGCGCTTGGCCTGGCGCTTGCAGCAGGTACACGGGCACGCCGCTTCGCCCCAAGACTGCCAGCGCCTGGCTGATGGCCGGGTCTTGGCGGGTCCAATCGGCTTGCAACAGCAACACCTTTTTCTCGGCAAAGGCTTGCAGCACCTGGGGGTCGCGCAGCGTGGTTTGCTTGTTCACCTGGCAGGTGACGCACCAGGCGGCGGTGAAATCGATGAACACCGGCTGCCCATTGGCCAGGGCCTGTTGCACCTTTTCAGGCGACCAGGCTTGCCAGGCGGCGCTGCTGGCGCTTGGGCTGGTGCTGGCATTCAATTGCGACGGTGCTTCGCGGGTCATGACCGGCCCCCACACCCAAAGCAACCAGGCCAACAGCGCCGCAAACACGGCGGCCACCCAGGTGGTACCCGAGCTTGGCAAACTCAAGGCCCAGGCCAAGCCGCTGCCGATCACCAAGCTCGCCAAGAGCACGGCGCTGGCGTCGATGCTGGTTTGCTGGCCCAGCACCCACAAAAGCCAAACCACGGTGGCCAACATGGGAAAGCCCAGGGCTTGGCGCAGCACCAGCATCCAAGCGCCGGGGCGGGGCAGCCAGTCGGCCACGCTGGGCCACCAGCAGGCCAGCAAAAACGGCAGGGCCAAACCCAAGCCCAAACTGAGGAAGATGCCCAGCGCTTGCCACAGCGGCAAGGTGAAGGCCAACCCGACCGAGGCCCCCATGAAGGGCGCGGTGCAAGGCGCGGCGACCACCACGGCCAGCACGCCCGAGAGCAGTGCATCGGCCAAAGGATGGCGGGCCAGTTGTGCGGCCAGGCCACTGGCCCAGGCGCCGCGCAGCTCGAGCACACCGAACAAATTGAGGGCGATCAGGGTGAACAAGACCGACAGCCCAATGACCATGCTGGGCGACTGCAGCTGAAAGCCCCAACCCAGTTGCTGCCCCGCCGCCCGCAAGCCCATGACCAGCAGGGCCAAACCCAGCATGCTCAAGAGCACCCCGGCGGTGTAGCCCAGGCCAATGCTTTTTCGCATGCGGGGACTCACCCCATGCTGGCTCAGCGACAAGAGCTTGATGGCCAAGACCGGCAACACGCAGGGCATGAGGTTGAGCAGCAGGCCGCCGATGAAGGCCCCGATCAAAGCGCTGATCAAGGTCCAGGTAGAGGCCGCGCTGAGGGTTGGCGTCACCGCCTTGGCCGCCTCGATGCTGGCGGGCGACGCCACGCTTTGGGGCTGGGTCGCATCGGGCCAGGTGCCTTGAATCTTCAGGCCCACGCGCCAGGCTTGGGGGGTGCTGTCGTCGACCAGCAGCAAGCCAAGTTCATGCGGCTCGCTGTGGCGAAACGCATGCAGGGGTGCTTGCATCTGCCAGACATCCCCATGCCACTCGCCTTGCACCCCATTCGCGCCAGCCAAGCCCAGGCCACTGGCCAACACCTCGGGCGTTTGGGCATAAGCCATCAACGCATGCCCCTTCAGCCCGCTGGGCAGGCCTTGGATGCGCAGCTCCAAACCCTGGGGCGTGAGTTGCGCGGTTTGGGTGGCGGGCTGCAGCGGTGTGGCTTGCTGGTCTAACAGGGTGTCAAACGCCACGCCATGGTTGGCGATGCTGGTTTGCGCTGGCAGGGTCAGCACCAAGTCGCCCGATTGCGGAATGCACTCTTGTTTGCAGACCAACCAATCGGCGTGCAGTTTCACCTTGGCCGGCAGGCTCAGGGTTTGGTCGAGCCGGACCTTGCTGGCCAGCAGCACCTGGCCTTCATAGCCGTGGTTCACCATGTTGGCCACGCGGATCATGCGTGGCGTGGGCCACAGCGTGGGGCCGGCTTGCAGACCTGGCGGCAATGTCCAGGTGAGTTGGGTGGCCAAGCCACTGTCGCCTGGATTGAGCCAATAGGTGTGCCAGCCTGCTTGGTGTTGCAGCAGCAAGCCCAGCATCAGCGGCGCACCCGCTTTCACGCCTTGCGGCGCGTGGGCCACCAACTCGGCGCGCACTTGCGGCGTGGTCACCACGGCGCTGGCCAGGCCTTGTGCTTGGGCCACTGAAAACAGCATGGCCCAAGACAGGAAGGTTTTGACGATGGATCGAAGCAAACACAGGTTCATGCAGGCCATGTTACCCAAGCCCTTAAGATGCGGCGCATGACTGTTTCTCGCCACTGGGCCGACTGCAACACCACCGACTTCGCCGAACTCGATCTGGCGCGAGCCGTGGCCGTCTTGCCCCTGGGTGCCACTGAGCAGCACGGGCCGCATTTGCCCTTGTCGGTGGACACCGATTTGGTGAATGCCATGGTGGACCAGGCGCTGGCGCATTTGGACCCCGCCGATCAGGTGCTGGTGCTGCCCACCCAAGCCGTGGGCCTGAGCAGCGAGCACCTGGCTTACGACGGCACCTTGAGTTTTTCACCCGCCTCGGTCATCGAGCAGTGGTGCGCCTTGGGCGAATCGGTGGCGCGGGTGGGCGTGAAAAAACTCCTGCTTTTCAACGCCCACGGCGGCAATGTGGCGCTCATGGACGTGGTGGCGCGGGAGTTGCGCGGCCACTGTGGCCTGACGGTCTTCGGCAGCAGCTGGTACCAATTGCCCTTGGGCGAGGCGATGTCGGTGTTTGACGCGCACGAGCAGCGCTTTGGGGTGCATGGCGGCGACATGGAAACCTCGCTGATGCTGGCCATTGCCCCGCACAAGGTGCGCATGGAAGAGGCGCAACACTTTGCCTCGGCGTCCGAGCAGCGTGCTCAAAACTTTGCGTTGTTGGGCGACGGCAAAAGCGCCAAACTCGGCTGGCACATGCAGGACTACAACCCGCATGGCGCAGCGGGCAATGCCGCCGCCGCCAGTGCCGAAAAAGGCCAAGCGCTGTTGAACGCCGTCGGCCTTCAGTTGGCCCGCATGCTGCAGGAGTTGCAGCGCTTTGAGCCCTTGATTTAAATCCCTCATTGCGAGCGCCGTCATTGCGAGCGCCGTCATTGCGAGCGCCGTCATTGCGAGCGCCGTCATTGCGAGCGCAGCGAAGCAAACCCCTGTCACCCAACAGCCACGCGCATCGAATGCCGCTCACCGCCGCAAGCGGCAACGTTCGCTACGCATCCGACGCGCCGTGGCTGTTCAGTCATTGGGCCATCGCGAGCAAATCGGCATGGCGGGAAGGTCCTACTCAAGCCGCACGAACTGGGGGCGTTTTTGTGAGCGAAAGAGCAGCAAAAATGCCCCCAGTGCGGGCGGCTTTGAACAGGGATTACTTCGACCTTGAAGGCCTCGCAATGACGGCTGTCAGCGCTTCAGGTGAACGTCACCCAGTCTCGGTAGGGCGGCGCATCCAAGTGGTTGATGGTGTTGAAACTCACCAGCGAATGGCGCTTGGGCGTGAACACCAGTTCGCTCACAGCGGTGTTGCGAATCCGCATGTTCATCTCGATGATGCTCTCAGGCGGCGTGCCCAACAGCGCCCCCACCGCCGTGGAAATGGGCCCGCCACTCGACACCATCAGCACATCGCCGCTGTGCTGGGCACGCACATGCGCCAAGGCGTCTTGAATGCCTTGCAAAAAATCCTTGAACAGCGGCATGCCCTGGGGCTGGGTGTCGCCACGCATCCAGGCCTGCAAGCCTTTGCGCAGCAGGCCGAAATGGTGTTTGTAGAGTTCGGGCGTGTCGGGTTTGGACAAGGGTTCGGGGTGGATGGTGTGGATCACCGCATGGCTGTCGTACTCGTTCAAGCCGGGCCAGACCAAGGGCTTTAACTCGGGGACTTGCAAGCCCTGTTGAATGCCTTCAAAGGTTTGCCGATGGCGTTTCAAGCTGCCCATGATGGCGGCTTCAAACACCAAGCCACGCTCGCGGAAATAGTCGCCCAAGCGCTGGCTTTGCTGGTGACCCAGCGGCGATAGATTGTCGTAATCGTCGGCACCAAACGAGGCCTGGCCATGGCGCACTAGATAAAGGGTTCCCATGGCGGCGATTGTCGCCAAACTCTGCGCCCACGAGGGTCGCGGCGGCGACGCGCGCTACAACACCACGCTGCCGCTGATGCAAGTCACCGAGTCGCCCCCCACCCACACTTGGCCACTGGCGTCGCGGTCCAAATGCACCCGACCGCTTCGCCCAAGCGCCGTGCCTTGGCTGGCGATGTAGTGTTCGGGGGCCAAGCCAGCGCCCATCAGCCACTGGGCCAAAGCGGCGTTCAAACTGCCCGTCACCGGGTCTTCGGCCAGGCTGTTGTTCCCTGGGAAAAAGGCACGCACCTCGAATTGCGCGTCGCCCCGCTCGTGCGCCCCCACCACGCCCACGTCCAGCCCTTGCAGCACTTGGGGGTCGGGTGTCAACGCCAATACCTGTTTCGCCGAGCCCAGCATGACGCCGCGCCACTGAGGCCCGTTGTTGCACCAAGCGTGGTGCAAGATGTCGCTGCGCGCCACGCCCAAACCTTTGGCGATCAGCTGCACATCGGCCTCGTCCAAAGGTCCGCCGCGTCGCAAAGGGGGTGCTGCAAATGCCAAACGTCCGCCGTTGCGCTGAATCTTCACCAGGCCCACGCCGCACTCTTGCACCACCTCTTGCGTTTTGGGCACACCGCCGGCTTGCAGCCAGGCGTGGCAGCTGCCCAGTGTGGGGTGACCGGCAAAAGGGAGTTCCCGCCCAGGGCAAAAAATCCGCACCGCGTAATCGGCTTGCGGGTGGGTGGGCGGCAGGATGAAGGTGGCTTCCGAGAGGTTGGTCCAGTCGGTGAAAGCCTGCATTTGCGCGGTGGTCAGGCCTGTGCCGTCCAGCACCACCGCCAGCGGATTGCCCAGGTAGGGCGTGGCGGTGAACACATCGACTTGGGCAAATGGGCGCGGCTGCATGGGAGCTCCTAGGGTGTGGAGGAGTGTGATTGTGACTGTTGCACCGGCATTTGTCTGCTCACAAAGACGGTCGCCACCACGGCCAAACCAAAGCCCACGGTGGTCAAGTCCAGGCGTTCACCCAGGATGGGAATGGCCATCAACATGCCCAAAAACGGCTGCAGCAGCTGAATTTGGCTCACCCGCACCGTGCCGCCCATGGACAGGCCACGGTACCAGGCGAAAAAGCCCAACCACATGGAAAACAAGCTCACATAAGCAAACCCCGCCCAGGCGCTCCAAGGCACCGCCTCGGTGGGCAGGCCCAACCATGCCAGAGGCATGGTGAACGGCAAAGACATCAGCAGCGCCCAGCAAATCACCTGCTCGGCGCCCATGCTTTGCGACATGCGCCCGCCCCAGGCATAGCCCACGGCGGCAAAGGCCATGGCGCACAGCAGCAGCAAGTCTGCCGATTGCAAATGCAAGCCGCTTTGCCCCGAGCGCAGCAGGGCAAAACCCACCACCAAACTGGTGCCGGTGACGGCGCACACCCAAAAGCCCCAAGACGGTCGTTGCCGATTCATGATGGCGGCCAAACTCGCCGTGGCAAGGGGCAGCACGCCGGTGATGACACTGGCATGTGAAGCCTCCACATGGCGCATCGCCAAGGAGGTGAACAAGGGAAAGCCAAACACCACGCCCAGCGCCACCAGGCTCAGGCCCTTCCACTGATCCCGGCTGGGCCAGGCGGCCTTGGTCACGAGCAAATAAATGATTGATAAACCACCCGCCACCACGGCCCGCCCCATGGCGATGAACAGGCCGGACAAATGCGGGTCTTGTGCCGTGCCCACGGCCAAACGGGTGACGGGCAGGGTGACCGCGAACATCATCACCCCCAGCAGGCCAAACCACATGCCTTGACGTTCTGGCGGCGTCATGCGCTGGGCACTCGTTGGCTCAAAGCCTCCCAGCGCTCCATGGCGTCCAGCAATTCATCGTCAATTTGAGCCGACCGTGCGGCCTTGTCGGCAGCACCCTGTGGGTCGCTGGCATACAAGCTGCCATCGGCCAAGGCCTGGTTGAGTTCGTTTTGTTCCTTTTCCAGTTGCTCCATCAAACCGGGCAAGCTGTCGTATTCGCGCTGCTCTTTGAAGCTGAGTTTTTTGGCGGCCGGTTTGGCTGCCGGTGGTGAGACCGTACCCGCTTGGCCCGATGACTGAGCCGAATGTGGCAGGGTATGACTGGGGGTCTTTGCTGCATCAGCAGGTTTGATGTCCGCCACTTTTTGCGACCACACCTTGGCGCGGTTCGATTGCAGCAACCAGTCCTGCACACCGCCCTCGTATTCCCGCCAGTGCGCTTCGCCCTCGTAGGCGATGGTGCTGGTCACCACATTGTCCAAAAAAGCCCGGTCGTGGCTGACCAAAAACACGGTGCCTGCGTAGTTTTGCAGCAGTTCTTCCAGCAACTCCAGGGTGTCGATGTCCAGGTCGTTGGTGGGTTCGTCCAGCACCAGCACATTGGCGGGGCGGGCGAACAAGCGAGCCAACAACAAGCGGTTGCGCTCGCCGCCCGACAAGGTGCGCACCGGCGAGTTGGCCCTGGCGGGGGAGAACAAAAAGTCGCCCAAATAGCTCTTCACATGCTGGCGCTGGGTGCCAATTTCTATCCATTCGCTGCCGGGGCTGATGAAGTCCTCCAGCGTGGCGTCCAAATCCAGCGCATTGCGCATTTGGTCAAAGTAGGCCACTTGCAAATTGGCGCCTTGGCGCACCTTGCCGCTGCTGGCTTGCAACTCGCCCAAAATCAGCTTGAGCAAGGTGGTTTTGCCAGCGCCATTGGGGCCAATTAGGCCAACTTTGTCGCCTCGCAAGAGGGTGGCACTGAAGTTGTCCACCACCATCTTGTCGCCAAACACCATGGACACATCGGTCAACTCGGCGACGATCTTGCCGCTGGGCAAACCCGCGTCCACACTGGCTTTCACCTGGCCCATGGTGTTGCGCCGAGCTTGTCTGGAGGCGCGCAGTTTCTCCAAGCGTGCAATCCGCGCCACCGAGCGGGTGCGTCTGGCCTCCACACCACGGCGCACCCACACCTCTTCTTGGGCCAACAGCTTGTCAGCCTTGGCTTGGGTCACGGCTTCGGCGGCTATTTCAGCTTCTTTCAAGAGCAAATAGCTTTGGAAATTGCCTTGGTAGGAGTACAAATGCCCGCGGTCCAACTCGACGATGCGGGTGGACACGCGGTCCAAAAAGGCGCGGTCGTGGGTGATCACCACCGCGCTGCCCTTGAACTCAATCAGCAGGTCTTCCAGCCACTGAATGCTGTCCAAATCCAAGTGATTGGTGGGCTCGTCTAGCAGCAGCATGTCGGGCAAGGTCACCAGGGCTTGCCCCAGCGCCACGCGCTTCTTGGTGCCACCAGACAAACTGCCCACCAAGGCCTCGCCGTCCAAATGCAGGCGTTGCAGGGTTTCGGTCACCCGCTGCTCCCAGTTCCAGCCGTCTTGCATTTCAATGGTGTTTTGCAACGCATTGAGATCGCCTTCGCCGGCGTAATACTGCTCCAGCACGGCTTTCAAGGGGGCCAAGCCCAAACTGACTGCATCGAACACGCTCAATTCAGGGGGAAGCAGGGGTTCTTGCGCCACATAGGCCAATTTCAAGTTTTGTTGGAACTGAATCACCCCATCGTCCAGGTGCTCCATCCCCGCCAATATCTTCAACAAAGATGATTTGCCCGTGCCATTTCGGCCAATCAGCCCAATGCGCTCCGAGGTTTCTATGGATAAGGCTGTTTTGTCCAAAAGGGGAACGTCGCCAAACGCCAGCTGCGCTGCTTGTAATGTGATGAGGGCCATCGGGGCATTATCAGCTTGCTCTGTGCGCGTCCCAGCATGCCGAAAACCACCAAACGCAAGATGGAGAGCCCGAATTTCAACTTAAAAATGCCCATATCAGCCCAGAAATACAAGGCTTAAGCAGGGAAAAACCGCTGTTTTGGCGGCTCATTGATGAATTGACAGGGTGTATTTGCAAATATTTCAAAAATATTTCGATCCCAAAAATTGAATGAAAACATGGAGTTACATGATTTTGTAGGCGGCCGTTGGCAACTTTCGACGCGACTCGATGGGAAGGCTCCCAAAAGTGCGCTATAGTAGCGGGCTCAGCTTTTGAAAAACAACGGAAACGAAGCGATCAAAAGCAGAGAAACCCCAAGGTTTGACAGGTTATAAAAAACAGTGTTAGACTAGCAGGCTCAGCTGATCACAGCCGAGCAGGTCGAAAGATCAAGTTCATTAACAAATTACAGCCGATAAGCGTGGGCGTTTTAAGGCGATTGCCAGGTTCTAGTAACCGAGTCGCAAGACTTAAAACGCTCATGAA
>CANGHG010000069.1 GCA_947453645.1 Comamonadaceae bacterium
ATGCGCCCGCTCACCGACACCACCCCCAAACCCTTGTTAAAAGTGCTGGAGAAGCCTTTGCTGTGGTATCCCTTGCAAGCCTTGGCGGCGGGTGGCGTGCGCTCAGCGGTCATCAACACAGGATGGCTGGGCGCACAGATCGAGCCGGCCATTGGCGACTCGTTCTCAGCCGCTTCAGGCGGTGCTGCTGTGCAACTGCGCTACTCCCATGAAGGCCGTGGTGCTGGCGAGGCGCTGGAAACCGCGGGCGGCATAGTGCGGGCCCTGCCTTGGTTGGACGAGGTGTTTTGGGTCGCTGCAGGGGATGTGTTTGCGCCGGATTTTGTGTTTTCACCAGAGGCCTATGAGCGCTTCAAAGCCAGCCCAGGCTTGGCCCACATTTGGCTGGTGCCCAACCCCGAGCACAACCCGCAAGGTGACTTTGGCTTGTCTGCCAGCGGCATGGCTTTGAACCTACCGCGCCAGCAAGGGCATGGCTTGTTCACCTTCAGCACCATCGCGCTGTACAAACGCGCGTTCTTTGAAGCCGATTGGTGCGGCATCCCGCCAGGCAACCCCGAAGGCGTGAAAGCGCCACTGGCCGCCATGCTCCGAGCCGCCATGGATCTGGGCTTGGTCAGCGCCTCTGTGTATGAGGGACTGTGGGTGGATGTGGGCACGCCCCAGCGTTTGGCGCAGTTGAACAAACCGTCATCCGCTTGACAATCCGTAGCCAACTGGCTACACTTGTTGCGTGCTGCACATACGCAAAACCCTTGTCTATGCCGAATGGATCGACAACTTGCGCGATCTGCAAGGTCGTGCACGGATTTTGATGCGCGTGGAAAGACTCATCTCCGGTAACCCTGGTGATGTGAAGCCCGTCGGTGGTGGCGTATCAGAATTGCGCGTCCATGTTGGACCCGGTTATCGGGTGTATTTCACTCAGCGGGGACTAGACATCGTGATTCTTTTGGCTGGAGGTGACAAGTCCAGTCAACACAAAGACATTCAATCAGCCCTGCAGTTGGCAAACAACTTGGAGAAGTAAACAATGGCCACAACCCTCACAACCCCCTACGATGTCGCAGACCATCTGCGCACCCGGGAAGAAATGGCCGCCTACCTTGAGGCTTGCTTGGCAGAAGCCCATGGCGACGCGGCCTTCATTGCCAAAGCCTTGGGAGATATTGCCCGCGCCAAAGGCATGAGCCAAGTGGCCAAGGATGCAGGGCTTTCACGCGAAAGCCTTTACAAAGCGCTTTCTGGTGAGCGTTCGCCCAGCTTTGACACCATCTTGAAAGTCATGAACGCATTGGGATTGGAGTTGCGTGCGCAAGTGGCGAACTCATAACTATTGAACAAGCCGTTCACACGCTACACCCCTCCTACAATCCCGCCATGACTTCCATTTATGCGCAACGCCGCGCCGCTTTGGCCGCCCTCATGAGTGAAAAGGGCGCTGGCGGTGTGGCCATCATCCCCACCGCGCCTGAGCGTGCTCGCAACCGCGACAGCGATTTCCCCTATCGCCACGACAGCTACTTTTATTACCTGACCGGTTTCACCGAGCCCAACGCTTGGTTGGTCATCGCGGCCAATGGGCACAGCACCTTGTTTTGCCAGCCCAAAGATGTGGAGCGCGAAATTTGGGACGGCATCCGCTTGGGGCCAGAGGCCGCACCTGCGGCATTGGGCGTGAACACGTCATGGTCTGTGGCCGAACTCCACAAGGAACTCCCAAAGCTCTTGGAAAACCAAACCAACGTCTGGTTTCCGTTTGCCACCCACGAGGGCTTGACCGCGCAAGTGGACGCTTGGCTCACCCAAGTCCGCGCCAGAGTCCGCATGGGCGTGTCCTGCCCCTCATCGCAGCAAGACCTGTGCACCTTGCTCGATGAAATGCGTCTTGTGAAAGACGCGCACGAACAAGACACCATGCGCCGCGCCGCGCGCATCAGCGCACATGCCCATGTGCGCGCCATGCAAACCAGCGCTCGCATGTTGCGTGCCGGCCAAGACGTGCGCGAATACCATTTGGAGGCCGAGTTGCTGCACGAATTTCGCCAGCACGGCTCGCAGTTTCCCGCTTACACCTCCATCGTGGCGGCAGGGGCCAACGCCTGTGTTCTTCACTACCGCGCAGACACCGCACCCATCAAAGATGGAGAGTTGGTGCTGATTGACGCGGGTTGCGAACTCGATGGTTATGCCTCCGACATCACCCGCACCTTTCCTGCCAACGGCGTGTTCAGCGGCCCCCAAAAAGACCTGTACCAAGTGGTGCTGGCCGCCCAGTACGCCTCTGTTGCGGCTACCAAAGCTGGTGCGCGCTTCAACGACCCGCACGAAGCCGCCCTTCGGGTGCTGTCTCAAGGCCTGCTGGACTTGGGGCTGCTCACACAGGCCAAACACGGCAGCTTGGACGATGTGCTGGAAAAGAAAGCCTATGCGCCTTTTTACATGCACCGCACCAGCCACTGGTTGGGCATGGATGTGCACGACTGCGGCAGCTATGTGGAGCCAGGCGAGGCCAACACCGCACCCGCCAAGGCCGACCCGCTTACGGGCGTCATGGTGCAAGCCCGTCCTAGCCGCGTGCTTCACCCCGGCATGGTGCTGACCTTGGAGCCGGGTTTGTATGTTCGTCCTTCAGGTGATGTGCCCGAGGCGTTTTGGCACATCGGCATTCGCATCGAAGACGACGCCATCGTCACCGCTACTGGCTGCGAATTGATCAGCCGCGATGTGCCAGTGGAAGTCGCCGAAATTGAAGCGCTGATGCGCGCTTGAATAGCGCCTATCCATCACTTAGAAACAATCAATTGGCGCTTTCTATTGATTAAGCCTATCATTTCTCCTGTCCCGATTTATTTCTTCTACAGGAGTTTCAAATGAGCACTGCACAACGCCCCGAAATCAAGACTATGGCCAATTTGGAAGCCGCTTTCGCGGGTGAGTCCATGGCCCACATCAAATACCGCTATTTCGCCAAACTCGCCCGCGACATGGGTGACGAGGACACCGCCCGCACTTTTGAAGAAACCGCCGACCAAGAGGTGATGCACGCCTTTGGCCACCTCGACTTGCTCTACCCCAAAGCAGAGATGACGCCCGCCAAAGCCTTGCAAATCGCCATCGACGGTGAAACCTATGAATACACCGAGATGTACCCCAAGTTCCGTCAAACCGCCGAAGTCGAAGGCAACGCCGCCGCCGTGGCCGAGATGAACGAGCAAATTGAAGAATCCAAGGTGCATGCCGCGCAATTCACCGCCACCTTGCACAAAGCGCAAAAACGCTTTGCCGCCTTGACCAAGGTGGAAGAGCGCCACGCCAACCACTACAAGGCGCAATTGGCCAAAATCATGGCCTGAAGCGCCGCGATACTTCTAACATCCTTTTTATCCAGATCTTTTCAGCAGGAGAACCCCATGAGCACCAGCACCAACACCTATGTCTGCATCGTTTGCGGATTCATTTATGACGAAGCCACAGGCCGCCCCGAAGACGGCATTGCAGCTGGCACCAAATGGGCCGATGTGCCCAGCGATTGGTCTTGTCCCGATTGCGGCGTGGCCAAAGCCGACTTTGAGATGGTCGAGGTCTGAGCATGAACCAGCATCCTCTGGTGGTGGTGGGCAGCGGCCTGGCCGCTTGGACCACCATCAAAGAACTGCGCAAGCACGACGCCCAGCGTGAGGTGATCATGGTCACCGCATCCTCGGGGGATGCCTATCCCAAGCCCGCTTTGTCCACCGCGTTTGCGCAGGGCAAAGAGGCCGCTCATCTGCGCAATGGCGTGGCCGCCGACTTGGCCGCGGCCAACCAGGTGCAGTTGCAAGCCCACACCCAGGCCTTGTCTGTGGACCTGGCGGCGCGGCAATTGCACACCAGCCAAGGTGTGTTGGCTTACAGCGATTTGGTACTGGCCCACGGCGCCCATCCGATCCGCATTCCACTGGCTGGCGATGCGGCGAATCAGGTGCTGTCGGTGAATCAGCTCGAAGATTACGCGGTATTGCGCCAGCAACTCAAGCCCGGTGCGCGGGTGCTGATCATGGGCGCTGGCCTGATTGGCTGCGAGTTCGCCAACGACTTGGGCGGCGCTGGTTTTCAGGTGCACCTGGTGGACCCTGCAAGCCGCCCGCTGGCGGCCTTGTTACCCGAAGACGCCAGCCATCAACTTGAAACAGCCTTGTCGGGCTTGGGCGTGGTCTGGCACTGGGGCACCAGCGTGAATAGCGTGAACCAAAGCGCCACGGGCTTGCAAGCCAGCTTGAACAATGGCGAGCAAGTCCCAGTCGACCTGGTCTTGAGCGCCATTGGTTTGCGGGCCAACACCGACTGGCTGCAAGCCTCGGGCCTGTCGTGTGATCGCGGCGTCTTGGTCAACGCGCATTTGCAAACCAGCGACCCGCATGTCTACGCTTTGGGCGACGTGGCGCAATACGCCAGTGCGGGCAACCGCACCCTGCCCTATGTCATGCCCATCATGACGGCAGCGCGTGCATTGGGTGCCACGCTGGCTGGCAAACCCACCGAGGTGGTGTTCCCGGTCATGCCTGTGGCTGTGAAAACGCCGGCATTGCCCTTGTTGGTGGCCGCACCTGCTGCGCCAACAGCAGGCGCTTGGGTGCTGTTGGAACAAGGTGCTTGGCAGTTTCAAAACCAGCAAGGTCAGACCTTGGGCTTCGTCTTGGCAGGGGCTCAAACTTCGCTGCGCGCCAAAGCCATGCAATGGCTGACAGCGCCCTGAAATCCGTCCTGGGTCAGGGGGTTTTGAAATGAGGCTCGGTGTATGCTCAAGGGAAATTCCCTGCTGCACCATGCCCACATTCCAAACCTTGAAGCGGCCATTGGCCGCTGTTGCGCTTTTGGCTTCCATCCATTCACCCTCCTGGGCTGAAACCCTGTTGTGGGGTGGCAAACCCGAGTTGGGGATGGAAGTCGAACAAGAACGCCCGGCCGACTCGGGCGGCACCAACCGCTCCATCACCTTGACGCCGAGTTTGGTATTTGCCAACCGTGGCATTGACCGCATTGATTTGCTCATCACCGGCGAGCGTGAGCAAGAGCTGGATGGCACGACGCTGAATGCAAGCAATGTCGGTGTTCGCGTTAAAAAGGCCTTTCCTCTCACAGACGACTGGGGTATTTACTTTCGCGCCCTGGCCGGTCATTCATTCACACCCACCGACCGCTATACCTATGGCTACACCGACGCGGCCATCACTTATGAGCTAGAGGCCTTGGGCTTCATGGTCGGTCTGCGGGTGCAAAGAACCTTGGATGGCAGCCAGGCTCACAATATCAACAAAATTCGCTTGGGGCCCAGCATCGATTTGGGCCAACACCATGAAGTGGAGTTGCGCTGGGAGCGTGCTTGGAATGCCCGCACCCAAGCCCGCGACAGCGACTCTGCCAATATTGAATACACCTACAAGTTTTAACGCCGTTCACTGGAGATAGAGCATGGCTGACCACAAAACGGCACCGACCGACCACACCAGCGCGCAAGCCCGCGCCCAGTTGCGCAAAGCCGCGCTGGAATACCACGAGTTCCCCATCCCAGGCAAAGTGGCCATTGCTGCAACCAAGCAACTGATCAACCAACACGATTTATCGTTGGCCTACTCACCCGGCGTGGCCGCGCCTTGCGAAGAAATCGTCAAAGACCCGAACAACGCTTACAAGTACACCAGTCGCGGCAACTTGGTGGCTGTGATCACCAATGGCACGGCCGTGCTGGGCTTGGGCGACATCGGCCCCTTGGCCGCCAAGCCGGTGATGGAAGGCAAGGGCGTGTTGTTCAAGAAGTTCGCTGGCATCGATGTGTTTGACATCGAGGTGAACGAGAAAGACCCTGACAAACTGGTCGACATCATTGCCGCACTTGAACCCACTTTTGGTGGCATCAACTTGGAAGACATCAAAGCGCCCGATTGCTTTTATGTCGAGCGCAAATTGCGCGAGCGCATGAAGATCCCTGTCTTCCATGACGACCAACACGGCACCGCCATCGTGGTCGGTGCCGCGATATTGAATGGCCTGAAAGTGGTGGGCAAAGACATCTCAAAAGTGAAGCTGGTGGCCTCGGGTGCGGGTGCGGCAGCGCTGGCGTGTTTGGGCATGTTGGTCAAGTTGGGTTTGCCGCGCGCAAACATCTGGGTCACCGACTTGGCGGGTGTGGTGTACGAGGGGCGCACCGAGTTGATGGACGAAGACAAAATTCAGTTCGTTCAAAAAACCGACAAGCGCACATTGGCCGAAGTGATTGACGGGGCCGATGTGTTTTTGGGTCTGTCTGCTGGCGGCGTGTTGAAACCCGAGATGGTGGCCAAGATGGCGGCCAAGCCCCTGATCATGGCGCTGGCCAACCCCACCCCAGAAATCTTGCCTGAAGAGGTGTTGAAGGTGCGCAGCGACGCCATCATGGCCACGGGGCGCACCGACTACCCCAACCAGGTCAACAACGTCCTGTGCTTCCCCTACATCTTCCGAGGTGCGTTGGACGCAGGTGCGTCCACTATCACCTCGGAGATGGAAATTGCCGCGGTGCATGCCATTGCCGAACTCGCCCAAGCCGAGCAAAGCGAGGTGGTGGCTGCCGCCTATGCGGGTGAAACCCTGGCCTTTGGCCCCGAGTACCTGATTCCCAAGCCCTTTGATCCGCGCCTGATGATGAAGATCGCACCTGCCGTGGTGCAAGCCGCGATTGCCAGCGGCGTGGCGCAGCGGCCGATCACCGACATGGACGCGTATCGCGAGAAACTGCAGTCGCTGGTGTATGCCTCGGGCTCAGCCATGAAGCCCATCTTTGCCGCCGCCAAACGCGGCTCCAAAAAACGCATTTGCTTTGCCGAGGGTGAGGACGAGCGGGTGCTGCGCGCCGCGCAAATCGTGCTCGACGAAGGCCTGGCCAAACCCACTTTGATTGGCCGCCCCGCCATCATTGCGCAGCGCATCGAACGCTTTGGTTTGCGTTTGACCGAAGGCGTGGATTACGAGGTGGTGAATGTCGAGGAAGATCACCGCTACAAAGATTTTTGGCAGACCTATCACCAACTCACTGCCCGCAAAGGTGTGACCGCCCAACTGGCCAAGATCGACATGCGCCGCCGCTTGTCGCTGATTGGCGCCATGATGCTTCACAAAGGCGAGGCCGACGGCTTGATTTGCGGTACTTGGTCCACGCCCGACTCGCATTTGCACTACATCGACCAGGTGATTGGCCTGCGCCCCGGCGTCAGCACCTATGCCTGCATGAACGCCTTGTTGCTGCCCGAGCGTCAGCTGTTTTTGGTTGACACCCACATCAACTACGACCCCAGCGCCGAACAACTGGCAGAGATCACCATCATGGCTGCCGAGGAAATGCGCCGTTTCGGGGTCGAGCCCAAAGCCGCCTTGCTGTCGCATTCCAACTTTGGCAGCAGCAACCAGCCCACCGCCATCAAGATGCGCCAGACTTTGGCGCTTTTGCAGCAACTGGCGCCTTGGCTGGAAGTCGACGGCGAGATGCACGGCGACGTGGCCATCGACAGCGCAGCGCGCAAAGCGCTCATGCCCAACAGCCGCTTGCAGTCAGATGCCAACTTGTTGGTGCTGCCCAACCTGGACGCCGCCAACATCACTTACAACCTGCTGAAAACCGCGGCTGGCGGTAATATCGCCATCGGCCCGATTTTGTTGGGCGCGGCCAAGCCTGTGCAAATCCTGACCGCCAGCACCACGGTTCGGCGAATTGTGAACATGACCGCCATCACAGTTGCCGACATCAACGCCATTCGATAAGGCCTGCCACGTAAGCCTGCGCCAACTTCGGTTGGTGCTTTAACCCTGCTGCTCACATTGGTGACACTGTAGATCCTTGCAAATTTGCCAGCTTTGGTCGATAATTGGCCGATTAGATTTTTCGGGTTAACCCGGACGTCGAGTCAGGTTTGTTGCACAGCAGCAGAGAAGTTTTAGACAGCTTATCCACAAGGGGGTTGTCTGGTTTCCCTGGTTCGAGGTCCACTTTTCATGGGAATACAGCGGCGATGGACATGCCTCTTCGTACGGTCAAAAGCAATATCGTTCAGTCGATCCGGGCTTTCCGCGTCGCTGATCTTCAAGAATCTGCCGCGCAGTTGGGACACCACTTTTTGTATGCCAATTTGGCATCGGCTCAAAGCAAGCAAGACATTCTGGACAACACAGCCCAGCAATTCATCTTCCCCACCCAGGCCAGCAAAAACTTCGACACCCTGTTTGACAGCATGAGCGACGCGCTGCACAAGTCGGGTGCCCAGCCTGGTTTCATCGTGGTGCTCGAGCACATCCCCGCCCACGCCAAGTTCGACAAAGAAGCCCGCGAACAACTGCTGGACGTGTTCCGTGAAGCAGCCGAGTTTTGGGCCGAACGCAAAATTGCCTTCCGCTGCTTCTACTCCTTCTCGGTGGCCCGCGCCGCCGCGGGCGAACGCACGGTTGACGGCGCTGACACCCAAGGCATTGAGTTGGGTGAGGGCGAAAAAATGCCCACCGACAAACTGGTGGACGTGTCGCCCTTGGCACTGCGCATGAGCAGCCCGTTCAACGCCGGCTACTGGCTGACAGCGGCTTGAACTTCCAGCAGCTTCAAGCCCTCAAAGCCCCGCACTGCGGGGCTTTTTTCATGCTGGGCTTCACTTTAAAGCGCCAAACACCTTGCTCAGCAAAGCCGACCCGGTGCCCACCGGGTCTTGGCGAATCTTTTTTTCCTCCTCGCCAATGACCAAAAACAAACCGTCCAAGGCTTTGTGGGTGACAT
>CANGHG010000070.1 GCA_947453645.1 Comamonadaceae bacterium
CATCAGACGGGCGGCTTTTTCGGCGTCTTCAAAAAACAGCTCGTAAAAATCCCCCATGCGGTAGAAAAGCAAGGTGTGGGGGAAGTCCGCTTTGAGGCCCAGGTACTGGGCGATCATGGGGGTGTGACCTGAAGGGTCTGACATGCGTATGAAGTGGGGGGAAGAATTTCTATTTGTTTAGGAAAGCTAGCTTTTCATCATTATCTGACCTTAGTCCGAGACTAGACCATGTAAATAAATAGTGCGCCATGCACACAAGTCTTTTAACTTCTAAATCTTCAACACAGAATGAATCCAGCAAGTTTCAACTGGAGAAAACGGTGGTTAAAAAAATGGATGTCATGGGCAGTGAAATCACCGTCACTTCCGTAAACGGGCAGGACTATATTTGCTTGACAGACATGGTGAAAGCCAAGGACGGCGAGTTTTTCATATCTGATTGGTTACGCAACAGGAATACGATCGAATTTCTAGGTATTTGGGAGACGGTTTACAACGCCAGTTTTAATCATGGCAAATTCGCCACAATTAAAACTCAAGCAGGATTGAACAGTTACAGACTCAGTGTGAAGGAGTGGACTCAAAAGACTTGTGCCATCGGTCTTCAGGCCAAGGCGGGTCGCTATGGCGGTACTTATGCCCACAGGGACATTGCCTTTGAATTTGGCATGTGGATCAGCCCCAAGTTCAAAATTTACCTGATCAAAGAATTTCAGCGTTTAAAGGATGACGAATCCCGCGCTGCTTCCATGGATTGGAGTTTTCAGCGAACACTTGCCAAAGTGAATTACAAAATCCATACCGACGCCATCAAGCAACACCTCATTCCTTCGCTTCTCACCTCAGCCCAAACCAATATCGTCTATGCGAGCGAGGCCGATCTACTGAATGTGGCTTTGTTCGGAAAAACCGCTGCTCAATGGCGCGAAGCCAATCGCCAACTCGCTGGCAATATGCGAGACCATGCCCAGTTAGAGCAGTTGGTGGTGCTGTCGAACTTGGAAAGCATCAATGCTGTTTTTATTCACCAAGGCTTAGAAGCCCCCCATCGATTGAAACAACTTAACGCGATTGCCATCTCTCAGATGCGATCTCTGGTGGGCGTCCGCTCGGTTCAAAAGCTTCAAAAATGATTACGCGCCTTGGCCCATGTCTTTGCGCAACTGGCCCACCAATTTGCCGGCCTCGGTTTTGTCTTCCACGCCAGCAAATTTGGAGTATTTGTTCAACAAGCCCACGAGTTGGGCATACACCTTGGGGTTGGCGGCCATGCACTCGCGTTGGTGCAGGTAGTCGGCGTCGCCCGTGAAGTTGCCCACCAAACCACCTGCCTCGGTGATCAGCAAGCTGCCAGCAGCCATGTCCCAGGGCTGCAAACCGGTTTCAAAAAAGCCATCCGAGTAGCCTGCGGCCACATAGGCCAAGTCCAGTGCAGCAGCGCCTGGGCGGCGCAAACCAGCCGTGCGTTTCATCACATCGGCCATGACCTGCAGGTAGGCGGTGAAGTCGTCGTCGGGGCGAAACGGAAAGCCGGTGCTGATGAGGCATTCTTCCAAACGGGTGCGTTTGCTCACGCGCAAGCGGCGATCGTTGAGGAATGCGCCTCGACCACGTGTGGAGGTGAACAAGTCGTTGCGGGTGGGGTCGAACACCACGGCTTGCTCCAGCTTGCCTCGGCTTTGCAGGGCGATGCTCACGCAATAGAAGGGGAAACCGTGGATGAAGTTGGTCGTGCCGTCCAGCGGGTCGATGATCCAGATGTTGTCGGCGTTGGGGTTGCCGCGTGTTTGGCCCGATTCTTCGGCCAGGATGCCGTGGTCGGGGTAGGCGGTGAGCAGCGTGTCGATGATGATGTTTTCGCTGGCATGGTCGACTTCGGTCACGAAGTCGTTGGCCATTTTTTGCGAGACCCGCACCGATTCCACGTCCAGCGCAGCGCGGTTGATGATCACCCCCGCAGCACGGGCGGCCTTGATGGCCACGTTCAACATGGGGTGGATGGAAGAAGAGGAGGTAACGGTCATGGGCGGGTAGCGGCAGCCTGTGTTGCGCGTGAAACTGATGCGTGGCAAATAAAAAACGCCCCCTGCAAGGCGGGCGGCGACAATGGCGCATTTTAGACCCATGCACACCCGCTTCATCCTGATCGAAACCAGCCACGCCGGCAATGTGGGCGCCACCGCCCGCGCCATGAGGGTCATGGGCTTTGACGACCTGGTCTTGGTAGCCCCGCGCTGGTCCAATGTGCTGCGCCGAGAAGAAACCATCCAACGCGCCAGTGGCGCCTTGAATGTGCTGGAAAAAGCCCGCATCGTGGCCACCTTGGACGAGGCCTTGGACGGCATCACCCACCTGTGCGCCACGGCCATGACGCCACGCGACTTTGGCCCACCCACCCGCTCACCCCGCGAACATTTCGCCACGCTGCCCGCACCCACGGGCGAGGGCGGCATGGCGTTTTTGTTTGGCTCCGAGCGCTTTGGCATGAAAAACGAGGATGTGTACCGCTGCCACGTGGCCCTGAGCATTCCCACCGACCCCAGCTTTGGCTCGCTCAATTTGGCCAGCGCGGTGCAGGTGGTGGCTTATGAATGGCGCTTGGCCTTGGGTGGCTATGCGGTGCAAGAAGCCACTTCAAAGCCCAAGCAAGCCGATGCAGCGCAAGTAGCGGGCCTGCTCCAGCACCTGGAGGGCTCATTGGTGGACATTGGCTTTCTCGACCCAGAAGCGCCGAAAAAGCTCATGCCACGCTTGAACCAGTTATTCAACCGCGCCAACTTGAGCGAGGAAGAAGTCCACATCTTGCGCGGGATTGCCAAGGCCATGGCGCAGTCGTCGCAGCGAAAAAGTTAGACTCTTTGCATGTTTTCTAGAATTCGCGCTGACGCCCAAACCATCCTCGACCGCGACCCCGCAGCCCGCGGTTGGCTCGAGGTTCTCACCTGCTACCCCGGCTTGCACGCTTTGTTGCTGCACCGCTTAGCCCACGCCTGTTGGAACTCTGGGCTGTATTGGCTGGGTCGATTCATTTCTCACCTGTCTCGGTTCATGACGGGGATTGAAATTCATCCTGCCGCTAAAGTAGGCCAAGGTGTGTTTTTCGACCATGCTATGGGCGTGGTGGTGGGCGAGACCGCCGAAATTGGTGACGGCTGCACGATTTACCAAGGCGTCACCTTGGGTGGGACATCCCTTTACAAAGGCACCAAACGTCACCCGACCTTGGGCCACAACGTGGTGATCGGCGCTGGCGCCAAGGTCTTGGGCGGTTTCACCGTGGGCGACGGCGCCAAGATTGGCAGCAATGCGGTGGTCACCAAACCCGTGCCTGCAGGTGCAACTGCGGTGGGCAACCCCGCTCGCATCATTGAAGCCCAATCGGACGCGGTGCGTGAAGAAGTGGCCTCCAAAATGGGCTTTTCAGCTTATGGAGTGACGCAAAACGACGACCCTTTGAGCCAGGCCATGCGCGGCCTTATCGACTATGCGGCCGAGCAGGATAAACAAATTGCCATGCTCTGGCAGGCATTGGAAAAAATCACGGCGGGCACCTCCTTGGCCAAGGATTGCCTGCCTGAAGAGGCGGCAAAAAATGCCCATTTAGAAATTGAAAAACTCAACAAACTGATAGATTAATCAATTTTTAAAGAGTCAAATACTCTTTTTGCCAATTTAGTCTTTGATTGCACGCATGGCCCATTTCATCAAACTCCATCCGCACTACCTCATGTTGGTTCGGAACCAAGCCGAAACCTATGATGGGAAGTTGTCATTCAGTGTGGAGCAATATGGACTGGTCGTGAATAATTTTGTCTTCAACTTGACACTCACGCCACCCAATGAGCACTATGAGCACTGGCGTTTCATTTGTGAAGAACCTGGTCAATTGAATGTGCCCAACTTTGTGTTGTTTTTGAAGTCGATTGAGCACCATATTTTTGTGAACATGAAGTTTTCACCTCACGAGGCCTTGGAAGCGGCAGCAGAGCCCAAAAAAGGCATCATGAAGCTGTTGTCCCCCAAGAAAGAGCCCTTCCGCTTGTATTTCAAAGACATGTTCTTTGACATCAATGCCAGCGGTCTCAAACACAAAGACGATTGAAGACCTGGCGGCTATGTTGAGCTGGGGCGTATCGCCGACTTGGGCCTGAAAGCCTTGCAAAACCCGTCGTTGGTTTGCAAATAGGGGCCGCCTATCAGGTCGATGCAATAAGGCACGGCCGCAAAAATCCCATCAACCAGCACCTGGCCTTGCGCATCCTTCAAGCCGCCCAGGGTTTCGGTGATGGACTTGGGCTGTCCTGGCAAATTGATGATCAGGGTCTCACCGCGAATCACCGCCACTTGCCTGGACAAAATGGCGGTGGGCACAAAGCGCAGGCTGATTTGCCGCATTTGCTCACCAAAACCAGGCATGTCCTTGTCGGCGACGGCCAGGGTGGCCTCGGGGGTCACATCGCGTTTGGAGGGCCCGGTGCCACCCGTGGTCAGCACCAGATGGCAGCCTGATGCGGCCAGTTCCACCAAGGTTTGACTGATCAGCGCTTGTTCGTCTGGAATCAGGCGGGCATCAAATTCCAGTGGGTTTTGCAGCGCGTGGCTGAGCCAGTCGCGCAGCGCGGGCAGGCCTTTGTCTTCATAGGTGCCGCTGGAAGCGCGGTCGCTGATGGAAACGATGCCAATGCGCACCGCGTCAAGGGTCTGGCTCATGTTTTGGCAGCTTCGGTGGTGGCGTTCAAGTGGTCGCGAACGAGTTTGAAAATATCCCGATAAGCCCGTCCCTGGCGGGGAAATTGGCCGTGGGCAACTGCGGTTTTGTCGGGCAAACCGTCTTTGCGGGCTTGGCGGATGAGCGCTCTGAGTTGCTGGCTGTCGGTGTCGGCGTGGGCGCTCAGCCACTCGGCCAAGGCGGCATCGTCTTGCAGCAATCGGTCACGCCAATGCTCGGCCATGTGCAGGGCCAATGTTTCCTCGGCGCTGCCGTTGTGTTGCACATCCAAGGCGTCACGGATGGCTTGCACCTGGGGTTCATCGAGCTTGCGCATCAGCTTGCCGACGAACTGCATTTGGCGGCGCTTGCCCTCGAAATTGGTGATTTTTTTTGCTTCGCGAATGGCATCGGCCAGGTTGTCAGGCACATGTTCTTGGCCCACCAGTTGCTGCATGGCGTCTTGGCGTAATTCCAGCAAGTCCTCGCCCAGTTTTTGCAACTCGCTGCTTTCGCGTTTCAAATCGGTTTTGCTGGCCGTGTCACTGCCTTTGAGCTCGCGTTTGAGCTCCACATCGAGCTCGCTGCCTTCAGCGACGAAGTGGCCTTTGACGTAATAGCCTTTGGTGGGTTTGCGCGACATGGTGTGTGGATATAGGGGGAGAAGTATCATAGCTGTCGATATGAAGCACACTTCCTCACCCAACAAATCCACCCCTTTGCCAGGTTTCAGCCAAAGCCGAGCCCAGTTTGAAGCCTTGGTCGACAGCGCTTTGGCGCATGCCAAGCACCTCGGGGCCAGCAACGCCGCCGCCGAAGCCTCTGAAGGCACTGGTTTGAGCGTGTCGGTGCGCAAAGGCGAGCTTGAAAACGTGGAGCGCAACCGCGACAAATCCTTGGGCGTGACCGTCTATTTGGGCCATCGCCGAGGCAATGCCAGCACCTCCGATTTTTCTCCAGCCGCTGTCGAACGCACGGTGCAAGCCGCCTACGACATCGCCCGTTTCACCGCCGAAGACCCTTTCGCTGATTTGCCCGACGCCAGTTTGATTGCCCAAGAACAACGCGACCTTGATTTATTCCACCCCTGGACCATCAGCAGCGAACAGGCCGCCGAATTGGCGCTTCGCTGCGAAGCCGCAGCCATGGGCGTTGATCGGCGCATCACCAACAGCGAAGGCGCGGGTGTGTCGGCGCAGCAAAGTCATTTTTTCAGCGCCCACACGCACGGTTTTCGTGGCGGTTACGCCAGTTCACGCCACAGCATGTCGGTCGCACCCATCGCGGGCAAGGGTGATGACATGCAGCGCGACCATTGGTACAGCTCCATGCGCCATCCGGATGACCTCGCCGCGCCAGAAGCCGTCGGTCGCTACGCCGCCGAGCGCGCCTTGAGCCGCTTGCACAGCCGCAAAATCCCCACCACCAGTTGTCCTGTTCTGTTTGAAGCGCCTTTGGCTGCTGGATTGCTCGGCAGTTTGGTGCACGCCTTGAGTGGTGGCGCGCTTTACCGCAAGAGCAGTTTTTTACTCGACAGCTTGGGCAAGCCCGTGCTGCCCGCGCACATGCAGGTGCACGAAGACCCGTTTGTGATGCGCGGCAAGGGCAGTTCCCCCTTTGACGACGAGGGCGTCAAAACCCAAGCTCGTCCAATCATCCAAGACGGGCGGGTAGAGGGTTATTTCCTCAGCAGCTATTCGGCTCGCAAACTGGGCATGACCACCACCGGCAATGCAGGCGGCTCGCACAACCTGGTGCTCAGCTCCAAGCTCACCCAGGCCCAGGATGACTTGGACGCCATGCTCGAAAAACTGGGCACGGGTTTGTTTGTCATTGAACTCATGGGCCAGGGCGTGAACTACGTCACTGGCGACTATTCACGTGGGGCCAGTGGTTTTTGGGTGGAGAAGGGCCAAATTGCCTTTCCCGTGCAAGAAATCACCATCGCTGGCAACCTCAAAGACATGCTCATGGGCATCACCGCCGTGGGCGCTGACAGTTACAACTATGGCGCCAAAACCGTGGGCTCGGTGCTGATCAACCGCATGAAAGTGGCTGGCGCTTAGTGGGTCAAGACCACCATGGCGTTGTCTTGCCAATGGGCCCAAACAGTTTGGCCTTCTTCAATGGTGTCGTTGTCTCTGTCGGTGTTGGTGACCGACACCTTCAAACGCTGACCGCCAGGCACCCGTAAGCTGTAGCTGGTGTGGCTGCCAAAGTAAGACCAGTCTTCCAACACACAGGCCATGTTGTTGTGCGGTAGTTTCGGGTCGTCCATGCTGAGCATGACTTTTTCGGGGCGCAAGGCCACCGTGACGGGCATGCCCAAGCTGGCGCTGATGCCATGCCCCACATGGAACAAGCCAGAGGAACTGGTGACTTGCACATGGTCCGGTTCGCAGACACTCACTTCGCCATCGAACAAATTGACGTTGCCCACAAAGTCCGCCACGAAACGACAGTTGGGGTTTTCGTACACGTCGTTGGGCGTGCCCACTTGCAGCAAGCTGCCTTCGCTCATGACCGCGATGCGGTCGGCCATGGTCATGGCCTCGTCTTGGTCGTGGGTCACCATGACGCAGGTCACACCCACTTGTTTGATGATGTTGACCAATTCCACTTGGGTTTGCTCGCGCAGCTTTTTGTCCAAAGCGCCCAGGGGTTCGTCCAGCATCAGCAGCTGGGGCCGCTTGGCCAGGCTTCGCGCCAGGGCCACACGCTGTTGCTGGCCGCCTGAGAGCTGGTGGGGGCTGCGCTTGGCAAACTTTTGCAACTGAACCAGTTGCAGCATGTCTTGCACCCGGTGTTCCAGTTCGTCCTTGGGCACGCCGTCGCGGCGCAGGCCAAAGGCCACGTTGTCCCACACATTCATGTGCGGAAACAGGGCGTAGGACTGGAACATCATGTTCATGGGTCGCTCGTAAGGGGGCAGGTCGGTGACATCTTGGCCATCGAGCCAGACGCGTCCTTGGGTGGGCGTTTCAAACCCAGCCAACATGCGCAACAAGGTGGACTTGCCGCAACCCGAGGAGCCCAGCAGGGCAAAGATTTCGCCCCGATAAATGCTCAGGCTGACATCGTCAACGGCGGTGGTGGCACCAAATTTCTTGGTGATGTTGTCGATGTGCAGGAAGATTTGCGAAGTCGTCATTTGGGCCGAATCATAGAGCAGGCTCAATCAGCCTTGTAAGGCCGCTTTCACTGCGGCACTCACCAAGCCCATGTCGGCTTTGCCTGCCAAACGGGTTTTCACCGCAGCCATGACCTTGCCCATGTCGCCAGGGCCTGCTGCGCCCACCTCGGCCACGATGGCAGCCACCTCGGCCTTGATTTCATCGGCGCTCAGGCGTTGGGGCAGGTAGACCTCGAGCACCTTGATTTCGGCGCTTTCAATGTCGGCCAAGTCTTGGCGCTGGGCGCTGAGATAGGCGGCCACGGAATCTTTGCGCTGCTTGATGAGTTTGTCCACGATGGCGATGACCGCCACATCGTCCAACTCGATGCGTTCGTCCACCTCTTTTTGCTTCATGGCCGCCTGCAACAAGCGGATGGTGCCCAGGCGTGCGCTGTCTTTGGCACGCATGGCGGTTTTCATGTCTTCGGTGATTTGGTCTTTGAGGGCCATTGAGGTGCTCCAAAAGTGAAAAAAGGCCCGCGCGGACGGACCGGGCGAGCCTGATCAAGCAAATGCTTGATTCGAGATCAGTACAGTTTCTTGGGCAACTGCATGCTGCGAACGCGCTTGTAGTGGCGTTTGACAGCAGCTGCTTTTTTGCGTTTGCGCTCGGCAGTGGGCTTTTCATAAAACTCGCGCGCGCGCAAGTCGGTCAGCAAGCCCAATTTTTCGATGGTGCGCTTGAAGCGGCGAAGGGCCACGTCAAAGGGTTCGTTTTCTTTTACACGGATGGTGGTCATTGACAACAATTTTCAAAATGTGCACACCTTGGAAAAGAAGAAGATCGGACTTCAAAACCGTGGTGGCGGTGGTTCCCAAC
>CANGHG010000071.1 GCA_947453645.1 Comamonadaceae bacterium
AAACAATTGGCGCAAAAAGGCGGCAGGGTCTTGTGGAGGTGACGGGGTGCTTGACATGGCGGGCGAGCATAGCGCATGCGCTCAAGTTGTTGGCGCTGGGGTCGATTCCCATCAGGTCAAACTGCTTTGAGAAACAACATGAACGCTCAAGAATTCGCCAAACTTTTGAAAGACAACGCTTCCGACAGCGAAAACCTGTGGTTGTTGGTCGCCAGCGTGGTGTTTTTTCCGCTGATGCTGGCCTGGATGCTTTGGCGCTTGGTCAACCAAGGCGCAGAGGCTTTTCTGGCCCAAGCCGTCAACAATGCCAAGCAACAATTCATGTACGACAACCAGCTGAAAGAGCTGCAAGACCGCCAGCAACAGCAAATGAAACTGGAATACCAACAATACATGGAACAGCGCGAAAAGCGCTTGCAAGCCTACGAAAAACTCAAGGCTTCACAGGCGGCTGCAGCGCCAAATACCAGCGCCCCAGCGCTTGACGCTCCGACTCAGTGATGCCCGTGGCGTTGTTCATGGGCATTTGGCGCAGCACCACGGCTTGTTGGTAGATGTTTTGGGCGTTGGCGCTGATCATGTCAGCACTGTCGAATCGCATGTTTTTCATTTGCACCTGTGCGCCATGGCATGAGATGCAGCGCTGATTCACGATGGCTTGCACCTGTTCCAAGCTGACTGCTGGGGCATTGGCATCTGACGCCACAGAAGAGGGGCGCAAAGCCACCACCAAACCCACAATGATGGCCACGCCCACCAAGGCATAAGGCCAAGGGTGGGCGCTTTTGCCCAAATGCCAAGCGTGTTTTTGCACAAAAAATTGACGGATGGATGCCCCAGCCAACATCATCAGAAACAACAACACCCAGCGCTGGGGATGGCTCACCAGCAAACTCTCGTGATTGGCCAGCATGGCAAACAACACGGGCAAGGTGAAATAGGTGTTGTGCACACTGCGCTGCTTGCCGCGCAAGCCATAAAAAGCCAGCGCCTTTTCGTCATAGGCTTCGCCCGAGGTGAGCGCCTTGACCACGATGCGCTGACCCGGAATGATGCAGAAAAACACATTGGCGGTCATGGTGGTGGCAATGGTGGCACCCATGATCACAAAGGCGGCACGCCCCGCAAACAAGTGATTGGCCAACCAGCACAGTGCGGCTACCAACACCAGCACGGCACCACCCACCCATGCTTGCCCCTGCGGATGATTGAACAAAGCCCGCGACAGGCGGTCGTACACCAACCAAAACCCCAGCAAAAAAACCAGCGCTGTGACACCTGCGGCTTGGGGTGACCAATTGAAGACATTGGCGTCGATTAAAAACGTGGGCGCCTGCCAGAGGTAGAGCAGACTGAACAGGCCAAAACCACTCAGCCAGGTGGCGTAGCTTTCCCAATAAAACCAATGCAAAGTGCTGTTGATGTTGCCGGGTGCGCCCGCGTACTTTTGAGGGTTGTAAAAACCGCCGCCGTGCACCGCCCACATCTCGCCGCCCACGCCTTTGTCTTTGAGTATGGGGTCCTGTGGGGGCACCAAGTTGCTGTCGAGGAAAACAAAGTAAAACGACGAGCCAATCCAAGCAATGGCGACAATGACATGCAACCAGCGAAGCAGCAGTTGCGCCCATTCGAGCAGGTAAGTTTCCATGGGGTTGGACTATAAGACACCTTGTCGGCGAGCCCGTCTTTCAGTTCAGCAGCAACTGGGCAGCAACGGCCACAGCAATTTCAGCGGGTGATTTGCCTTGGATGCCGGGCAGGCCAATCGGGCAAGTGACCAGCGCCAATTCGGCCTCATGAAAACCACGCGCCTGCAAACGATGACGGAAAGTAGCCCACTTGGTGGCACTGCCAATCAAACCGATGAAAGGCAGGTCTTGGCGCGCCCGCATTCGTTGCAAACATGCGGCCACCACGTCCAAATCTTCGGCGTGGCTGAAACTCATGATCAACACCCGGCTGCCTGGCGCCAAATCATTCACAGCGGCATGCACTGGGTCGGAATGCTCACACAGAACATGCGCGGGCAACTGGGTGGGAAACACCTCGTCACGGCTGTCGATCCAGTGCAAGCTGAAGGGCAAATCACCCAAGACCCGCACCAAGGCGGTTCCCACATGGCCGCCGCCAAACAAGGCCACCGGCGTCAATGCCACTGGCAACCGCTGCCTCAACACGGGGATGTCAGCCGCACTCACATGCTCGAACTGCAGATGAACCACCCCACCGCAACACTGTCCCAAACTCGGCCCCAAGGCCACTGCTTGGTTTGGCGGCATGGGCTGTGGGTTTTGCAATGCCAGTCTGGCTTGGGCCGTGGCTTGAAACTCCAAATGCCCGCCGCCAATGGTGCCCAATTCGCTGTCCTTGAACACCGCCATCCAGGTGCCCGCCTCTCGGGGTACCGAGCCTTGCGCCTGGGCCACAGTCACCAAAACCGCAGGCTCATGGGCCAATTTCAACAAAAAGGGATGGATCAGGTGCAAGCAAGGACTCCGGGTATGCCTGGGTGTTCAAAAAGACACCACGGGCGCAGAGTATGCCTTGCAACATGGGGCGTGAAGGGGCTGTATGGCGCGCATCAAATGGACCAAATGCATTCTGCTGGGGCTTTGCCTGGGTCTGACTTCGTGCGCACAACGCCCTCCCATGACAACCAGCACGCCGTCCTACCCATCGGCCACGCCCTCCTTGCCCACCGCGCCGCCACCCACACCAGAGCCAGTCAGGGTTGAGCCAGCAACCGTTGAAACGCCAGCCCCCAAATTGGTGTCCAACGCCAGGTCAGCCAAAGACTACCGTGCAGACGCTGCCAAGCATTTGTACGAGACCTATCAACACCGAATCTACCAAGGCAAATTGCCGCCCATGCTCAAGGCCGTGGGCGTGGTGGAAGTGGCTGTCAACAGCCAAGGCCAAGTGGAAGACATTGTGTGGCTGCGTGCCCCCAGGCATGTGCCCGAGGTCATGCGTGAAATAGAGAACGCTCTGCGCCAAGCCGCGCCCTATCCGGCGCCTGTGCATATGAAGCATGTGAAGTACATCGACACCTGGCTTTGGCATGCCAGTGGCCGCTTCCAACTCGACACATTGACCGAAGGTCAATATTGAAGAGGCTCAAGACCCTCTGTACGTCGAGTAACTCCAGGGGCTGACCAACAAAGGCACGTGGTAATGCTGGCTGGTGTCGGCAATGCCAAAGTCCAAGCTCACTTGGTCTAAAAAAGCAGGCTCGGGCAGTGCCACGCCCTTGGCCTTGAAATAAGCCTTCACTGAAAACACCAATCGGTAGGTGCCCACTGTCAGCGTGTCGTTGTCCAGCAAGGGACCACCATCGTTGCGACCATCCTGGTTCAACACCAAATGCTTCAACAACCTGGCCTGCTCGCCCACGGTGCTGTACAGCGCCACAGCCATGCCTGCCGCCGGACAACCGTGCATGGTGTCCAACACATGTGTACTCAAGCCCATGGTTCGTCTCTCCAATTGGTGGGTGTGCAAAGGTATAGTGTTCAGTGTAAAGCCCCTGCTCACAGCCCCATGACCACTTCATCCACGCAGCACCACCGCATTGACAGCCTGTCCTGGTTGAACCAAGCCAGCACCTCAGACGCCTTGGCTTGGCTGCACGGCATTTACGAACACTCGCCTTGGGTCGGTGAACAAGCCCTGGCGCAGCGGCCATTTCGCAGCTTGGCGCATTTGAAATGGGCCTTGGCGCACAGCGTGATGCAAGCCGACCCTGCCACCCAGTTGGCCCTGATCAAAGCCCACCCCTTGTTGGCTGCCAAGCCCAACCCTCACCTGACTACCGAATCCAAGCAAGAACAACAAGTGGCTGGCTTGTGGCAAAGCACGCCAGCACAGGCCGCCCAACTGCAAACTTGGAACCAGGACTACCTGGCCAAATTCGGCTGGCCTTTCATCGTGGCGGTGCGTGGCCCCCGAGGTTTGGGCCTCACACCCCAGGCGATTTTGGACACCATGCAGTGGCGCATGCATCGCTCGGCCGCGGTGGAGTTTCAAGAATGCTTGCGGCAAATTCACCGCATCGCTGAATTGCGCCTGAATGAAAAATGCCAGCAACACCCCACCCTGGGTGGCGAGGTTTGGGATTGGCACGAATGGCTGGCGCAATTCAGCGACCCGGGATTTGCCGAGCACGGCCAGCTGAGCGTGGCCTACCTCACCCCCGCCCATCAAGCCTGTGCCAACACCATCGCACTGGGCATGCAAGCCTGTGGCTTTGACGAGGTGCATATCGACGCCGTGGGCAATGTGGTCGGGCGCTACCACCCCGCCGTCAAGGGCAGCCAATACCTTTTGACTGGCAGCCATTACGACACGGTGCGCAACGGCGGCAAATACGACGGCCGTTTGGGGGTGTTTGTCCCCATGGCTTGTGTGCGTGAATGGGCCAGTGCAGGCCAACGCTTTCCCCTGGGCCTGGAAGTGGTGGCCTTTGCCGAAGAAGAAGGACAGCGTTACAAAGCCACTTTCCTGGCTTCATCCGCCTTGGTCGGTGATTTTCAAGCCGAGTGGCTGGCTCAAACAGATGCAGATGGCATCAGCATGCGTCAAGCCATGCTTGAAGCGGGTCACCGCCCAAACGATATTCCCAACATCAAGCGCGACCCATCTCATTACAAAGGTTTTGTGGAAGTGCACATCGAGCAAGGCCCTGTGCTGCATGGCTTGAATTTGCCATTGGGCATCGTCACCTCGATCAACGGCAGCGTGCGTTACTTGGGCGCACTCACGGGCACCGCCAGCCATGCAGGCACCAGCCCCATGGACCAACGCCACGACGCAGTAGCCGCTTTCGCAGCGTGGGCGGTGTTTGTGGAGCAGCGTGCCAGGCAAGACGGTGACTCGGTGGCCACCGTGGGCATGCTTCATGTGCCGCAGGGTTCGATCAATGTGGTGCCAGGCGGACTGCAGTTCAGCCTGGACATGCGAGCCCCCAGTGACGCCCAACGTGACGCCATGGCCCACGACATCTTGCAAAAGTTGCACAGCGTCTGTGGTGAACGCGGCATTCATGTGCATCTGGAAGAAACAGTACGCGCCAGCGCTGCGCCCAGCAACCCTCAGTTGCAACATCTCTGGGAACAAGCCGTGGGCACTTTGGGTCTGCCACTTCACCACATGCCCAGTGGCGCAGGCCACGACGCCATGAAGATTCACGAGTCATTGCCCCAAGCCATGCTGTTTGTGCGCGGTGAGAACCAAGGCATCAGCCACAACCCCTTGGAATGCACCACTGCTGACGACATGCAACTCGCCATTGCTGCATTCCACCAACTGATGCAATCAGTTAACCCTTAAATACGCGTTTGACTACGGTTGTAACTATCAAAATCGCTTAATTTTCAGCTTTTTGATCATTACCGCAAATTCGCTTTATTTGCGAATATCATTGCCGCCACTTTCAACCCTGCCTTTTCACGGCAGGTTCATCAATTTGTTCAGGTTTCACCCCATGGAACAGATCCAACAACACCCGGTCAAGACCAGTCCCACTTTTGCCGACTGGATTTTCATTGCTTTGGTCATTTCAGCCGTCTATGTGGTCGCCCTGCTGGGCCACGATGCCTATAAAGAAGGCATGAAAACCGAAATCACCAAGAAAAACGGTGAAGAATTTGCCGCTTGGATGACAGAGGCTGGCGCCAATCGATTCAACGCAGACTTTCAGCATGCAGCATGCGCAGGTGGCAAGCCCCCTGTTGCAGCCAAAGCAGAGACGCCTGCAGCTCCCGCCCCAGCGGCTGATGACGCCGACAAACCTGTGGCAGAGGCTCCAGCAGCACCTGCCGCAGAAACTGCAGCTGCAGCTGCAGCTGCAGCTGCACCCGCTCCAGGAACTTGGGGCGCTTGCTTGAACTACCTGATGACCCAAACCGCGTTCAAAGACATGGTCAATCCATTCTTTGACGAGCCACCTCAATTCATTGCGGCCTGTGTCCCTACAGACACCAGCATGACAGGCATGTTGGTGGTTGAAAAAATGGTGCCTACACCACCCGGTTCTGCTGTTCCGATGGTGAATTCCCAGCTGGTGGACACAGACCCCATCGATCAAAAACTTCAACTGCGAGTGTCGGTGTGTGACAAAGGGTCCTACGCCATCAAGATCGCTGAATTCGAATTCTGAGGTGCATCATGGAAGCCAACGCTAAACACCCTCCCCGCATCATCGATCTGGACGCCAAGACCCTCATGGGTGCGGATGTTGAGGCCGATATTTCGCCTGATTTACCCAGACGCCAGTGGCTGTATGCCTGGTTGTTAGACCCCAACATCGAAGGCAACTACCAAAAGTTTTTGGACAAATGGATTGGCCTGTTGATCGTGGCCAATTTGTTCACGCTGGTGTTTGAACATGTGCCGGCCATCTATGAACCTTATAAACATTGGTTCCACATTTTTGATGTGTTTTCAGTGACGGTGTTCGTCATTGAATACCTAACCCGCTTGTATTTGGCACCTGAAGACGAGGAGTTCAAAAAGGGCAAGTTCCCCCGATTCGCCTACATCTTCAGCCCGTTTGCCATCATCGACTTCTTGGCTGTCGCTCCATTCTTTTTGCAAGCCTTCATTCCCGTGGACTTGCGTGCATTGCGAACCTTGCGACTGCTGCGAATTTTGAAATTGTTCCGCATCGTCATTCCAGCCATCAAGGAATACCGGGATCTGAATAAAAACCGCACCTTCCGTCAAAAAATCCATGCCTTGGTCTACCCCAGCGAATACGGCGGTGCCATGCAATCGATTTTTGAATCCTTCATTGGCTTGTGGGTGTTGATCTCGGTGCTGGCCGTAGTGCTGGAATCGGTGCAGTCCATCAGCTATGTGATCAACATCGAGTTCGTCATCTTGGACGCTTTGGCCGTGGGTATTTTCACGGTGGAGTACATGATGCGCATTTACTCGTGTGTCGAGGAGCCTGGTTATAAACAAGCCATTTCGGGCCGCTTCAAGCAAGCCAGCACACCAGCGACCATCATCGACTTGCTGGCCATTTTGCCCTTCTTCATGGAAGTCTTCTTGACCCATGTGTTTGACTTGCGGTTCTTGCGGGTGTTCCGCTTGGCACGTTTGCTCAAGCTCACACGCCAAAGCGACGCCACTGAAATTTTGGGCAAGGTGATTGTGCGCGAATGGCCGGTGATGAGTGCCTCGGCTTTCATCATGCTACTGCTGGTGGTGTTGACCGCCAGCTTGGGTTATTTGTTTGAACACGAAGCACAACCCGACAAGTTCGAGAACATCCCCACTGCCATTTACTGGGCCGTCATCACTTTGGCTTCTGTGGGCTATGGGGATATTTCGCCAGTGACGCCGATTGGCCGAGCCATGACGATTGTCTTGGCGCTGATTGGCATTGGCATCTTCGCCATTCCAGCGGCCTTGCTGTCTTCCGCCTTCAGCGATCAACTCATCAAAGAACGTGAAGCACTGAAAATGCAAATGATGCAAATGATGCGTGATGGCACTTTGGACGAGGCTGAAATTTTGCACATTCGCCAAGAGGCCAAGCGGCTGCACCTGACCATTGAAGAGATCAACTCGATCTTGGAGGCCTTGGTCAAGGAAGAAGAAGAGAAGCAGCACAAAATCGCCCACATGCCAGTTCATCAAATTGCCGAACGGCCTGAATACGCGGTGGAACGCTTCAAAAGCTTGTTGAGTGAAATGCATCAACTGGCCATGCTGACTGACACGGCTCAATTTGAAGCGTCTGTGCAAAAAAATGACCGTTTCAGTGCCTCTGAAATGGCCGTTTGGAACCAAATCAAAAATAAAACGACGTGAAACAAGCAGGCCTGCAGCAAACCCTGATGGAGATCCTGGACGGGTCTCCATCGCAACCCCTTTCTAAATATGTGGAATGGCTGATCACCATCGTGGTCTTGGTCAACTGTTCGGCGGTGATTTTGGACTCTGTCCCAGAGGTGCATGCTGATTACAAAGACTTCTTCCATGAGTTGGAGTTTTGGAGCGTGATGTTCTTCACTGCTGAGTACATCTTGCGTGTGTGGTCTTTGGGCTCGCGCTACCTCAGCAGCGAAGGTGGGGCCTGGAAAGGGCGCCGCGAATACATGTTCAGCGCATTTGGTTTGGTCGACTTCTTCGCCACCATGCCCTACTACATGCATGTGTTCTTCCCTGCTTTGGACTTGCGCATCTTGCGAGTGCTGCGACTTTTGCGAATCTTGAAACTCAGCAAGTACAACACCGCATTGCAAGACTTGTTTTCTGCGGTGTATTCAGAGCGTCGGGCCTTTGGCTCTGCCGCTTTCTTGCTGTTGATCGCCACCATCGTGTCGGCGTCTCTCATGCACTTTGCAGAAGGCCATGCGCAACCTGAGCAATTTGGCACCATCCCCCATGCCATTTACTGGGCCATCGTCACCATCACTTCGGGGTACGGCAATATCGAGCCCGTGACCAAAGGTGGAGAGGTTGTGGCCTTGCTCACAGGCTTTTTAGGCGTGTGTATGGCGGCCATCATGACCGGTATCGTAGCCTCTGCTTTTGCCAATCAGTTGTCCCGCAAAAAATCTGCCTACCTAGCGCAAT
>CANGHG010000072.1 GCA_947453645.1 Comamonadaceae bacterium
GTGTAGGCCAACTCTTTGACCACGGCCATGGGAATGAGTTTGGGCAAGCGCTGCAAAGTGCCTACATCAGCCACCATCCCAATGTTGATTTCTTGGATGCAGAAAAATGCATCGGCACTGGCATAGCGCATACAACAGGCCGTCACCATGTCCACCGCGCCACCAATGCAACCCCCTTGTATGGCGACGATGACCGGGATGCGCAGGTTTTCCAACCGAGTGAAAGTGGACTGCAGTTCCCACAAGAGGTCGGCAATGGCGGCCCGACCTTCAGCGGTTTGATCATCCATGTTGACCGAGCTGCCAAAGGCGTCCAGGGACATGCCTGCGCTGAAATGCTTGCCGGTGCTGCTGATCACCAGTATCCGGGCTTGCTTGCTTTGGTGCAAGTCATGAAGAACGCCATCGAGCTCTCGCCAAAACGTCATGTGCATGGTGTTGAGTTCTTGCGGACGGCTCAAGACCAAATGCGCGATGTGTCCCTCAATCTTGAAATCAAAACAAGTCAGCTTGCTCATGGCATGTCTCTTTCTGTGCAGGTGGTTCTTGGGCAGTGAGTTTAGAAGAAGGGGGTTTGTGGGAAGTGGGGTGAAGCGCTTCATCAGAGTCGACTTTGACCAAGGCACCTACGCGCACACCCAGCAAGCGCAGACGACGTTTCATGTCGACGCGCTTCAAACACAGTCCCCCGACTTGGCGAATTTCAAGCGGATTGGCGGTGTAGTGGTCCAGGGTATGGTCCCGGGTGACGCTTTGGAAATCATCAAAGCGCAATTTGATGCCGATGGTTTTGCCCACATAGCCTTTGCGTTGCAAGTCGGCGGCCACTTGTTGGCACAGGCGTGTGAAGATCTCGCCCAATGCGGCACGGTCGTGAACCACATGCAGGTCTTTCTCGAAGGTGGTTTCTCTGCTCATGGACACCGGTTCGCTGTCGGTCACCACGGGCCTGTCGTCCAAGCCGTGCGCCGCATCGTGCAACCATGCGCCGTGACTTTGACCAAAGTGCTGCATCAACCAGTCACGCTCTTTCAAGGCCAAGTCGCCGATGGTGTGAATGCCTTGGGCACGTAATTTTTCATCGGCTTTGGGGCCAATGCCATTGATCTTGCGGCACGCCAGTGGCCAAATTTTGCTTTCCAAATCGTCGGGATAGATGATGGAGATGCCATTGGGTTTGTTGAATTCGCTGGCCATCTTGGCCAAGAGTTTGTTGGGTGCCACACCAATCGAGCAGGTGAGTCCTGTGGCATCGGTGATGGTTTTTTGCATCAAGCGGGCCAGCACCCGCCCGCCTTCGCGTTGGCCGCCGGGCACGTCAGTGAAGTCGATGTAAATCTCGTCCACGCCCCGGTCCTCCACCAGCGGCGCAATATCGAGCACGATGTCTTTGAAGGTGCGTGAATAGTGGCGGTATTGCGCAAAATCCACAGGCAACAAAATCGCATCGGGACACAGCTTGGCGGCTTTCATCACCCCCATGGCCGAGCCCACACCAAAGGCCCTGGCGGCGTAGGTGGCGGTGGTGATGACGCCACGGCCCACATAACCCGACAAGCGCGGAAACACGTCAACAGGAATCTCACTCAAATGGTCGGCTGTCCACTCGCGTTCGGGTTGCAACAATCGCATGCGGTCCAGCAAATCGTCTTCACGCCGACGACCCCCACCAATGACCACCGGCAAGCCTTTGAGTTGCGGGTAGCGCAACAACTCCACCGAGGCGTAGAACGCATCCATGTCGAGGTGGGCGATGCGTCGAATCAAGCCGGGACGATCAGGTTTTGTAGCTGAACCCATGCTGTTTCAATGGCAGTGATCGAATGCGTCTGCCCGTGGCCTTGAACAAGGCATTCATGGCGGCAGGAATGACACCGCCAATTGGGGGCTCACCCACGCCGCCCCAAAAATCGCCACTGGGCAGCAACACGCTGATCACCTCGGGCGCATGGTTGATGCGTGCCAAAGGGTAATCGGCGAAATTACTTTGCACCACCGCACCTTTGTCGATGGTGATGTCCTCGAACATCAGGGCAGACAAACCCCAGATCACGCCACCTTCGATTTGCGCCTTGACTGCATCGGGGTGCACCACATGACCACTGTCGATGGCCACAGCCACGCGGTGGACATGTATTTGTTGGTCCTTGACCGACAACTCGACCGCAGCTGCAGTGAAACTGCCATAAGAGTCCACCACAGCAATGCCCCTGTGGACCCCTTTGGCTGTGGGCTTGTCCCAGCCAATGGCTTTGGCTGCTGCATCCAACACCGCCAAATCTTTCTTGCCTTGCAGCAAGGGACGGCGAAATGCGTAGGGGTCTTGGCCTGCGGCGTGGGCCAATTCGTCAATGAAACACTCTCGGTAAAACGGGTTGTTGGTGTGCGCCACGGCTCGCCAAAAACCAGGCGGCACATGGAATTCGTTGAGCATGTATTCATTGGTGAAGTTCGCCACAGCATAGGGGTTGTCGCGAAACACACGGGTGTTGATCGGGTCGATGTCGTCCTTGATCAGTTGCGGCATCACTGTTTTGACAATCGATTGATCGGCTTGCCGCACTTCCCAGGCTGTCCATTGACCATCCTTGTCCAAAGCCCCGCGCAACTTCACCAGCGAAACAGGACGATAGCGCCCTTGGCGCATGTCTTCTTCGCGGGACCACATCAGCTTGACGGGGATACCGGGCAGTGCCATGGCGATCTTCACCGCTTGCACCGTGTATTCCTGGTGAATCACGCGACGGCCAAATGCACCGCCCGCATGCATCTTGTGAATTTGAATTTGGCTAACTGGCAAACCAGATGCTTGTGCCGCCGCCATGATGGAGGCTTCGCCGTTTTGAGTGCCGACCCAGACTTGCAACTGGTCGGCTTGAAACAGTGCAGTGGCATTCTGTGGCTCCATGCTGGCGTGGTTGACAAAGCCAGTGAAATATTGCGCTTCCAGCACTTGGTGCGCGTTGGCAATGGCTTGCAAGGTGTCGCCATCTTTGCGGGCCACAGGTGCTGTAGGCGAGCCTATGTCTTGCTCGAGTTTGCGCATGATGCTGGCACTGCTGACCGAGCCACTGCTGCCGTTGTCCCATTCCACGATCAGCGCTTTCACGGCCTTGTTGGCTTGCCACCAATTGCGAGCCACCACCGCCACCCATTCGGTGCTGGTGACGATTTTTTCAACACCAGGCATGGCTTTGGCTGCGCTGTCATCAACCCGCTTTACACGTCCACCAAACACAGGGCTTTGAACAATGGAGGCGTGCAACATGCCTGGGAGTTGCATGTCCACGGCGTACAACTGGCTGCCATTGACCTTCGCAGGCAAGTCCAAACGAGGTGGCGAGGTACCTATCACTTGCCAGTCTTTCGGGTCTTTGAGTTTGATGTTGTTGGGCACGGGCAGGGTGCTGGCCAATGTTGCCAACTCCCCATACTTGGCCCTGAGCCCTGATGCATGGGTGACCACGCTTTGTCTCGCTTGGCACTCAGAGGCAGGAACTTTCCATTGCTGAGCAGCGGCAGTGATCAACATGGTGCGAGCTGCCGCACCTGCTTGGCGAACGTACTCATGGGAGTCCCGAATGCCTCGGCTGCCCGCCGTGGTCATGTCTTTCCAAATTTTGTCGCGTCGCATGTGCTCGTTGACATTGGCGTACTCGGTGCGCACATTGGCCCAGTCGCATTCCAATTCTTCGGCCACCAACATGGCCAATCCCGTCATCGTGCCTTGACCCAGTTCGGAGCGTGCAATGCGGATGAGCACGGTGTCGTCAGGCTGTATCACCACCCAGTGCGTGACTTCATGGGCGGTGATTGCTGGGGTAGCCAAGGCTGGGGACGTGTGAAACCCCAATATCAACGCCCCCGACATGGCCGTGGCTTGCTGAAGAAATTGACGACGATCAGGACGCTTCAAAGACTTGGTCATGCATGTCTCCAGTGTGAAAGCCAGGGGGACAGTGAAAGTGGTCAGCTGGGGAAAGTGCCGGGCAGCAAAATGCCTTTGTCCACCGTGTTGATGTTGGTGTGGCCACAAAACGCCATGCTGAGTTCCAACTCGCGGTGGATGATTTGCAAGGCTTTGGCCACACCTTGTTCGCCCATGGCGCCCAAGCCATACAGCATGGCGCGGCCAATGTAGGTGCCTTGGGCCCCCAAGGCTTTGGCCTTCAACACGTCTTGGCCGCTGCGAATACCACTGTCCATGTGCACTTCAATTTGACTTCCCACAGCATCGACGATGCGTGGCAGGGCGTTGATGCTGGACTCGGCACCGTCGAGTTGGCGACCACCATGGTTGGAGACGATCAAGGCGTCAGCGCCGCTGCGCACCGCCAAGTGTGCGTCTTCGACGTCTTGGATGCCTTTCAAAATCAGCTTGCCGCCCCAGCGTTTTTTCACCCATTCCACGTCTTCCCAGTTGAGCGTGGGGTCGAATTGGTTGGCGGTCCATTCGCCCAAAGAACTCATGTCATTCACGCCTTGTACATGGCCGACGATGTTGCCGAATTGGCGACGCGGTGTGCCTAGCATGCCCAAGCACCAACGCGGTTTGGTCATCAGGTTGAGGATGTTGGCGAGGGTGGGTTTGGGGGGCGCGGACAAACCGTTTTTCAAATCTTTGTGGCGTTGTCCCAAGATCTGCAAATCCAGCGTCAGCACCAATGCGCCGCAGTTGGCGGCTTTGGCGCGGTCGATCAAACGCTCGATGAAGGCGCGGTCGCGCATCACATACAGCTGAAACCAAAACCCTTCGCCCACGTGTTTGGCAATGTCTTCAATCGAGCAAATGCTCATGGTCGAGAGCGTGAAAGGGATGCCGAATGTTTTGGCAGCGCGAGCCGCCAAAATTTCACCGTCAGCGTGCTGCATCCCGGTCATGCCGGTTGGCGCAATGGCGACAGGCATGGCCACGTGTTGACCAATCATGGTGGAGGAGGTGTCCCGGTTCTCCATGTTGACCGCCACGCGCTGGCGGAATTTGATCTTCTGAAAGTCGTCTTCGTTGGCGCGGTAGGTGCTTTCGGTCCAGCTGCCTGAATCGGCGTAGTCGTAGAACATGCGGGGCACGCGTTTTTCGGCCAGCACTCGCAAATCTTCAATGGTGGTGATCACAGACATCAAATCTCTCCTGAACAATCCCGACATGTTAGCCTCTGACACATGACTTTTTTCAAAGATATGACCCTGTCCACCGTGTTTGCAGGTGGTGTGACCGTGTTGGTGGGCTTCACCAGTTCATTGGCCTTGGTTTTCCAGGCCGCACAGGCTTCTGGCGCTGACGCCGCTCAAATGGCCTCTTGGGTTTGGGCCATCGGTTTGGGCATGGGCGTGACCTGTTTTGGCTTGTCTTGGCGCTACCGCATGCCCGTGGTCACCGCTTGGTCCACATCGGGTGCAGCCATGCTCATCATTTCTGTGCAAGGCGTGCCCATGGCCGAGGTGATCGCAGCATTTGTCATGTCATCGCTGCTGGTTTGCTTGGTAGGTTTCAGCGGTTTGTTCGAGCGTTTCATGGACCGCGTGCCCTTGCCTTTGGCTGCTGGGATGTTGGCTGGGGTGTTGCTGCGCTTGGGCTTGGATGTGTTTGTGGTCATGTCCACACAACTACTGTTGCCCTTGGTCATGGTCTTGGCTTATTTGCTGTCCATGCGCTGGTGGCCGCGCTATGCCGTGGTCCTGGCCATGTTGATAGGCGGTGGTCTGGCGGCATGGCAAGGGCAGGTGCATCTGCAAGACATCGACTGGCAATGGGCCCATCCGGTGTGGGTCACGCCTAGTTTTTCTTGGGCGGGTTTCATCAGTTTGGCGCTCCCCTTTTTCATTGTGAACATGGCCTCGCAAAACATCCCTGGCGTGGCTTCCATGCGCGCCAACCACTTTCATCCGCCCTTATCCCCTGTGATCGGGTGGATTGGTGTGGTCAATTTGGTTCTAGCGCCCTTTGGGGCTTTCTCAGTCAATTTGGCGGCCATCACCGCGGCCATTTGCGCTGGACCCGAGGCGCATCAAGACCCCAGCAAACGCTATACCGCAGCCATGAGTGCTGGTGTTTTTTATTTGATGTCGGGCTTGGCGGGCGCCTCCATGGTGAGCGTGTTTGCCGCCTTCCCCAAAGCTTTGGTGACCGTGATTGCAGGCATTGCTTTGTTTGGCACCATCGCCAACGCCATGGCCACGGCCTTGCAAGATGTTCAGCAGCGGCAAGCCGCTTTCATCACTTTCGCGGTGACCGCCTCTGGTTTCAGCCTGTGGGGCATCAGTTCCGCTTTTTGGGGCTTGGTGGCAGGGTTGGTGGCCTGGACGCTGGCTCACAAGCCAGCGCCTTGAAACGCATCAGGCCCAGACGATGGCTTGGTCGCTGTTGTACCAAGCATCAATTTGATGCTGAACCCCAAACTCAATTCGGCTGCGTTTGATCTTCATGGTGGGCGTGAGGCAACCGTTTTCAATGGACCAAGCCTGCGGTGAAACCACCAGCATTTTCAATTGCTCGTAGTCGGCAGATTGGGCGTTCACATCTTCGAGCAGTTGCAGCAACTCGGCTTGTATCTCGGCGCGAACATCCTCCAAATGCAGCTTGGGACGCAGGTCTTCGGCCAATACCAACAAAGCATAGGCGCGCTCAAAGCCGCTGCCAGACACCATGGACAACTCGATCATGGGATTGGCATTGATTCGGTTTTCAATCGGGGCGGGGGCCACATATTTGCCCTTGCTGGTTTTGAACTGCTCCTTCAAGCGGCCCGTGATCTTGAGTTGACCATCGGGGCGACGTGAGCCCAGGTCCCCTGTTTTGAAGAAACCGTCTGAAGTGAAGCTTTCAGCGTCGAGGTCGGGGCGCTTGTAATAGCCAATCATCTGACCAGGCGATTTGATGAGGATTTCGCCTTCATCGCTGATGCGCACCTGCACCCCCGGGTAGGGTTGACCGACATAGCCGGGCTCGTTGTATTGTGCATTTTGGGTGTGTGAATACGCATAGTCCTCGGTCATGGCATAGCCCTCGATCATGTTCAAACCGAGGCGGCGGTACCAACGAATGAGTTCTGCCGGCAAGGGGGCGGATCCGCTGCCGGCCAATTCCACTTTGTCCAAGCCCAAACCCAGCAAAATTTTGCGTGACACCAAGCCTTTCAAAATGGGAATGCGCAAAAGCAAGTTCAGTTTGCGCGCAGGCATTTTGGCAAACACCCCAAGCTGGAACTTCAACCACAAGCGCGGCACCGAAATGAAGATGGTGGGGCGAGCTCGTTGCAAGTCTTGTAAAAAAGTGTCCAAGGATTCTGCGAAAAAGACATGCATGCGCCCGTCAATGAACGACATGGTTTCCACAAAGGCTCGCTCAAACACATGGGCCAGCGGCAAATAAGACAAGATGCGGTGATCATCGCGGCCCTCACCCATGGTCTCGTAGGTCCGGTTGACGATGCCGTGAGCGGCTGCGCTGATGCGCTCGAAAGAATGCATGGCTCCCTTGGGCTGGCCTGTGGAGCCCGAGGTGTAGATGATCATGGCCAAATCGGTGGGCTCACGCCAAGGCTCACCGCTCAAGGGTTCGGTCCGCGCCACGATGTCGTCCCATTTGTCATGCGAGGTGGGTGGTGCCAAGGGCAGTGCGATTTTGGGTAAATGCGTTGGCACACCAGGTTCTTGTTTGTGCCATTCATCGAGCTTGCCCACAAACAGCAGGCTGGACTCGGAGTGTTCCAGCACGAACTTCACCGTGTCAGCGCTTTCTGTGGGAAAAATGGCTACGGTGGTGAAACCCGCCATCCAAATGGCCAGCTCGCTCATGAAAAAGTGGGCGCAGTTTTTCGACAGGATGGCTACTTTGGCACCGTGTGGCAAACCCAGGGACCTCAAATGTGCCGCCATGCGCCTTGACTGGTCCATGGTTTGCGCCCAGGTGTAGTCCACCACTTGGCCTTGACCAGTGGGTTGGGTGAGGAAGACTTTTTGGGCGTGGTTGCGTTCGTGCTGGTAGATGCATTCAAGCACCAGGCTGGAGGCTTTGGCGGTCATGGTTTGTCTCGGGTTGTGAGGTTGTGCGTCTTCGCGCATCTTGACAAATGATACGCACCCGCTTCTACGGGTTTTCCCAAGGTGAGTGACCGCTTCAGCCTAAGCGCTGACGATGCTTGGCTATTTGCGCTTGCACCTGCGCGGGTGCGGTGCCGCCCACGGTGTTGCGGGCGTTCAATGAGCCGTGCAAGCTCAACACCTCGTAGACGTCTTTCTCGATGGAGGCGTGAAAGCCTTGCAGCACATTCAGCGGTAATTCGGACAGGTCGCAGTTATGGCTGGTCGCAGCTTTCACAGCGTGCGCCACGGTTTCGTGGGCATCGCGAAACGGCAGGCCTTTTTTCACCAAATAGTCGGCGAGGTCGGTGGCGGTGGCGTGTCCCTTTTTCGCGGCGGCTTCCATGTGGGCGGCGTTGACGGAGAGGCCGCCTTCTTTGGTGCCTGTTGCGTTGGTTTGGCCGCCGATCATCTCGGCAAAGATGCGCAAGGTGTCTTTCAAGGTGTCCACCGTGTCAAACAGCGGCTCTTTGTCTTCTTGGTTGTCTTTGTTGTA
>CANGHG010000073.1 GCA_947453645.1 Comamonadaceae bacterium
ACCTGAACCAGACTCGCAAACTCTTCAACGACTTCCAAGTTTTGCGCCACTTTGGCACTTTTTTCTGCGCCGTGATAAAGCTCCGACAAAGTGATGGCAGACATGGCCATGCGCCCTGCGTTGTCATTGAACTTGCTGAGCACTTCGATGGGGCGACGCTTCAAGACATAAATCACCATGTTGGTGTCGAGCAAATACTTGAGCATCAAAGCGCTTCTCTGTCTGCCTGGTGTTGGGATGCACGCTCGGTCAAAAAGTCGTCTGAGACTTGCGGGCCATTGAGGAAAAATTGATCCCAGGTTTGACCCACTGGCGAAATGATGCGGTCCGCGCCCTTGGCCCGAACCTCGACTTTTTTGACCCCCTCGGGCAAGCGCACATCAGCGGGTAAGCGCACGGCTTGTGAGCGGTTGTTGATGAACACCGTCGAGATGGTCACGGGATTCTCCTTGGGATATAGCATCAGTATATGCCAAAAACTTCTACCCAAATGGCGGTGTGTAAAAACGCCGCTCCAGGTTGCACGCTGTGTCCATCAATCTGTCTTATCGCATCACGTTAGAGGTGGTGATTCAAAGCGCTCAAATTATTTTGCTGAATGTGGGTGCCCATGGTTCGTTGTATTGATTAATCATCAATGTGCCCAGCGCACATTGATTCAACTTTACCTTTGCAGATTGATCCGCCACACTTTTTGACTTTGTCACGTCGAACAGGTCATAAATATATTGTGGGTACAATAATTGAGCGCCTATTCTTTTGATCCCAGCAAATCTGATCGCAACCGCTTGTTGCGGGGAATTGATTTTGCAACCGTGGAGGATTTTCAATGGGACAGCGCTTTGATTTTGCAAGACCTTCGTCAAGATTATTTTGAAGACCGATTTCAAGCATTGGGATTCATCGGTGAACACTTGCATATGCTGATCTTCACACCAAGGGGTGGCGTGATTCATGTGATCAGCCTGCGAAGAGCCAACCAACGAGAAAGAAACCGTCATGCCGCGCAAACCAAACCCTGAACTGACAGACTCAGAAAGCCCAGAAGCTGATGAGCACTGGTTTGCAAAAGCGCGCCCAGCGCGAGAAGTGCTTTCACAACTTGTGGGTGAAACATCGGCGCAAGAGCTACTCAAACCCAAAAGAGGTCGCCCTCCGTTGCCCAGTACCAAACGTCACATCAACCTGCGCATTGATGAAGACATCATTCAGGCATTTCAAGAATCAGGGCAAGGATGGCAAACACGCATGAATTTGGCCTTGCGTGAATGGCTGAGTGGGCAAGCCAAGCGCCATTGAGAATTGCTAAACCGATACGGTGAATGGCTTAAGAGGCTTTCACGCCCTCTTCTTCCGCTGGCCAGTCCCGGATATAGGCCTTGAGCATTTGGTTCTCGAAGTTTTGGCTGTCCACCACGGCCTTGGCCACATCATAAAAACTCACCACCCCCATGAGCTCGCGCTTGCTCAGCACTGGCAGGTAGCGGGCATGACGCTCCAGCATCATGCGTCGCACCTCGTCAAGTTCGGTGTCGGGTGAACAAGTAAGGGGGTGATCGTCCATGGCCGCTCGCACCGTGGTCTGGCCCAAAGTGCCCCCGTTGTTGGTCAGGGCCAAAATCACTTCCCGAAACGTGAGGATGCCGACCAAATCGCCATGGTCCATCACCAAGATGGAGCCCAGGTTGTGGTCGGCCATGGTTTGCACCGCTTCAGCCAGCGGCGACAAGGGCGTGGTGGTGTAGAGCGTGGTGCCTTTGATGCGCAGGATGTCGCTGACTTTCATGGTGTTCTCCTCGTGACCATCGTCTTGGGTCTTGGATTCAATATAGCCCACAATCGACATTTGCAACACAGCAATAACGAGGACACCATGACCGGTTACGCCGATCCGCATTTCGACACACTGGCACTGCACGCGGGCAGTCAGCCTGACCCGGCCACAGGCGCTCGAGCCGTACCCATCCACCTGACCACCTCGTTTGTGTTCGAGTCGTCGGACCAAGCGGCCGCCTTGTTCAACCTCGAGCGCCCTGGCCATGTCTACAGCCGCATCAGCAACCCCACCACCGCGGTGTTCGAGCAACGCATCGCGGCCTTGGAGGGTGGTATTGGCGCTATCGCCACGGCCAGCGGCCAAGCTGCGCTGCACCTGAGCTTGGCCACCTTGATGGGCGCGGGTTCGCACATCGTGTCCAGCTCGGCGCTGTATGGCGGTTCGCACAATCTGCTGCACTACACCTTGAGCCGCTTTGGCATTGAAACCACTTTTGTCAAACCTGGTGATATTGACGCTTGGCGAGCCGCCATCCGGCCCAACACCAAGTTGTTGTTTGGCGAGACCGTGGGCAACCCGGGCTTGGATGTGCTGGACATTCCCACCATTTCTCAAATAGCGCATGAAAACGGCGTGCCTCTGCTGGTCGACGCCACCCTGACCACCCCCTATTTGCAGCAACCTTTGTCTTTGGGTGCAGATTTGGTTTACCACTCGGCCACCAAGTTTTTGAGCGGCCACGGAACGGTCATTGGCGGGGTGGTGGTCGATGGCGGCTCCTTCGATTGGCAGTCCAGCGGCAAATTTCCCGAACTCTCCGAGCCCTACGAGGGCTTTCACAACATGGTGTTCACCGAGGAAAGCACCGTAGGCGCTTTCTTGCTAAGAGCACGTCGCGAAGGCTTGCGCGACTTTGGCGCTTGCCTGAGCCCGCATTCGGCCTGGTTGATCTTGCAAGGCATGGAAACCTTGCCGCTGCGCATGGAGCGCCACATGGCCAACACAGAGAAGGTGGTGGCGTTTTTGGCGGCCCACCCCATGGTGTCCAGGGTGGGCCATCCGCTCATGCCCGACCATCCCAGCCATGCTTTGGCGCAAAAGCTGCTCAAAGGCGGCGCACGGGGAGCCGGGTCGGTGTTCAGCTTTGACATCAAGGGTTCGCGCACCCAAGGCCGTGCGTTCATTGAAGCCCTGAAAATTTTCAGCCACTTGGCCAATGTGGGCGACAGCAAATCGCTGGTCATCCACCCCGCCAGCACCACCCATTTCCGCATGAGCGATGAGGCGCTGGCTTCGGCGGGCATTGGAGCCGGCACCATCCGTTTGTCCATCGGTTTGGAAGATGCGGACGACTTGATCGACGACCTCAAGCGTGCCCTCAAAGCCGCTGAAAAAGCAGCTTGAAGGAGAGCCCCATGCAGATCCAAGTCAACAGTCATTCCACTTACGCTTACACAGGCGGCAAAGACTTCAACCCTGCCCTGCCCACCGTGGTGCTGATCCACGGCGTGCTCTGCGACCACAGTGTGTGGGCGCTGCAAAGCCGCTACTTGGCCAATCACGGTTGGAATGTGCTGGCCATCGACTTGCCAGGCCACTGCCGAAGCGAGGGGGCGCCACCCGCCACGGTGCAAGAAGCCGCCCTGTTCATCCAAGCCTTGCTGGATGCGCTGTCAGTGAAGCAGGCCGCCTTGGTGGGTCACAGTTTTGGTTCGCTCATTGCACTGCAGGCCGCGGCCAACATGGGCCCGCGCATCTGCCATTTGGTGATGGTGGGCACGGCTTACCCCATGAAGGTGTCGCAAGCGCTCTTGGACGCTTCGCTCAACGAGCCCGACAAAGCGCTGCACATGACCAATGTGTTTTCCCGCGCCACCTTGGCCCCCCCCTCAGGTGCGGGGGCCTGGGTGTTTGGTGCGAGTTTGGCCTTGGGACGCCGGGTGTTGGCCAGCAACAAAACAGCCAATGTGTTTCACACCGGCTTCAATGCCTGCAACAGCTACGACCAGGGTTTACAAGCCATGGCGGCGGTCACTTGCCCGGTGCTGATGGTGTTGGGTGAGTCCGATCAAATGACCACCCCCAAAAATGCACAGCCCCTCATCACGCAAGCCAAGGAAAGCGGCAAGCATTTGCAAGTGGAGATGATTCCAAATGGGCACCACCAAATGAGCGAGTCGCCGGACCAAACGCTGGATGCCATCGTTGGTTTTTTACGCTAGACCTCAGAGAAAGCGCTCTAGCCGATAAGCCCCAGGATCAGCATAGGGCGTCTCACCGGAAATCAACTCTGCGAGCAAGCGTCCACTGGATGCCGCTTGAGTCAAACCATGATGGGCATGGCCAAAGTTGAACCACAGGCCAGGGTGATTGGGCGCTGGTCCGATGATGGGCAGCATGTCGGGTGTGCAAGGTCTGGAACCCAACCAAGGCTTCGCGTCAAGTCGCTCTCCCAAGCCCGTCAATGTCCTGGCGATGGGTTCTATCCGCTCCAACTGCACGGGTGTGGCCGGTGCATCAAGCAAGGCAAACTCCGCCCCGGTGGTCAAGCGCAAGCCCTTCAGCATGGGTGCCAGGGCATAGCCGTTGTCCACATCCACGATGGTGTGTTGCAGCACCGCGCCTTCGCCTTTGAAATGCATGTGGTAGCCCCGCTTGCGCCCCATGGGCAAGCGATAGCCGAGTTGGCGGGCCATGTCTTCACCCCAGGGTCCCAGGGCCAAGACCACTTGTTTGGCCTGCTGATGTCCTGCGTCCGTCTTGACCGACCAGCCAGCACGGGCCGATTGCAAGCTGCGCGCATCGCCCTTGATGAAACGCCCGCCTCTTTTTTCAAACAAACGGGCGTAGGCCAGAGACAGTGCTTGCGGGTCTTGAATTTGCATGGAGTCTGGGTAATGCACCCCCCCAAGCAAGCCAGGTTTGAGCGCGGGCTCCAGTGCTTGCAACTGCGCACTTGACAGCAGCTTGACCTGCAGGCCATAAGCCCGACTGGCCTGGGCCATGTCGGTGCTTTGGCGCGCACTCTCCTGTGTGCGGAACACCTTGATCCAGCCGCGTTCATTGACCAAGTGTTGGGCATCTGCAGCTTGAATCAAGGGCAGATGTTCGCTCCAACTGTGCTCCACCAGGGGCAATGCCCCTTGAATGGCCTTGGGGTAGTTGATGGGTGATGAGTGCTGCCAGTACAGCCGCATCCAAGGCCACAGGGAAGGCAACGCCCGCCAGTGGTAATGCGCTGCGGTGCTGCGTCCCAAGGCATGGGTGACCAAAGTTTTGAGGTCACGCGGAAAGGCATACGGAAACACGGAAGACCGCTCGATCAATCCTGCGTTGCCAAAACTGGTGGCGGCACCTGGTTCGCCTTGGTCGACCAAGACCACTTCTTGTCCCCGCTCTTGCAGTTTGAGCGCCAGGCTCAGTCCCACGATGCCCGCACCGAGCACCAAGACATCCGTATTGGCTGAACTCATATCAGCTCAGCCAAACGCCAGTCTTGCCACCGCGCCCACACCGCTTGGGTGGTGGGTGCATCACTCAGCAGCAACAACGCCATCAGCGGTGCAGCTTTGGTGGTTTCCAAATCGATGAGCAACACAAACCTGGGCAATCGCCCGACGTCCTCGTTGAGTTGCCCGACCCATTCGAGTTGCACCAGGCTGGCCAAAACTTGCGCCACCAAGTCCACATCGGTTCGCAATTGTTTGGCCAAGCCTTGGGCATCCAAGCCCACATGGCTTTGATTTCTAGCCTGTTGCAGCAAACGCAAAGATGACAGGGCCAAGGCAAACCCTTGGCCCGCTTGCGCCTCTTCATGATGAGGAAGATCTTGAATCAAATTGGGCCAACTGGCCACCAACACCGCGCCCAGCAACACCACCACCCAGGTGGTGTAAATCCAGACCAGCAAGATGGGGACCGTGGCAAACGCCCCGTACACCATGGAGAAGGTGGACATGCTGGACAGGTAAATCGTCAGCACGCTGCGCGCCATTTCGAGCACCAAGGCGGTGACAAAACTGCCCACCAACAAAGGCCGCCAATCCACATGGGTGTTGGGCACAAACCGATACAAGGCTGTGATGCCACCCCACAGCAGCAGAAATTCCAACACGTCCAAGAACATCTTCACGCCTGGTCCTTGGGCACGCAGCGACCCGCCCGACCAGCTGATGACGGACGCCATGGTGACCAAGCCCGCCGCCACCAACAAAGGTCCCAAGGTGAGTGTGGCCCAGTACAGCAACAAGCGCTGCCCCCAAGGGCGTTGACGACGCACACGCCAAATGGTGTTCAAACTGCGGTCGATGGTCAGCACCAAGGCCACAGCGGACATCATCAGGGCCGCAAACCCAAAACTGCCCAATCGGCTGGCCTTGTTGGTGAATTGGGTGAGGTAGCCCAGTACTTGCCGCGAGATGGATTCGGGAATCAGGCTCTCCACCAACCAGCGTTGCAGCACGGTCTGAAACTGATCGAAGATGGGAAAGGCGGTCACCACGGCCAAGGCCACCGTGACCAAGGGCACCAGGGCAATCAGCGTCGTGAAGGTGAGCGCACCAGCGGTTTGGCCCAATCGGTCTTGGGCAAATCGCTGCGCCAAGACCCTTGCGGCACGCCGCCAAGCGAAGGTTTTCAGATACGAGACAATCATCTGCATATCATGCCATCGACACCCCCCCCACTCACTGAAACCGCCTTGCGCCATGTGCGACTCACCCGCTTCATGGCGGTGGGCAGTTTGCTAGGCCTCATCCTGCTCTCGCTTTGCTGGGAGCTGTGGTTGGCGCCCTTGCGCCCTGGTGGTTCTTGGCTGGTGCTCAAAGCGCTTCCCCTCTTCTTGCCTTTGGTTGGTTTGCTGAAAAACCGCATGTACACCTACCGATGGGTCAGCCTGGTGGTGTGGCTGTATTTCACCGAAGGGGTGGTGCGCGCCCAAGGCGACCGCTGGCCCAGCAACGCTTTTGCATGGGTTGAAATCCTGCTGTGCCTGACCTTGTTTGTGGCATGCGCATTGCACGTGCGCTTGCGCTTGCGAAACGCCGCTTTGGCCGCCTCCTTGCTTGAACCACTACCACCCCAAGCCAATGCCTGACTTGCTGCGCCAATTGGTCGAGATTTGCGGTCAGGCGCATGTGTTGCGAGACCAAGACCTGAGCGCCTACGAACGAGATTGGCGCGGTCGCGAACAAGGACGCGCCCTGTGCGTGGTGCGCCCAGGCAGTACCTTGGAGATGGCGGCTGTGGTGAAAGCCTGCGCCGAGGCTGGTGCGCCCATGGTCCCGCAAGGCGGCAACACAGGTTTGGTGATGGGCTCCACGCCCGACACATCGGGGCGTGAAGTGGTGCTGAGTTTGCAGCGCATGCACGCGGTGCGAGCTGTCGAGAAAGCCAACGCCACCATCACCGTGGAAGCAGGTTGTGTGTTGCAACACTTGCAACAAGTGGCCAACGAGGCAGGATTTTTGTTTCCCTTGAGTCTGGCGTCCGAGGGCAGTTGCACCATAGGCGGCAACCTGGCCAGCAATGCCGGCGGCACCCAGGTGCTGCGCTATGGCAATGCCCGTGACCTGTGTTTGGGGTTAGAAGTTGTCACACCGCAAGGCGAGGTATGGCACGGCCTAAATGGTCTGCGCAAAGACAACACCGGCTACGACTTACGCGACATCTTCATTGGCAGCGAAGGCACCTTGGGCATCATCACTGCCGCCACTTTGAAGCTCTACCCCCAACCCGCCGCCGAACTCACCGCTTGGGCCGCCGTACCCTCTATGCAAGCTGCAGTGCAGTTGCTGGGCTTGGCGCAGCAGCACTTGGGGGCGGGTCTGACAGGCTTTGAGGTGATGGGTCAATTTGCTTTGCAGTTGGTCAACACCCATTTCCCCACGCTTAATGTGCCGCTTTGGCAAACCGCGCCTTATTGCGTGTTGCTGTCGCACAGCGACACCGAAAGCGAGGCGCATGGCAATGCCCAGCTAGAGCGCTTGCTGGAAGCCGCGCTGACCGATGGCTGTGCCCTTGATGCGGTGGTGGCCAGCAGCTTGGCGCAAGGGCGGCAGTTGTGGCAAGTGCGAGAGAGCATCAGCTCGGCGCAAGCGGCGGAAGGCTTGAACATCAAGCACGATATTTCCCTGCCCGTGTCTGCCATTCCCGACTTTGTGGCGCACACAGACGCCCTGTTGGCTCGGCAGGTAGAAGGTGTTCGCTTGGTGAATTTCGGCCACTTGGGCGACGGTAATTTGCACTACAACGTGCAATGCCCCGCTGGTGGCAACGCGGCAGCGTTTTTAGCAACCCAAGAACACCGCATCAACACCTTGGTGTACGACGCGGTGATGCGTTTTGCTGGCTCCATCAGCGCCGAGCATGGTGTGGGCAGCTTAAAAGTCGACACCCTGCACCTTTACAAAGACCCTGTGGCGCTGCAACTCATGCGAAGCATCAAGCAGGCGATAGACCCGCAGAATCTGATGAATCCGGGAAGGGTTTTAAGTAGGCATTGATTCACCGACTAGCTGATCCCAGTCATCGGGCG
>CANGHG010000074.1 GCA_947453645.1 Comamonadaceae bacterium
CCAAAGCGATGATGACCACTGGCCCGATGTCGGCCCACTGCGGGTCGCTGGGCATACGGCTGATGAGGTAAATGTCTTTGGGCAAAAAGCTTGCCCCCAACGCTTTTTCGATGGCCGGCACGATGCTGCCGATGTTGAAGGCCACCAACAGCCCCAGCACCAAGCCGGACAAAGTACCAATCACGCCCACCAAGGCCCCTTGCACCACGAAGATGCCCATGATGCTGGCGGGACTCGCACCCAAGGTGCGCAAAATGGCGATGTCGGCCCGCTTGTCGGTGACCGTCATCACCAAGGTGCTGACCAAGTTGAAAGCGGCCACCGCCACGATCAGCGTCAGGATGATGAACATCATGCGTTTTTCAATTTGCACCGCGGCAAACCAGCTGCGGTTGGCACGGGTCCAGTCCCTCACCGTCACCTGGTCGCCGAGCACGGGGCTGAGTTCACCGCCCACTTGCCGCGCCAGTTGCGCGTCTTGGAGCTTCACGCGCAAGCCATTGGGCCCTTCCAGCCTGAAGATGCGTTGGGCGTCTTCGATGTGCAGCAAGGCCAGTGTGGCGTCGTATTCGTAGTGGCCCGAGTCCAGCAGGCCCACCACGGTGAGCTGTTTCAAGCGCGGCACCACGCCCGCTGGGGTCACCTGACCGCCAGGCGCGACCAAGGTGATGCGCTCGCCCACTTTCACACCCAAGGACCGCGCCAACTCGTTGCCCAAAATCACGCCAAAAGCGCCTGGCTGCAATTGCGCCAGCACCTCGGTGGGCATGAGGGCCACGGCGTCGGTGACCAACACCTCTTGCGTGGGGTCGATGCCGCGCACCAATGCACCACGCATGTCCTCGCCTTGCGCCAGCAAGACTTGGGACATCACAAAAGGGGCGCTGGCCAGCACCTGGGGGTTCAAGCTGATTTTGTTTTGCAAGCCCACCGGGTTGTCCAAGGACGCGCTGGTGTATGCCAGCACCTCGATGTGCGAGAGCACGCCCAACATGCGCTCGCGCACCTCTTTTTGAAAGCCGTTCATCACGCTCAGCACAATGATGAGCGCGGCCACACCCAAGGCAATGCCGACCATGGACACCGAGGAGATGAAGGAGATGAAACGGTTGCGTCTGGCGGCGCGGCCAGCGCGGGTGTAGCGCCAACCGACCAGCAACTCGAAGGGGATGCGTGAATGGTTCATTGAAGCGGGATTGTGGCATCTTGCACAATCCATCCATGCCCCAACGCCCCCTCGATCAGCCCGTGACCATCATCGCGTCTGCCCTGCTGCCTTTGTTTTTGCAAACGCAACCCGCTCAGATGGCCCAGGCTTGGCAAGCCGCGTGGACGAATACCGCCAGCCCCGCCATCCGAGACAGCTTGCAACTGCTGCGACAAGCCCAGGTGGTCGAGCGACACACCCTGCCCAACCACAGCAGTTGCACCCCGCCTGAACAGGCCTACGCCCAGGCCATGCATTGGCCACTGACCGATGGCCTGCAACCTTTTGCCGCTGAGTACGCCGCGCAAAGCGGCCTGCCCTGCCCTGCCGACCAGGGCTGGGCATTCATCGACTTGGTGCATTGGGAGGTGAATCAGGGCCAGGTGCATTTGAGTTCGGCAGGTGAGGTGTCGTCCGAGGAAGACCACGCCGTGTTCCAGGCCATGCAACCTTATTTTGAAGAAGACGGCATTCATTTGCAGCCTGTGACGCCTGGGCACTGGCTGGCCCGATCCAGCCATTTCAAACTTCAGCCATCAGTGAGCCTGGCGCGGGTGCTGGACCAAGACATCGCCTATTGGCTGGACCCCGACAGCGTGGCCGCCCAAAGCCGGTCGCAGCGCTTGTTGAGACGCTTGCAAAACGAGATGCAAATGCTGCTGTACACCCACGCCATCAACGACCGCCGCCCTTTGACCATCAACTCGTTTTGGTGGAGCGGCACCGGCGACTTGCCCGACCACAGCCACGGCGAGGTCAGGCTGAACACCGACTTGCACGCCACCTTCGCCGCCCAAGACCCCCATGCTTGGGGCGCACGATGGCAACAACTCGCCCAAGACCTCATGGCCCCGGCCCTGTTGGCAGGGCATCGCCTTGTTTTGTGCGGCGAAGACAGGCACATCGGCCTGCAGAGCCCGCCCACAGGGCTTTGGCAAAGCCTGAAAACACTGTTCCCCCAGCCTGCTTTGAAAGTGCTGTTGGCATGAAACTGCTGCCGCGCGACGCCCCTCCCCGCACGGTTTGGGCCTTGGCGCAAGCGGGCGTGCATCCGCTGTTGGCGCGTCTGTATGCCGGTCGCGGGGTACAAGACCCGCAAGAACTCGACAGCGGTTTGGCGCACCTCTTGCCGCCCAGCGGCATGAAGGGCATGGCCCAAGCCGCCGCCCTGTTGGCCGACGCCATCGCCCAGCAAGCGCATCTGTGCATCGTGGCCGATTACGACTGCGACGGCGCCACCGCCTGCGCCGTGGCACTGCGCGGCCTGCGCTTGCTGGGTGCCGAGCAGGTGAGCTTCATCGTGCCCGACCGCGTGGTCGATGGCTATGGCCTCACACCCAGCATTGCCAAGCGTGTGAACGCCACGGGCGCGGATGTGTTGATCACGGTGGACAACGGCATCGCCAGCGTGGAGGGTGTGGCCCAGGCGCAAGCACTGGGCTTGAAAGTGCTGGTCACCGATCACCATTTGCCCGGCCCCGAACTACCCGCAGCTGACGCCTTGGTCAACCCCAACCAGCCCGGTTGCACTTTCGCCAGCAAGAGCATGGCGGGCGTGGGGGTGATGTTTTACGTGCTGCTGGCCTTGCGCGCCGAACTGCGGGCCCGCGGCGTGTTCAGCAAAGACAGCGAGCCCAAACTCGACGGTTTGCTGCCCCTGGTGGCCTTGGGGACGGTGGCCGATGTGGTGAAGCTTGACGCCAACAACCGCCGCTTGGTGGCGCAAGGCTTGTTGCGCATGCGGCGCGGTCAATTGCCCACCGGCTTGGCCGCCTTGTTCAAGGTGGCCGGGCGCAGCGCCGCTCAAGCCAGCAGCCAGGACATGGGTTTTGCCCTTGGACCGCGCATCAATGCCGCCGGGCGTTTGTCCGACATGACCTTGGGCATTGAATGCCTGCGCACCGACGACCCTGGTCTGGGCCTGCAACTGGCCGAGCAACTCGATGCCATCAACCGCGAACGCCGCAGCTTGGAGGGTGACATGCGCGAGCAGGCCCTGCTGATCGCCGAGTCGCTGATGGACGCCGACGACGAGCCACCCGCCGCGCTGTGCGTGTACGACGAGGAGTTCCACGAGGGCGTGGTGGGCATCGTGGCAGCACGCCTGAAAGACCTGCATTACCGCCCTTGCTTTGTGTTTGCCGCCAGCGAGTCCGAGGGCCAAGCGGTGCTCAAAGGCTCGGGGCGCTCCATCCCCGGCTTTCATTTGCGCGACGCCTTGGACGCAGTGGTGAAGATGCACCCCGGTTTGCTGCTGCGCTTTGGTGGCCACGCCATGGCCGCTGGTTGCACCTTGCTGGAAGACGACCTGGCCACCTTCGAGGCGGCCTTGCAGCACATTGCCGAACAATGGCTGTCGCCTGCCACCTTGGCGCAGTCGCTGGAAACCGACGGCGGCTTGGAAGCACCGTATTTGCGGCCCGACATCGTGCATGAGTTGCACAAAGAAGTGTGGGGCCAAGGCTTTGCCGCACCGGTTTTTCAAGACCAGGTGGAGGTGCTGGGCCAACGCATCGTGGGCGAGAAACACCTGTCGCTCAAGCTGCGCTTGCATGGCCAAGAGGTGGACGGCATTTGGTTTGGCCGCACCGACAGCTTGCCGCCCAAAGCCTTGCTGGCCTATCGGCTCGACATCAACACCTGGCAAGGGCGGGAAAAGCTGCAACTGCAGATAGAAACCATGCAAGCGGCCTAGAATCAACACCGTGTCCATCCTCAACGCCGATCTTCATTGCCACTCTGTCGTCTCCGACGGCACCCTCACTCCTGAAGAACTGGCGGCACGCGCCCACGCCAACGGCGTGCAACTCTGGGCACTCACCGATCACGATGAAATTGGCGGTCAAGAACGCGCCGCCAGCGCAGCCCAAGCTCTGGGCATGGGCTATCTGAGCGGCACCGAAATCTCTGTGTCTTTCGCAGGTCGCACGGTGCACATCGTGGGCCTGGGTTTTGACATCCACAACACCGCCATGGTGCAAGGCTTGCAAAGCACCCGAGGCGGTCGCCACGCCAGAGCGCAAGACATGGCAGCAGGTTTGGCCAAAGTGGGCATCCACGGTAGCTTCGAAGGCGCCTTGCAATATGCCGGCAACCCCGACCTGATTTCACGCACCCATTTCGCCCGATTCCTGGTGGAAACCGGGGTCTGCAAAGACACGCACGAGGTGTTTCGCCGCTTCCTCACCGAGGGCAAACCGGGCTTTGTGTCGCACCGCTGGGCCAGTTTGGGCGACGCGGTGCGTTGGATTCGCCAAGCCGATGGCGTGGCCGTGATCGCCCACCCCGCCCGCTACGACTTCACGCCCACCGAGGAATACGCCTTGTTCACCGAGTTCAAGGGGCATGGCGGTCAAGCGGTGGAAGTCGTCACCGGCAGTCACTCGGCCGCCGAAGCCATTGAATACGCCGACTTGGCCCGCGAACTCGACTTGGCTGCCTCGCGCGGCAGCGACTTTCACAGCCCCACCGAAAGCCACACCGATTTAGGGGCATTGCCCTGGTTGCCCGGTGACCTCACGCCCGTGTGGGAACTGCTGCAACACCGCATCCAATAAGCAACCCTCAAGGCTTTCCGCATGGCCCAATGGCTGCAAGTTCACCCCGACAACCCACAAGCCCGTTTGCTCAAACAAGCGGCGGCGCTGTTGAGCCAAGGCGGTGTGCTGGCCGTCCCCACCGACTCCAGCTACGCCCTGGTTTGCCACTTGGACGACAAAACCGCGGCTGATCAATTGCGCCGCATTCGGGGCGTGGACGAGAAACACCACCTCACCCTGCTCTGCCGCGACCTGAGTGAACTGAGTGTTTACGCCAAGGTGGACAACCGCCAGTTCCGCCTGCTCAAGTCTTGCACCCCTGGCGCTTTCACCTTCATTTTGGAGGCCACCAAAGAAGTCCCCAGACGGGTGTCGCACCCGCAGCGCAAGACCATCGGTTTGCGGGTGCCCGAGCACAACACTTTGTTGCAACTGCTGGCACTGCACGGCGCGCCGCTGTTGGCCACCACCCTGATTCCTGACGGTGAAACCGAGCCCCTGAACGACGCTCAAGACATCCGCGATCGCTACGAACACCAAGTGGCTGCCGTGGTGGACGCGGGCGCTTGCAGCATGCAAGCCACCACCGTGGTCGACCTCACCCCCATGGGCAACGGCGGCGACCCCGACTTGATCCGCTCGGGCGGCGGCGATGTAACGCTTTTAGGCTTATAAAACAAGCACTTATGCCCATTTAGGGAAAGTAATTGGGGCCTCAGCCCGAAAAATGCTTACAAATTCTTGCCTGACCAGTCTCAAATTTGATGACTTTGATGAGACAATGCGGGCGTGATTTCAAATGAATTAATCCAAACGATTGCCACCCATGCCTTGCCAGTACTACTGGCGATCACCATGCATGAGGCCGCCCACGGCTACATCGCCAAGCTGTTTGGCGACAACACTGCCTGGAGCATGGGCCGCGTCACCTTGAACCCCATCCCCCACATCGACCTGGTCGGTACCATCGCCATGCCCTTGCTGCTTTACGTTGCCACCTCAGGTCAATTTTTGTTTGGCTATGCCAAGCCGGTGCCTGTGGACTTCAGCCGCTTGCGCCACCCCAAACGCGACATGATTTGGGTGGCTTTGGCGGGTCCAGCCAGCAATTTCTTGCAAGCCTTGGCGTGGGCTGCGGCGCTGTACTTCATGGCCGGCATGGAGGTCGAAGAACCCTTTTTCATCGAGATGGCCAGAGCTGGCATCTTGGTGAATTTGGTGATGTTCGCGTTTAATTTGTTCCCCCTGCCGCCGCTGGACGGTGGCCGCATGGTGGTTGGTTTGCTGCCTTGGCGCATGGCCGTGCGGTTTGCCAATTTGGAGCGTTACGGGTTTTTCATCGTCATGGGCTTGGTCCTCTTGGGCGTGGTCAACGCGCTGTGGATGCGCCCCATCATGTCGGCTTCCATGCAGGCCATTCAATGGCTGCTGCTTCCTTTGGCTGCTTTATTTCTTCCATCCACCTCATGAGCGAACGTGTTCTTTCTGGCATGCGCCCCACGGGCGCGCTGCATTTGGGCCACTACCACGGCGCCTTGAAAAACTGGGTGCGTCTGCAATCCCAGATGGCGTGCTTCTACTTCGTCGCCGATTGGCACGCCCTGACCACCCATTACGAAAGCCGCGACGTCATTGAGAAAAACGTCTATGAAATGGTGATCGACTGGTTGGCCGCGGGCCTGGACCCGAACCAATGCACCATTTTTTTGCAAAGCCGCATCCCCGAGCATGCCGAGTTGTTCACCCTCCTGAGCATGGGCACGCCACTCAGTTGGTTAGAGCGTGTGCCCACCTACAAAGACCAGATGGAGAAGTTGAAAGACAAAGACCTCACCACCTATGGTTTTTTGGGCTATCCCCTGCTGCAAGCCGCTGACATCCTGATTTACAAAGCCCGCCATGTGCCCGTGGGTGAAGACCAAGCCAGCCATGTGGAGCTGACCCGCGAGACAGCGCGTCGTTTCAACCATTTGTATGGCCGCGAACCCAATTTCGACGCACTGGTGCAAGATTGCTTGGCCAAGTTGCCCAAAGACAGCGTCAAGCGCTTTGAAAAATCCCGTAAACAATTTCAGGAATCGGGTGACAGCAAGGCCTTGGAAGGCGCCATGGGCTATTTGCAAACCGCACCCGAACTCACCGACAAAGACCGCGAGCGCTTGGAAGGTTATTTCAAGGGCACGGGCAAAGCCGTGTTGACCGAGCCCCATGCGCTGTTGACCGAGGCCAGCAAATTGCCCGGCTTGGACGGCGCGAAGATGAGCAAGAGCTACAACAACTCGATTGCCATGCGTGAAGACCGCGCCAGCATTGAGACCAAGGTCAAACGCATGCCCACCGACCCCGCCAGGGTCAAACGCAGCGACGCCGGCAACCCCGAGCGCTGTCCGGTGTGGCAATTCCATTTGGTCTACTCGCCAGAGGCGACCAAAACATGGGTGAAAACTGAATGCACCCGTGCCGGTATCGGATGTTTGGACTGCAAGCAGCCCATCATCGACGCCATCTTGGCTGAGCAAGCGCCCATGTTGGCGCGAGCTGAGCCTTTTGTTTCCAATCCTCGACTCGTTCGTGATATCGTTGACGCTGGAACACAGCGCGCTCGTGCCACGGCGCAAGAGACCATGCGCGACGTGCGCGAGGCCATGGGCCTGAATTATTGACACCGGAGATTGATATGAGTTTGTATGTGATTGATGACCATCCCATGGTTCGCCAAATGATTGGCATGCTGCTGCGCCGCTTGCGTCCAGCTTCCAAAGTGGTGGAACTGGAAAAATTCAGCGAATTGCAGGCGGCCCTCATCAAAAATGGTGAGCCTGAACTGTTTGTGCTGGACTTGCTGCTGCCTGGCGTCAAAGGCGCCACCGCCATCTCCGACGTGAAAAAGATGTACCCCGAAATTCCCCTGGTGGTCTTGTCGGCCATGCCCTCAGGCGAAGCCCGCGACGCTTGCTTGGAAGCCGGTGCCGACCTCTATATTGAAAAATCCACCGACACCGCCGAAATTTCCCAGGCCATCCACGACATCATGAAAAACGATGACGACGACGCCGACGCCGACGCCGTGGTGGTGGGTGACATCAAACTCTCCAAGCGCCAAAAGCAGCTCATCCTCATGCTCGACCGAGGCTTGTCCAACCGTGACATCGCCGCCGAACTCAACATCAGCGAGCACACCGTCAAGGTTCACTTGTGGCGCCTGTTCCGCCGCTTGGGTGTCAAAAGCCGTACCCAAACCCTGCACTTTGCACGCACGCATGGTTTGTTGATGGGCTGAAACAGTATCAACCAAGTAACAAAAAACCCGCCTAGTGAACTGACCCCCAATAGTTGGACGGTTTAACTAGGCTACTTTAAGGGACTGAATTCTGTATTGCACAGGACTCAGTCCCTTTAGTTTTTCCTTGATCCGATCGTGGTTGTAATACTTCATGTATTCATCCAACCCCGTCTTGAACGCC
>CANGHG010000075.1 GCA_947453645.1 Comamonadaceae bacterium
CGCTGATGTTGAGGCAACTGGTGGCATCAACTGGAACTCATTCTCGCACGAAAGCAGGGGCGTCAATTGAAGCAGAGATAATCGCTCGTTCACCCACGCCACATTGTGTGGCGCACAGCCTAGAGAGTCATTCCATGTCCCAATACGTTTTCTCCATGAACCGGGTCGGCAAAATCGTGCCCCCCAAACGCCAAATCCTGAAGGACATTTCCCTCAGCTTCTTTCCTGGCGCCAAGATCGGCGTGCTGGGCTTGAACGGCTCGGGCAAGTCCACCTTGCTGAAAATCATGGCCGGCATTGACAAGGAAATCGAGGGTGAAGCCATTCCCATGGCGGGTTTGAAGATCGGGTATTTACCCCAAGAGCCTCAGCTGGACCCCACAGAAACCGTGCGCCAGTCCGTGGAAAACGGCATGGGCGAGGTCAAGGCCGCGCAAACCCGCCTGGAAGAGGTCTACGCTGCCTACGCCGAAGAAGACGCCGACTTTGACGCACTGGCCGCCGAGCAGGCCAAGCTCGAAGCCATCATCGCCACGGCGGGTGACGCCTCCGAGCACCAGCTTGAAATTGCAGCTGACGCCTTGCGCTTGCCTCCCTGGGATGCGGTCATTGGCAAGTTGTCTGGCGGCGAAAAACGCCGCGTGGCCTTGTGCCGCTTGCTGTTGTCACGCCCCGACATGCTGCTGCTGGACGAGCCCACCAACCACTTGGATGCCGAATCCGTCGATTGGTTGGAGCAATTTTTATCGCGCTTTTCGGGCACCGTGGTGGCCATCACCCACGATCGCTACTTCTTGGACAACGCCGCCGAATGGATTTTGGAACTAGACCGCGGCCACGGCATTCCCTACAAAGGCAATTACTCCCTGTGGTTGGAGCAAAAAGAAGCCCGCCTGGAGCAAGAGCAGCGCACCGAAGATGCCCGCACCAAGGCCATGAAGAAAGAGCTGGAATGGGCCCGTCAAAACCCCAAAGGTCGTCAAGCCAAGAGCAAGGCACGTTTGGCTCGTTTTGAAGAACTCTCCGACTACGAATACCAAAAGCGCAATGAGACCCAAGAGATTTTCATTCCCGTGGCCGAGCGTTTGGGCAACGAGGTGTTCGAATTTGTCAATGTCAGCAAGTCATTTGGCGACAGGGTGCTGATTGACAACCTGAGTTTCAAAGTACCTGCGGGTGCCATCGTCGGCATCATCGGCCCCAACGGAGCGGGTAAATCCACCTTGTTCAAGCTGATTGCGGGCAAGGAAAAAGCCGACAGCGGCGAGGTCAAAGTGGGCCAAACCGTGAAGATGGCCTTTGTGGACCAAAACCGCGACGACCTGGCCAATGAAAAAACCGTTTGGGAAGATGTGTCGGGCGGCTTGGACATCCTCACCGTGGGCAAGTTTCAAATGCCCAGCCGTGCCTATTGCGGGCGCTTCAACTTCAACGGTGGCGACCAGCAGAAAAAAGTCGGCACTTTGTCGGGTGGTGAGCGCGGCCGCTTGCACCTGGCCAAAACCCTGATTGAAGGCGGCAACGTGCTGCTGCTGGACGAACCCTCCAACGACTTGGACGTGGAAACCTTGCGTGCCCTGGAGGACGCCTTGCTTGAATTTGCAGGCTCGGTCATGGTCATCAGCCACGACCGTTGGTTCTTGGACCGGATTGCCACCCACATCCTGGCCGCCGAGGGCGACAGTCAGTGGGTGTTCTTCGACGGCAACTACCAAGAGTACGAGGCCGACAAGAAGCGCCGCTTGGGTGAAGAGGGTGCCAAGCCCAAGCGAGTGCGTTTCAAAGCGCTGAAATAGGCTTGGGGATGGGGTGAGCAAGTGTTGCAAAAAGTTGATAAGAATTAATTAATTCTAAAAAATCACTAAATCGAGCATTAATTCGGTTTTTTAAACTTAAAATACTATAAAATTTGCTCAGTTAAATCTTTTTGCACGACAAGCAACCCAGTGGAGCCCCATCATGAGTCACAAAGCCACACCCGATGCAACCGATGAATATTGCGGTACCAGTTATGCCGCCAAATTGCTGAATTTATCAGTTGGTTCAGTCCAAACCTTGGTTGAAAAAAACGAACTCACCGCCTGGAAAACCCAAGGCGGCCATCGGCGAATTTCCATCCAATCCATTTACCAATACCAAAACCGCGCGTCCTTGGCACCGCCTTTGCAGTATCAAGATGGCAAATACCTGCGTGTCTTGGTGGTCGAGGACGATGCCGCCACCCGTGCCATGTACCAAGCGCACTTTGACAGTTGGGACTTGTCCATCGATGCCACCATCGCCTCATCGGCCATTGAAGCCTTGCTCGACATCCCCGTGGTCAAACCGCAAGTGTTGCTCACAGACTTGCGCATGCCAGGCATCGACGGCGTTGAAATGCTGCGTCAACTCAACACCCATCCTCAATTTGCACAAGTCGCGGTGATCGTCATCACGGGGTTGAACGAAGAAGAAATCAAGGAATACGGTGCCTTGCCAGAGGGCACCCATGTGTTGCACAAGCCGGTCGAGATGGGCTGGTTGCGAGGATACTTCCAGGCCATGCTCTCCATTCGGGTAGGCACCAAGCGGCGCCAAGCGGCCATTGACATAGCTTGAACCAGCGTTTCAGCTCGCTTCCGTATGATGGAAGGATGCTGAAACTCTCCGTGCTCGACCAATCTGTGGTGTCCATGGGACGCCCTCAAGACGAATCTATTCGCAACACACTGGCTCTGGCCCAGCGCTGTGAAGCTTGGGGCTACGAACGTTTTTGGGTCAGCGAACACCACAGCTTGGGCAGCATCGCAGGCACCGCGCCCGAAGTTTTGTTGGCCGCCATCGCGGCGCGCACCTCTCGCATTCGACTGGGCAGCGCGGGCGTCATGTTGCCGCACTATGCCGCTTTCAAGGTGGCCGAGCAATTCAGAGTGCTCGATGCCTTGGCACCTGGACGCATGGATCTGGGCGTGGGACGCGCCCCTGGCAGCGACGGGCGGACCGCCCAACTGCTCAACCCCGATCGCCACGCTTCAGAACGATTTCCACAACAGGTCATGGAACTGCAAGCATGGGTGACTGGCCAAACCATGCCCACGGGTCACCCTGGACAAGGCGTATGGGCGTTTCCCATGAGTGAGACTTCTCCCGCCTTGTGGATATTGGGCAGCTCCAACTATGGCGCACAACTCGCTGCGCACTTGGGTCTGCCTTACGCCTTTGCCTATTTCTTCAGCGACGGCGTGGGCGTGGAGCAAGCGCTGGACATTTACCGCAGTCAATTTCGTCCCAGCCCTTATTTGCAACAACCTAAAGCCACCATTTGCGTGTCGGCGTTGGCCTGTGACACCACTGAAGAAGCTCATTTCCAATTTCAAACCCGCGCCCGCTGGCGAATGGACCGCAACCGTGGCAAGGCTGGTCCTTTGTTGTCCCCAGAAATGGCGGGGGCTGATTTGAGCGCCGATCAAAAAGCCGACATGCAAGCCATGCTTTCGCAAGCATTGGTGGGCAATGCTGACGAAACTGCGGAGAAATTGCGTGTGTTGGCCAGCGGCTTGGCGCTGGATGAACTGGTGGTTTGCACCTGGACCCACGACCCCGTGGTGCAATGCCGTTCATTTGAGTTGCTGGCGCAAGCGTTTGGCATGACGCCCGCCCATGCGCCTGCTGAAACCGCCTTCGCTTAAACCGAGGGGCTGACTTCGTCCAAAGGCACGCCGCATTCTGGCGGTGGAGCGCCTTCTGGAAGTACCTGGGGCTTGTGCACGATGCGGGTGGTCGGGTCGTATTGCACTTCTTTCAAGAACATGGCCAACACCGCGTCCATGCTCTTGGCGTGTCCATCAAACCAAACCGCCAATTCGCCGGTGAGTTGGCGCACCAAGCCCAATTTGCCATCCACCTGACCACGCCGCAGGGCTTCGCGCATGACTTTCAAAATCATGTCGTGCTCGTCACTGTGGCAGCCGCCTGGGCCGAAGTCCACGTCTTGCATCCATTGGTTTTCACCAGCAAAGTGCTCTTCGGTGTGGGCAATCAATTCGATGAACTTTTGCAGAATTTGATCGTCTGGCGCTGTTTCCGTGGCCGCGAGCAACTCCACAAATTCAAGATGGGTTTGGTCCATCTTGTCCATGTTCAAAATCAGATCGTCAGACCAGGTGAGGGTTGGTTGCAAATCCAAGGTGTTGGTGTCAGTCATGAGAAGCTCAGTTTTTCAATGTTGGCGACATCATAAACCGCGCTTGATGGCGGGACTTTCAGGGCAAATGAATCCCCCAGCACTGTCATGTGGCTGTCATGTGATTGACTTTGCGAGCGAAGCGAAGCAACCCCAGTCTCGCTAGACGAAGTCGGGCGGACAAACCCAATGCATGTCCAGTTGCGTGATCGGATGGGCCAAACCGAGTTCGCTGGCGTGCAGCAGCAGTCGAGGTGAGCGAGCTTGAACCTCTGGGGGTGCGTACAGCGCATCCCCCCAAATCGGATGTCCCATGGCTTTGAGATGAAGCCGCAGTTGATGGGTTCGCCCAGTCAGGGGTTGCAACGCCAGCAATGAAGCTGGCAAGGCTGGGTGGTGCTCAATGCAGCGCCAACGAGTTTGGCTGGGCTTGCCCTGAGGGTCGATGATGTGCACAGGGCGGTTGGGCCAGTCCAACAAAATCGGCAGGTCTATGGTTTGCCAATCCGCTTGCTTGGGCAACACACCCTCCACCCAGGCGTGGTAAGTCTTGCGCACCTGCCTGGCCTCAAAAGCCATGCTCAAACGGCGTTGCACATCGCTGGACAGGGCAAACAACATGAGGCCAGACGTGGCTTGGTCCAAGCGGTGCACCACCAAGGCTTGTGGGTGCATGTGCTGAACACGTGCGGACAAACAGTCTTGCTTGTCAGGGCCACGTCCAGGCACGCTGAGCAAGCCGCTGGGCTTGAGTGCCACCAGCAGATGCGCATCTTGAAAGAGACTCACAAAGATGGCAAGTCCCCAAGCACTTTCAGTGCAGCAGAAAACGGGTCTTGTGAATCCGCATCCACCACATGCCGCTGCGTCATGCTGCGCAGCCAAGTGAGTTGGCGCTTGGCGAGTTGTCGGCTGGCGGCAATGCCTTTCTCGCGCATCAAGGTCAAGGCCGAATTGCTCAACTGGCCACCCTCACAGGCGTCCAGCGCCTCCCATGCTTGTCGATAGCCCACACAGCGCATCGAGGGCATGTCTGCCTTCAGGTCGCCTCTGGCACGCAAACGTTTCACCTCGTCCAACAAACCTGCGTTCAACATGGCATCGAAGCGCTGTGCAATGCGCTCGTGCAACCAGGCGCGGTTTTGCGGTTCCAAGGACAGCAAAGCAATGCGCGGCCCGGCTTTCTTGCTTTCACCAAAAAACGAGGACAAGGGGCGTCCGCTGATGCGCCACACCTCCAAAGCACGTGAGATGCGTTGTGCATCCAGGGGCGGCAAACGTGCTGCTGTGGTGGGGTCCACCTGCGCCAATTCGGCGTGCAGCGCTGGCCAACCCAAGGCGGTGGCTTTCGCTTGTATGTCGCTGCGCACTGCAGGGTCTGCCAAGGGCAAATCGTCCAAGCCTTCCATCAAGGCCTTGAAATACAACATGGTGCCGCCCACCAGCAAGGGCATGCGGCCACGCGCACGTATCTCGCTCATGAGTCGGGCGGCGTCTCTAGCAAACTCCGCAGCGCTGTAGGACTGGCTGGGGTCGCGGATGTCAATCAAGTGGTGGGGCACGCTGGCCAGTTCTTGGGCCGAGGGTTTGGCTGTGCCAATGTCCATGCCTTTGTAAACCAAAGCCGAATCGACGCTGATGATTTCAATGGGCATGGTTTGCGCCAAGGCCAGAGCCAATGCGGTTTTGCCACTGGCGGTGGGGCCTGCCAAACCCAGACCCTCAAAGCGATCGAACAACTCAGTCGGTGGTGTGAGGTTCGCCATGCCATTGCACCAAAGTCCAGGCGGTCAAAGCCAACACCACGCCCCAAAACGCCACGCCATGCGCCAGTGGAAACAGCGTGCCGTCGATGCTGCGACCCAACCAAGCGCCTGTGGCAAAGGCGGCCAGCATCATCAAAAAACCATTCAGCGCCGAGGCCGCGCCAGCCGACAAAGGGAAGGGTCCGACAGCACCGCTTTGCCCAATGGGTTGGTGAATGCCGTGCGCCAAGATCATGGGGTACATGGCCAACACCAAGGCGGTGGCTGTGGCGTGATCGGTGTAGACCAACAGGCACAAACACAGGCCGCTGAAGGCGCTGGATGCGCCCGCCCAGGCGATGGTTTTGCGCATGCCAATGTGGCGCAGCAAATAGCGACACACCAAGGTGCCTGTGATGTAAACCAAGGACATGGAGGACAAAATCCAGCCCAGTTGCAAGCCACTCAGGTGCAGCACCTGAATGAACACAAACGACGAGGTCGCCAAGTAAGTGAACAGCGCCCCATAAGCCGCCACGGACAAGAGTGCAAAGGCTCGGAAGGTGGGATTCTTGAGGACTTCGATCCAAATGCGCAGCATGGTGGGCAGGTGCAGGGCGTCGGGGTTGCGGCTGCTGATGGATTCTTCAAACTTCCAAGCGACCAAGGCCAAAGTTCCTGCGGCGTAGACCACCACTGACATCAAGGCCACTTGCCAGCCCCAGTGCTGACTCAAGAAACCACCCAATGGCGGACTGGTGCAGGCCATGGCCCCCAAGCCAGTCATGGCTTTGGACATGATGCGGGCGCCTTCCAGGGGTTGGTACAAATCCCGCACCACGGCTCGCGCGCTGGTGATGACCGCACCCATGGCCGTGCCTTGAACCACGCGCCAAACGATCAGCATCTCAATGCTGGTGCTCAGCACACAGCCTGCTGCGGCCACCAGATACAGCCCCAAGCCAAACAGCATGATGGGCCGACGCCCGACCTTGTCTGAAAACGGACCCCACAAGAGTTGCGATATGCCAAAGGCCAGCAGCAAACCCGTGAGGGTGTACTGCACCATGCTGACGCTGGCGTGCAAATCGAGCGCCAAACCGGGCAGGGCTGGCAGGTATAAATCGGTGGAGACTGGCTGCAAACCAATGCCCAAGGACAACAACAAAATGACCAAATAAGGATGCATCAACGGCCTCGTAAAAACAACTTGTCCAAGTCGCCCAAGGACAGTTGTCGCCAAGTGGGTCTGCCGTGGTTGCATTGATCGGCGCGTTCGGTTGTTTCCATTTGACGCAACAAGGCGTTCATCTCGGCCAAGCTCAGTTGACGGTTGGCCCGAACGGCTGCATGGCAAGCCATGCTGGCCAATACATCATCGCGTGCGCGTTGCAACACCTGGTGAGCTTCGTGCTGGGCCAGTTCGGCCAGCACACTGCGGGCCAAGGCCACGGCGTCGCCTTGCGCCAAGGTGGCGGGCACACGCCGCACCACCAGCGACTGAGCGCCCAGGCCTTCAATGTCCAGCCCCAGTTCTGCCAACGTGCTGGCATGGTTTTCAACCGCGGCCATTTCCTGCGGTGTGGCTGCAAAGCTCTCAGGCAGCAACAAGGTTTGGCTTTGCAACTGGTGTTGGGCCAATTGGGTTTTGAGTTGCTCGTAAACAATGCGTTCGTGGGCAGCATGCATGTCCACCACCACCAAGCCTTGCTGGTTCTCGGCGAGGATGTACACACCTTGCAACTGCGCCAGCGCTTTGCCCAGCGGCCAGTCGCCTGCAGGCAGTGGTTCGCTTGGCGGGAGTGGCGAATCCTCGCGGGCGGTCAAGGTGTTGGGCTGCCAGAGTGCCGCCAAGTTGTGCACTGGCTGACCCGCCGAAGGCGCTGCCCAAGGCAAACCGCTTTGAGAGGCTGATGTTTGGCCAAATGTTTGCAATGCAGCGATGGCTTGCTGCCTGTCTTGCGTGGTTGGTGCTGCTCTGCCCATGCCCGCCCGTGACACCGACAGGGCTTGCACCAAGGCGTGTTGCACCGCTTGGTGCACCAAGCGGCTGTCGCGAAAGCGCAATTCGATTTTGGTGGGGTGCACATTCACATCCACCTGTGTGGGGTCCATGTCGATGTAGAGCGCATACACCGGTTGCCGCTGTCCGTGCAACACATCTTCATAAGCGCTTTTGGCCGCATGGCTGAGCACACGGTCGCGCACAAAACGGCCATTCACATAAGCAAACTGGTGGTCGGCGCGGGCCCGGGCTGCGTCGGGCAAACCTGCGCGGCCACGCAC
>CANGHG010000076.1 GCA_947453645.1 Comamonadaceae bacterium
CAGTTGAAGCGAAGCTATCTACCAGGAGTGGTAGTTCAGTTGGTTAGAATACCGGCCTGTCACGCCGGGGGTCGCGGGTTCGAGTCCCGTCCACTCCGCCATTCATGAAAACGCACCTTCGGGTGCGTTTTTTACTGTTGAACGCCCTCGGGGCCATGTCGAGGAACACCATGTACAAAAACCTCATCGCAGCGCTGTTCGCGCTTGCTTTGTTTTCTACCCCAACGCTCGCAGCTCAGGGGGACGACCATAAGTCCCTCAAAGTCGGCTTCGTTTACGTCACGCCACGCCTGCCCAGCGGCTGGGTGCACCAGCACGAGCTGGGCCGCTTGGCCCTTGAAGACAAACTTAAAAAAGAAGGTTTCAAGGTTCAAACCCAGTTCGCTGAAAACGTGGCCGAAGGTGCTGACGCTGAGCGCGTCATCCGTGACATGGCCAAACAGGGTGTGGGCCTGATCTTCACGCCCAGCTTTGGCTACATGGAGCCCACCATGAAGGTGGCCGCCGACTTCCCGAACGTGAAGTTCGAGTCCATCACCGGCTACAAAACAGCCCCCAATGTCGCTACCGCCAACGCCCGTTATTACGAGGGCCGCTTCTTGGCAGGCATTGCCGCAGGTCGCATGAGCAAGAGCGGTATTGCGGGTTATGTGGCGAGCTTTCCCATCCCTGAGGTGGTGCAAGGCATCAACGCTTTCACCTTGGGCATGCGCTCGGTCAACCCGAACGCACAGGTCAAGCTCATTTGGCTGGACACCTGGTTCGACCCGGCCCGTGAGCGCGAAGCTGCCATGACGCTGATGAACCAAAAGGCGGACGTGCTTTCTTTCCACACGGCCTCCGAAGCGGTGATGGTGGCCGCGCAAGAGCGTGGCAAGATGGCCATCGCCTACCACTCGGACATGCGCCATGTGGCACCGCAAGCGCAGCTCTTGGCCATCACCCACCAATGGGGCAACTACTACAGCCAACGCGCCAAGGCGGTGCTGCAAGGCACCTGGCAGAGCGGTAATGTGTGGGGCGGCGTGCACGAGGGCATGATCAAGGTCGACGCGTTTGGCCCCAAGGTCCCCAAGCGTGTGGAGGGGGAAATCTTGCGCTTGCAACGTGCCATTGGCAAGGGCAGCTTGCAGCCATTTGCAGGCCCCATTCTGGACAACCAAGACCAGGTGATCTTGGCCCGAGGCCAGAGCCTCACAGATGAGCAGATCTTGAACATGAAGTTCTTGGTGCAAGGCGTGCAGGGCAGTTTGCCCTGATTGCCTACAATCTGCCCATTCACAACAAGGCAGTGGCATGAGCATCAAAAGCGACAAATGGATTCGCCGCATGGCAGAGCAGCACGGCATGATCGAGCCCTTCGAACCGGGGCAAATTCGCCAAGATGCTGCGGGACAAAAAATCGTCAGCTACGGCACCAGCAGCTACGGCTACGACATCCGTTGTGCACCCGAGTTCAAGGTGTTCACCAACATCTATAGCACCGTGGTCGACCCCAAAAACTTCGATCCCAAGAGCTTTGTCGACATCGAGTCCGACGTTTGCATCATCCCCCCCAACAGCTTTGCTTTAGCTCGCACACTTGAATACTTTCGAATTCCTCGCAATGTGCTCACCATCTGTTTGGGAAAAAGCACCTACGCTCGTTGCGGCATCATCGTGAATGTGACGCCTTTCGAACCCGAGTGGGAAGGTTACGTGACCTTGGAGTTCAGCAACACCACGCCCTTGCCCGCCAAAATTTACGCAGGCGAGGGCTGTGCCCAGGTGCTGTTTTTCGAGAGCGACGAGGTCTGCGAAACCAGCTACAAAGACCGAGGCGGCAAGTACCAAGGCCAGGTGGGCGTGACCCTGCCCAAGACTTGAGACCCGTCATATCCAGGGTTTTAGGGCGGTCTGCCTAGAGTGCGACAATCAGCGCCATATATGAATTCATTCTCGCAACTGCAGTTAGACCCCAATTTGGCGAAAGCCGTCGCTGAAATGGGTTACGAATCCATGACACCCATTCAAGCGCAGGCCATTCCAGTGGTCTTGTCGGGTCAAGATGTCATGGGTGCCGCACAAACCGGCACCGGCAAAACCGCTGCTTTCTCGCTGCCGCTTTTGCAGCGCATGATCAAGCACGAAAACAGCTCCACTTCCCCAGCCCGTCACCCCGTGCGCGCCCTGGTCTTGTTGCCCACCCGTGAGTTGGCCGACCAAGTGGCCCAACAAGTGAAGATGTACGCCAAGTACACCCAACTTCGTTCTGCCGTGGTGTTTGGCGGCATGGACATGAAGCCCCAAACCGCAGAGCTCAAACGTGGTGTTGAAGTGTTGGTGGCCACACCTGGCCGTTTGTTGGACCACATCGAAGCCAAGACCGCGGTGCTGAATCAGGTGGAATATGTGGTGCTCGACGAAGCCGACCGCATGCTCGACATTGGCTTCTTGCCAGACTTGCAGCGCATCTTGAGCTACTTGCCCAAGCAGCGCACCACGCTCTTGTTCTCGGCCACTTTTTCGCCAGAGATCAAGCGATTGGCCTCTAGCTATTTGCAAAACCCTGTCACGATTGAAGTGGCTCGACCTAACCAAACGGCTTCCACCGTCACGCAGTTGTTTTTCAATGTGGCCGAGGACGACAAGCGACAAGCCCTCAAGCAAATTGTGAAAGAGCGGGGCATCACGCAGGCCTTTGTGTTTGTCAACAGCAAGCTGGGTTGTGCACGATTGGCCCGCGCCTTGGAGCGAGATGGGTTGCGCACCGCGGCCTTGCACGGTGACAAGAGTCAAGACGAGCGCTTGAAAGCACTCGAAGCCTTCAAAAAGGGCGAGGTGGACCTGCTGATTTGCACCGATGTGGCTGCTCGCGGCTTGGACATCAAGGACGTGCCTGCGGTGTTCAACATCGACATCCCGTTCAACGCCGAGGATTACATCCACCGCATTGGCCGCACAGGCCGTGCGGGTGCCGAAGGCTTGGCTGTGAGCTTCGCATCACCATCGGACGCACGTTTGGTGGGGGACATTGAAAAGCTCACCAAGCAAAAAATCGAACTGCAAAGCATGTCCTTCGAAGACCATCGCCCACGCGAGAGAAGCAGTTCATCACGCCGTGGTTGGGACGACGACAGCGCCCAAGATCACAAACCTTCTCGCAGCAGGTTCACGCCACCAGCCAAGGTGAGCGATCCCTTCTTTGACAAGCCCTATGAGGCTGCAGAGTCCGCATCCTCCATGCCAACATCTGCGACCACCAGCGCAAGTTCGGCGGGACGCGGCATATCGCCCAATATCAAACCCAAGCGCAAAGTGGCGGCGCTGTTCAAAACCACCGAAACTCAATAACGCTTCATCGCTTTTCCACCGATGGCACGGTGATGCGTTGATGTAAGCCTGTGCCTTGCGCATGCAAGTGCAGGGCTGTCAAACCGCGACCCCAGACGCAGCCAGAGTCGAGCTCCAACACATCTGGCCTGTTCAATGCAGGCAAAGAAGACCAATGGCCAAACGCCACGGTGACCTCAGAGGTTTGTCTGTTCGGTACTTCAAACCAGGGCACAAAGCCCACAGGTGCCACATCAGGTGCACCGTGGTGAGCAAACTCCATCTCGCCCTCGGGCGTGCAATAGCGCAATCGGGTGAGGCCATTCACAATCACCCGCAGCCGCTCAACGCCTTGCAAGTCATTCTGCCAAGCTGCAGGCAGGTTGCCATACATCTGTTGGATGAAGTCTTGCCAATCAGGGCTTTGAAGAACAGCGCTGACTTCAGCAGCCAAGGACAGTGTTTGGCTTGCTGTCCAAGCGGGCAACACACCTGCATGCACCATCAGCACATCGTCTTGCATCAGGGCCAGGGCTTGGTGTCTCAACCAATCCATGTGGCTGTCTCGCTCAGGGCTTAGCAACAGGTCTTGGACTGTGTCCCCAGGTTTCAAACTGCGGATGCCCAAATGCACACCCAGCAAATGCAAATCGTGGTTGCCAAGAATGCATTTGGCACTGTGCTCAAAGGATTGCAATCGTTTCAACACGCCCAGGTTGTCGGGACCTCGGTTGATCAAATCGCCCAACAGGTAAATGGTGTCGCGACTGGGGGAAAAGCCCAGGGTGTCTAACAAATGTCCCAAACTGGCATTGCAGCCCTGGACGTCTCCAATCAAGTAAAGTGCCATGTATTGATTGTCACCGAAGAGATAAAGCCCCGCATGGATGTCTTACTGATTGTTTTCTTGACCATCCTCAATGGCTTGTTCGCCATGTCTGAGATGGCCTTGGCCTCCAGCAAAAAAGCCCTGTTGGTCAGCTTGCAAGCCGCAGGGGCCTCAGGCGCCAACGCGGCCTTGGAGTTGCAAAAGCAGCCCACGCATTTTTTGTCCACCATTCAAATTGGCATCACCACCTTGGGGGTGTTGAACGGCATCATTGGTGAAGCCGCATTCAGCGAAGGTGTGGCTGCTTGGTATGTGCGCATGGGGGTGGTCGACTCATTGGCAGGGGTGTTGGCCACCATCTCGGTGGTGACTGCCATCACCCTCAACACCATTTTGTTTGGCGAATTGGTGCCCAAGCGCATCGGACAAATCTACCCAGAAACGGCTGCACGAATGACTGCACCCGCCATGTACGCCTTGTCGGTCATGGCCAGGCCATTGGTGCATTTTTTGTCGGCCTGTACCGCTGCCGTGCTGCACCTCATGCGCATCGACATGAAGCAAGTGCGGCAAGTCACCGAAGAAGAAATCACCGCCAGTTTGGTCGAGGGCGTGGATGCGGGCTTGATTGAACACCATGAACACCAAATGGTGAAGAACGTGTTTCATTTGGATGAACGCACCTTGGCTTCGCTCATGGTGCCACGCACCGACATCGTGTGGTTGGAGAGCAGCTTGGGTGTGCGCGAAGCCATGCAGCAGTTGCAAGGGCAGCCCACGCATTCTTGGTATCCGGTTTGTCGCGGTGGTTTGGACGATGTGGTGGGCATGGTCAGCATGGCCAGTTTGCTCACCCACTACGAGAGTCAAGCGCCCTTGGACTCATGGTCTGAAACGGCCGCCTTCGTGCCTGAGACCCTCACAGGCTTGGACTTGTTAGAGCAATTTCGAAAGCCCCACACCAAAGCCTCTGAAAACGCCAAGTCGGTGAGTGGTCGCATGGTGTTGGTGGTCGACGAATACGGCGTGGTGCAAGGCCTCATGACACCGCGTGACCTGCTGGAAGCCATCACCGGTGAATTGGTGCAAACCACCTTGCCGCAAGAGGCTTGGGCGGTTCAACGCGACGATGGCAGTTGGTTGCTTGACGGCATGATGCCCGCGCAAGAACTCAAGTCGCGGCTGGAGTTGTCTGAGCTGCCCGAGGATGACAAGGGCCTCTACAACACCTTGGCGGGACTCATCATGTTCATCTCGGGTCAAGTGCCCAAAGAGGGGGAGTCGGTGCAGACCCAGGGTTGGCGTTTTGAGGTGGTGGACTTGGATGGTCGACGCATTGACAAAGTGCTGGCATCTCGCTTGCCGTCTGCCGATGCACAGTTGTAGAAGTCTCGCTCAATGCTTGATGGGCGCACCGTCTTCGTCGAGTTCATCCAGCTTGTGATTGATGCCTGACACGGTTTTGCGGATGGCGTCCACGCGTCCGTGAAACTCTTCCATTCGTTTGGCTTTTTCCTGCTGGGCATGCAACAGGGCTTCAGCATGAGAGGCTACTTCCTCGGTGCTCAAAGCATGTTGTGCCAGCGGTTGGGGTTTTGTTTTGGTCTGCGAACTGCCAGATTGTTCAGTGGCATGCTGTGTTGCTGAATCATCAGATGGATGCACCTGAGGCTTGGGACCATCCTGCAGAAGATGCTCTGTGCTTGGCAGCTGCACCACATGATCTTCTAAGTGTTCTTTGCCAATACCTGCGTTGTTGTCAGTGATGCCGTCCTTGGCAACACCTGCTTTGTTGTCTTGAATGGCGTCTTTGGGGATGCCCACTTTGTTGTCATATTCGGTTTCTTTGGCAAGCCCTGCTTTGTTGTGGTGCTCAGCGTCCTTGGCAACGCCTTGAATATTGTCTTGGATGGCATCGTTGCCAACACCTTGGAGGTTGTCTTGGATGGCGTCCTTGGCAAGGCCAGCGTGTTTGTGAACAGCATCATGATCTTGTGCCACATCCACCAAATGGTCATGCAAGGCTTCATTGGCAATGCCTTGCAAGTTATCTTTGATGGCGTCTTTGGCGATGCCAGCTTGTGAGTCGTGCAAAGCATCGTCCGCAATGCCTTGTAAATTGTCTTGGTGCGCATCACCGACAACAGCCACGCCCTTGGCTGCCGCAGCCTGATCTTCGCTGGGGTGTTTGGCCAAATTCTCTGATGGGTGTTCATCTTCATGAACCATCTGGTCAGCATGTGCATGACCTGATTGATCAGCCGCAAAACGGTCTTTCAAAGACTCCTGGTGGTCTTGCACGTTGGCACTGCCCAGCGTCGCATGATGCTCACCAATGGCTGAACCCGAATCCAAGGGCTGGTCATCGTGAAACCCTTTGGAAGCACCGTGGTCAGGTTCTTGACTCTGAAAGTTGGAACTGCTTTTGTGAATCTCCAAATCATCGCTGCCCACCACATCGCTGCGCCTGGCTTTGGCGCTGTTGGAGCCTTCGGGGATTTCAACCGAAAAGGCCTTGCTGCTGCGAATCAGTGGGGGAGGTGCTTTGGAGGCCATGAGTCGAAGTTTACTCTGGCAGGCCCCCAAAGGCTGTTGGCTCAAACAGAGGGAATCTTAAGAATTTTTCATCAGTTGATTGGCCAATTTGACGGCTTCTGCGGCGTCAATGGACACACCATCTGCTCCCCAATTGGAACCATCGTTGGACTGAGCCAGCAGGGCGGGTCCACCCAGCAACACCGAGGATTGGGGGTTGCGAGAGAATTTTTTGAGTTTGGTGATCAAGGGGTCGAGAGTTGGCAGTTGCTCAATCAAACCCACAGACAAACCAATGAGGTCGAACCATTCGGCCTTGACCGCGCTGATGAGTTCTTGTTCATGGTTGGAAATTTCAACCACCACTTGCCAACCTGCATTGCGGAAAAAATCTGCGACTATGGCCAAACCCAAGATGTGTTGGGTACCAGGTGCACAGGCCAACAAAATGCGACGCACGTCACCAGCAACTTTCGGAATGTCAGAGTTGACATAGCCCAAGTCTCGGGTGACATGGTGCATTTGCATCAAGCCTTGAGAAACTTGAACAAAGTCGATTTCATCATCAGTCCACTGCTGACCCAACAACCTGGCCGCAGGCGTGATCAGATCCAAGTAAATTTGCTCTTTCAAGACGCCTTTGGCTAACAAGCCTTGCACGATTTGCACCGGTGATTTGGCAGCCTGACCCAGGCAAGCTTGCGAAAACACCGCCACTTCTTGTTCGCTGGGGCGCAATATCAATTGGCCTTGCAAGGGGGTCAAGTCAATTTCAGAAGGATGAGCGCCCAGCAAGCGCGGCAATATTTGCGCTTCAATCACAGTCATCAGGGACTGTTTGCAGTCATCGTTGCCGTCGTCTTGCATGGCTGATGGGCGTCTGTGCGGGCTGTGCTCCGGGTGTCTTCCAATGGCAGACAACATCCATTGCGACAAGCCCTTCAAGGGCAATGGCAGTCGGTCAATCAAAACACTGGTCGTGCTGAGGTTCATGCTGCCTCCAGAAGCAACGGGCGCTTGCAAAGATGTGCAGTTGTCGACCGTTTGGCATTGTGGCAATAAATCCGGGGTGTTGGCACAAGGACTAGGGAAAACACCAAAGAGATAGCGGGTTATCAGCTAACGGAGCTCAGGGTTTTCCTTGTGTTTAGCGCCATACAACCTCAAGTCGAGAAGCCAGTGAAATACTGCATTTGGTTAATCGTTCAGAACATAAAGGAGACATCCATGCGAACCATCCCCATTGCACCTGCTGCGTCCGAGTTCAGCGACTGCGAAGAAAGCGGTATCGTCCCCAAGCAAAATTTGCCCTTGGCGCGACGTGAATTTCTCAAAGGCTCCGGTATTTTGATGGGCACTTTGGCCGCCGGCTC
>CANGHG010000077.1 GCA_947453645.1 Comamonadaceae bacterium
ATGAAGATCAACCCCGAGAAGATCCGTGACGTGATCGGCAAGGGCGGCTCGGTCATCCGTGCTTTGACTGAAGAAACAGGTTGCCAAATCAACATCGAAGAAGACGGCACCATCACCATTGCCGCTACTGACGGCGCCAAGGCTGAAGAAGCCAAACGCCGCATCAGCGAAATCACGGCTGAAGTGGAAATTGGCAAGGTCTACGAAGGCCCGATCACCAAAATTTTGGACTTCGGCGCATTGGTCAATCTGCTGCCTGGCAAAGACGGTTTGCTGCACATCAGCCAAATCAGCCACGAGCGCATTGCCAAGGTCACCGACGTGTTGGCCGAGGGCCAAATCGTGCGCGTCAAGGTGTTGGAAACCGACGAAAAAGGTCGCATCAAACTGTCCATGAAAGCTTTGTTGGACCGCCCTGAAGCGCCTGCCCAGTCGCACCAAGAGCACGACCAAGCACCTCACCAAGAGTGACAGCATGACGCGCAAATGGATTGTGGGCAATTGGAAGATGAATGGCAGCTTGTCTGCCAATCAAGACCTGCTGCACGCCATCCATGCGGGTTTATCGACCGCCTCTTGCCAAGCAGCTGTTTGCGTGCCAGCGCCTTATTTGGCGCAGGTGCAGCAGCAGTTGCTGGGCAGTGCTTTGTGGTGGGGCGCACAAGATGTGTCTGCCCACGAGCAAGGGGCTTTCACCGGCGAGGTGTCGGCTGCCATGTTGCGCGATTTTGGTGTTCGAGTGGCCATCGTCGGTCACTCGGAGCGCCGCCAATACCATGGCGAAACCGATGCCTTGGTGGCCACCAAAGCCCAACGGGCCTTGGCGGCGGGCATCACCCCCATTGTGTGTGTGGGTGAAACCTTGGCTGAGCGTGAAGCAGGCCAAACCCAGGCGGTGGTCAAACGTCAGTTGGCGGCGGTCATTCACACCAACGGTCATTGCATCAGCGAAATCGTAGTGGCCTACGAGCCTGTTTGGGCCATTGGCACGGGCAAAACCGCCTCTCCCGAACAGGCGCAAGAGGTCCATGCTTTGCTGCGAGCCCAATTGGCCGCAGCCACAGACCATCCCGAGCGCATTCCCTTGTTATATGGCGGCAGCATGAACGCAGCCAACGCGGCCAGCTTGCTGGCGCAGCTTGATATAGATGGCGGCTTAATTGGGGGCGCGTCCCTCAAAGCCGCCGATTTTTTGTCCATTGTGGCTGCGGCTTCGCAGTGAGATTCACGGAGTATTCATGAGCACGCTTCTCAATTTATTGCTGTTGGTTCAAATCCTGTCTGCCATTGGCATGATCGGCCTGATCTTGGTGCAGCACGGCAAAGGTGCTGACATGGGTGCGGCATTTGGCAGCGGCACCTCTGGCAGTTTGTTTGGTGCCACGGGTGGTGCCAACTTCTTGTCCCGCACCACATCGGTGTTGGCCGCCATCTTTTTTGTTTGCACCTTGGCATTGGCCTACTTCGGCAATTTGCGTCCCTCCACTTCGGGCAGCAGCGTGCTTGAAACCCTGCCAGTGACCACAGCGCCCGCCAATGACGCGGCTCCTGCGGTACCTGCAGTTCCTGCCCCAGCAGGACCTGCTCAGCAAATTCCTGGCAAGTGACTTTTCTCCTCTGACAAATCCATCTTTCAGGGGCGTCAAAGCAGTGATTTAAGGTTAAGATGATGGGCTCTTCACACATGCCAAAGGCCTGCGTTGAAGGGTCAAACAACCAGCCGTCGTGGTGAAATTGGTAGACACGCTATCTTGAGGGGGTAGTGGCGAAAGCTGTGCGAGTTCGAGTCTCGCCGACGGCACCATCTAAAACCTGATGTCATCGTGGCGTCAGGACCGTGAGTCAAGCTTGCAAGGCAAGTAGCAAACAGAGATTCAAATGAGCCTAGAGCAGTACCTGCCAGTCCTTTTGTTCATCGTTGTGGGCCTGTTGGTCGGCGTCGCACCTCAAGCTATTGGGTATTTGCTGGGCCCGAAAAAGCCAGATGCGGCCAAAAACTCCCCTTACGAATGCGGCTTCGAGGCCTTTGAAGACGCCCGAATGAAGTTCGATGTTCGCTACTATTTGGTGGCCATTTTGTTCATCTTGTTCGATCTCGAGATTGCGTTTTTGTTTCCCTGGGCTGTGTCGCTCAAAGACATTGGTTTCACAGGGTTTGTGGCCATGATGATTTTCTTGGCCATCTTGGTCGTGGGTTTCGCCTACGAATGGAAAAAAGGCGCCCTCGATTGGGAGTAACTCATGTCACTTGAAGGCGTATTCAAAGAAGGCTTCATCACCACCTCGTACGACTCGGTGGTCAATTGGGCCAAAACAGGTTCCTTGTGGCCCATGACCTTCGGTCTGGCCTGCTGTGCCGTTGAAATGATGCACGCTGGTGCGTCTCGTTACGACATCGACCGCTTTGGCATGTTGTTTCGCCCCAGTCCCCGTCAATCCGATTTGATGATCGTGGCCGGCACCTTGTGCAACAAAATGGCCCCCGCTTTGCGCAAGGTTTACGACCAAATGTCTGAGCCTCGCTGGGTCTTGTCCATGGGTTCATGTGCCAATGGTGGAGGCTACTACCACTACAGTTATTCCGTGGTGCGCGGATGTGACCGCATCGTGCCGGTTGATGTGTATGTGCCAGGTTGCCCACCCACGGCTGAAGCCTTGCTCTATGGCATCTTGCAATTGCAAAACAAAATTCGCCGCGAAAACACCATCGCGCGTCACGCCGCATGAGCATCACCGTTTCCATTGACACCTTGCAAACCGCTTTGACAACGGTGTTGGGCGAGCGCATCAGCAAGCTTGAACTGGCCTTGGGTGAACTCACACTCACCGTGTCTGCAGCTCACTACTTGGACGTGGCGCAAACACTGCGGGACCACCCCGATCTGGCCTTTGAGCAACTGCTCGATCTTTGCGGCATGGACTACAGCAGCTACAAAGACGGGGCAGCATCTCGTTTCACTGATGGCCCTCGCTATGCGGTGGTGAGCCATTTGCTGTCCATCAGCCACAACTGGCGCTTGCGTCTGCGTGTATTTGCAGTCAGCGATGACATGCCGCAAGTGGCTTCCATCAACGGCGTCTGGAATTCCGCCAATTGGTTTGAGCGTGAAGCTTTCGATTTGTTTGGCATCTTGTTTGAAAACCACACCGATCTGCGCCGCATCCTGACCGACTACGGCTTCATTGGGCATCCCTTTCGCAAAGACTTTCCCACCAGTGGTCATGTCGAAATGCGCTATGACGCCGAGCAAAAGCGTGTCATCTACCAACCCGTCACCATCGAGCCGCGTGAGATCACGCCGCGCATCGTGCGCGAAGACAACTACGGCGGTTTGCACTGATTCACCATGGCTGACATTAAAAATTTCACCCTCAACTTAGGACCGCAGCATCCAGCGGCGCACGGTGTGTTGCGCCTCATCCTGGAGCTCGATGGCGAAGTGGTGCAACGTGCCGACCCGCACATCGGCCTGCTGCACCGGGCCACTGAAAAACTGGCCGAGAGCAAAACCTATTTGCAAGCCTTGCCCTACATGGACCGCCTCGACTATGTGTCCATGATGTGCAACGAGCATGCGTATTGCTTGGCCATCGAAAAGCTCATGGGCCTTGATGTGCCTATTCGCGCGCAGTACATCCGTGTGATGTTTGCCGAAATCACGCGCATGCTCAACCACCTCATGTGGTTGGGTGCCCATGGTTTTGATTGCGGTGCGATGAACATCCTGATTTACTGTTTCCGTGAGCGTGAAGATTTGTACGACATGTACGAAGCTGTCTCTGGGGCTCGCATGCATGCCGCCTACTTCCGCCCAGGTGGTGTCTACCGCGATTTGCCAGACACCATGCCGCAATACCAGGTGAGCAAACTCAAAAATGCCAAAGCGATTGCGCGGTTGAACGACAACCGCCAAGGCTCTTTGCTCGACTTCATCGACGATTTCACCAAGCGTTTTCCCAAGTACGTGGACGAGTACGAGACCTTGCTCACCGACAACCGCATTTGGAAGCAGCGCACCGTGGGCATTGGCGTGGTCACCCCAGAGCGGGCCAAAAACATGGGCTTCACCGGTCCCATGTTGCGTGGCTCAGGCATTGCCTGGGATTTGCGCAAACAGCAGCCATATGACGTTTACGACCAAATGGATTTCGACATTCCTGTGGGCACCACGGGTGACTGCTACGACCGCTATTTGGTGCGCGTGGCCGAGTTACGTCAGTCCAACCAGATCATCAGCCAGTGTGTGACATGGTTGCGTGCCAATCCTGGTCCGGTCATCACCGACAACCACAAGGTGGCGCCTCCTCATCGCCAAGCCATGAAGACCAGCATGGAAGAGTTGATTCACCATTTCAAACTCTTCACTGAAGGCTTTCATGTGCCTGAAGGTGAGGCCTATGCCGCCGTGGAACACCCCAAAGGCGAGTTCGGTATCTATCTGGTCTCAGATGGCGCCAACAAACCTTACCGCATGAAGATCCGCGCGCCTGGTTTTGCGCACTTGGCCGCCATGGATGAAATGGCCAAAGGCCACATGATTTCCGATACCGTGGCCATCATTGGCACCATGGACATCGTGTTCGGAGAAATTGACCGATGAACACCCCACACGCTCACGCCGTCGTCGAAGCGGTTGAATTTTCGGAAACCACCCTGCAGCGCTTTGCCCGCGAAGTGGCCAAGTACCCCGCAGATCAGCAACAGTCTGCAGTCATTGCTTGTTTGTCCATCATCCAGCAAGAAGACGGCCATGTATCGCCTGCCCAAGAAAAAGCCTTGGCGCACTACCTCCACATGCCAGTGATGGCAGTTCATGAGGTTTTCACCTTCTACAACATGTTCAATTTGAAGCCCGTGGGTCGCTTCAAAATCAATGTCTGCACCAATTTGCCTTGTCAGTTGCGCGCCGGTCAGCAAACCCTGGCATACGTTTGCAACAAGCTCAATGTCGAAGTGGGCGGCACCACGGCTGACGGCTTGTTCACGGTGCAACCTGGTGAGTGCATGGGCGCTTGCGCTGATGCACCTGTGCTGTTGGTGAATGACAGACACATGTGTAGTTTCATGAGTACTGACAAAATTGACCAAATGATTGACGAATTGCGTCAAGCAGGAGCGCAGTCATGAGTCTGCAACAACTGTTGTCCAAATACCAGGCCTCGGGCTTGGAGACCTGTTTCCACGACCGCCACATCAACCCGCAAATTTATGCGGGTCTGAATGGCCGCAACTGGGGCTTGCAAGACTACATCGCGCGCGGTGGTTACCAAGCTTTGCGCACGGTGTTGGGCCTCAACGGTGCCGCTGCTTTGACCCAAGACGAAGTCATTGCCATGGTCAAAGAATCTGGTTTGCGTGGCCGAGGTGGTGCGGGCTTTCCCACAGGTTTGAAGTGGAGCTTCATGCCACGTCAGTTCTTTGGCCAAAAATACCTGGTCTGCAATTCAGACGAAGGCGAACCAGGCACCTGCAAAGACCGAGACATCCTGGAGTTCAATCCGCACATCGTCATCGAAGGCATGGCCATTGCCGCTTATGCCATGGGCATCAGCGTGGGCTACAACTACATCCACGGTGAAATTTTTCAAACCTACGAGCGCTTTGAAGCGGCTTTGGAAGAAGCCCGTGCTGCAGGTTTTTTGGGTGACCACATCCAAGGCAGCAACTTCAGTTTCCAATTGCATGCGGCCCACGGCTTTGGCGCCTACATCTGCGGCGAAGAAACTGCGTTGCTCGAATCCTTGGAAGGCAAAAAAGGCCAGCCACGTTTCAAGCCTCCATTCCCGGCCAGTTTCGGCGCCTACGGCAAACCCACCACCATCAACAACACCGAAACCTTTGCAGCAGTGCCTTGGATCATTCGCAATGGTGGTGCGGCGTATTTGGCCTGTGGCAAACCGAACAACGGCGGCACCAAAATTTTCTCAGTCAGCGGCGATGTGGAGCGTCCTGGCAACTATGAAATCCCCATGGGTACGCCATTCGCCACCTTGCTCGAACTGGCAGGCGGTGTGCGTGGCGGTCGCGCCTTGAAAGCCGTCATTCCAGGCGGCTCTTCGGCACCTGTGTTGCCAGCGTCCATCATGATGGACACCACCATGGACTACGACGCCATTGCCAAGGCAGGCTCCATGCTGGGTTCGGGTGCGGTCATCGTCATGGACGACACACGTTGCATGGTCAAGAGCTTGCAGCGCTTGTCTGCGTTTTACATGCACGAGTCTTGTGGTCAATGCACGCCGTGTCGTGAGGGCACGGGTTGGTTGTCCCGCATGGTTGATCGCATCGAAACAGGTCAAGGCCGACCCAGTGACATGGACTTGTTGGACAACGTGGCCGAGAACATCATGGGGCGCACCATTTGCGCCTTGGGCGATGCTGCTGCCATGCCCGTGCGCGGCATGCTCAAGCACTTCCGCGCCGAATTCGAACATCACATCACGCACAAGACCTGCATGGTCTCGTCGTACGTTTAAGCGGGCAGCACACCATGGTTGAGATAGAAATCGACGGTAAAAAAGTGGAAGTGGCTGCGGGCAGCGTGGTCATTCAAGCGGCCGAGCAAGCGGGCTGCTTCATTCCTCATTTTTGCTATCACAAGAAATTGAGCATCGCGGCCAACTGCCGCATGTGTTTGGTCGACATTGAAAAAGCGCCCAAGCCCATGCCGGCTTGCGCCACACCAGTGACCCAAGGCATGGTGGTGCACACCAAATCCGACCGCGCCATCAAAGCCCAAAAATCGGTCATGGAGTTCTTGCTCATCAACCATCCTTTGGATTGCCCGATTTGCGACCAGGGTGGTGAATGCCAGCTGCAAGACTTGGCTGTGGGTTATGGCGGCAGCGCTTCACGCTACGAGGAAGAAAAACGCGTGGTGTTCCACAAAGATGTGGGCCCGCTCATCAGCATGGAAGAGATGAGTCGTTGCATCCACTGCACACGTTGCGTTCGATTTGGTCAAGAAATTGCAGGCAGCATGGAATTGGGCATGTCCCACCGTGGCGAGCACTCCGAGATTGAAACCTTTGTCGGTGAAACTGTGGACTCCGAGTTGTCGGGCAACATGATCGACATTTGCCCCGTGGGTGCTCTCACCAGCAAACCCTTCCGCTACCAAGCCCGCACCTGGGAATTGAGCCGACGCAAATCGGTCAGCCCTCACGACGCCACGGGTGCCAACCTGATTGTTCAAGTCAAGAACAACCAAGTCATGCGTGTGGTGCCACTTGAAAACGAAGACGTGAACGAATGCTGGATTGCCGACCGTGACCGTTTCAGCTATGAAGCCTTGAATGGCTCAGATCGTTTGACACAACCGATGATCAAGCAAGACGGTCAATGGCACAAGGTGGAATGGGCCGCCGCCCTGGAATACGTGGCCAATGGTGTCAAGCAAATCAAACTCGAACATGGTGCCAAGGCACTTGGGTGTTTGGCCAGCCCCCACAGTACCTTGGAAGAACTGCACCTGGCCGCGCAATTCATGCGTGCCCTGGGCAGCGACAACATCGACACGCGTTTGCGCGCTGCCGATTTCCATGTCACGCAAGATGTGCGTTGGCTCGGTACTTCCGTGGCCTCCTTGTCCAACCTGGAGCGTGTGCTGGTGGTCGGTGGCAATTTGCGCAAAGACCACCCCTTGTTGGCACAACGCATTCGCCAAGCCGCACGTCGCGGTGCGCAAGTGCATGCCTTGAACGAACATGTTGCCGACTGGGCCATGCCTGTGGCCAACACACTGACCACTGCAAGTTCCGTGTGGGTGCAAGCCCTGGCAGACATTGCTGCGGCTGTGGCGCAACAAAAAGGCGTTCCTGCACCTGTGGCAGGCACGGTCACTGAAACCGCCAAGGCCATCGCCACCTCGCTGTTGTCGGGAGAACGCAAGGCCATTTTGTTGGGCAAT
>CANGHG010000078.1 GCA_947453645.1 Comamonadaceae bacterium
ACGCACTTGCAATGCCGCACGCTCGGCCGCACGGCCATTCAAATCGGTGCCACTGGAAGCCGCAGTGGCGCTGGCATTGGCCACTTTGTCGGTGTCGGTGCTGCTGATGCGCACCTGTTTCACGGGCAGCCCCAGCACCTGTGCCACGATGGCGCACACCTTGGTGTGCAGGCCTTGGCCCATTTCGGTGCCGCCGTGGTTGACCCGCACGCTGCCATCGGTATAGACAGCCACCAAGGCGCCGGCTTGGTTGAACTGGGTGGCGGTGAAGCTGATGCCAAATTTCACGGGGGTGAGGGCGATGCCGCGTTTAATCACCGCACTTTGCGCATTGAAAGTTCGAATGGCGCTGCGGCGTTCGCGGTAGTTGCAGTCCGCCGCCAACTGGGGCATGAGGCGAGGGAGGATGTTGTGCTCCACCGCCATGCCATAGGGCGTGGTGTTGCGCGGTGCATCCCCATACAGGTTGCGAAGCCGCACATCCAAAGGGTCGAGTTGCAACTGTCTGGCGATGTCGCCCATCACCGTTTCAATCAGCAACATGCCTTGCGGTCCGCCAAATCCACGAAACGCGGTATGGCTTTGGGTGTTGAGTTTGCTGCGGTGCGAGACGATGTCCACAGCCTCTAAAAAATAGGCGTTATCGGTGTGAAACACCGCGCGGTCAGAGACGGGGCCGCTCAAGTCGGCACTGAAACCGCAATGCGCCCATTGGGTGTTTTGCAAAGCCAGCAATTGCCCCTGAGCGTCAAACCCTGCTTGGTAATCGTGGCTGAAGGGGTGGCGTTTGCCGGTGACGAGAAAATCATCCTCACGGCTTAAGCGCATCTTCACGGGCCTGCCGGTTTTGTGCGCGGCCAGCGCAGCCCACACCGCCAAATGGCCCGACTGGGTTTCTTTGCCCCCAAAACCGCCACCCATGCGGCGACACAAGACGCGCACTTGGTGCAGCGGGATGTGCAGGGCATGGGCCACCCAATGTTGGGCCTCGCCAGGGTGTTGGGTGCTGCTGTGAATCAGCCATTCGCCGTTGTCTTGTGGGAGGACATAGGCAATTTGCCCTTCCAGGTAATAGTGCTCTTGCCCGCCAATTTCCAACTGGCCTTGCAGTTGATGGGGCGCTGCTTGCATGGCATGGTCTGCATTGCCACGTTGCACATGGACGGTGGGGAGCACGGTCGAGATGGCGGTTCTGGCGCTCAGCATGGGTTGCTCGGCTTGCACCTTCAACACCATCAACTGCGCGGCGGCCCGTGCCTGGAGGTGACTCTCAGCCACCACCAAGCCCAGCACCTGTCCCACATGCTCAACCCGCCCCGTGGCAAATATCGGCTCGTCATGCACAAAGGTGGCCAGCAGTTTGTCGCCTGGAATATCCTCGGCGGTGATGACGGCGTGTACACCCGGTGCGGCCAACACCGCGCTCAGATCCAGTGACAGGATGCGGCCGCTGGCCACCTGGCTCAGGATGGGCGCGGCATGCAGGGTGCCCTCTGTGAGGGGCAGGTCGTCGATGTAGGCGGCCAGGCCTTGCACATGCCAAGCCGCGCTTTCGTGAGGAGCAGAGGCGTTCATGACAAGTCCTCCAACTGCACCAAGCCTTGGCCTTGTTGCTGCAACCAAGCCCGCTTTAACAAGTTGCGCAGCAGCAGGCGGCGGTAGTCGGCGCTGGCCCGCATGTCGGAGATGGGATTGAATTCACGCGACAGCGTGTCTTGGGCTTTGGACAGGGTGTCGGCATTGAAAGATTGACCCCGCAACACGGCCTCAGTGCGAAGGGCTCGAACGGGCGTGGCCGCCACACCGCCCACGCCCAGGCGCACCTCGCTGACCCGTTGGGCGTCCATGTGCATGTTCAGTACCAAGCACACGCTGGAAATATCGTCTTCCACACGCTTGGAGACTTTGAAGCAATGCAGGTGTTCTTGTGGCTCAGGGTGCGGCACCACGATCCAGCACAGCAACTCGTCAGGCGCCAACACGGTTTTGCGGTAGCCCAGGTAATAGTCTTCCAGCGCCACATGCCGATGCACCATGCGCCCACCTCGCCAAGCCATCAAGACCACTTGCGCTCCCAGGGCGATCAGCAAGGGCATGGTGTCGCCAATCGGCGAGCCATTGGCCACATTGCCCCCCAAGGTGCCCGACTGACGCACAGGGCGTCCTGCAAACCGATGGGCAAAGTGCGCCACCTCGGAGCGACGTTGGGCCAAGGCGGCAAAGGCGGCGTGGATGCTGACCGCCGCGCCAATGGCCATGTGGTGCGGGTACTGTTCGATGCGCTTCAACTCGGCCACCCGGGTGATGTCAATCACCTGTTCAAACTGGCGATGCAGCTGGGTGACCCACAACCCTGCATCGGTGCCACCAGCCATGATTTGGGCCTTGGGAAAACGCGCACGCAAGGGCAGCAATTGCCGCAGGGCGGTGGGCAGGGCGTAATGCGGGTCCAGCGGGTCTCTATTGGTTGCCGCGGCCGATGCAGGCAAGGGCTGCGCTGCTTGAGGCGGTGGGTACAGGTGCATGGCCATCGCCGCATCCAAGATGGGCCGATAGCCAGTGCAACGGCAGAGGTTGCCAGAAATGGCTTCCATCGCCTCTTCACGGCTGACGGCTTTGCCTTGGGCGCGGTTGTACAGGTCGAACAAACTCATGACGAACCCAGGCGTGCAAAAGCCGCACTGCGAGCCATGATGGTCGAGCAGGGCTTGTTGCACTGGGTGCAGCTGGCCGTTGGCGGACAAGTCGCTGGCCGTGGTCACCTGCAAGCCGTGGGCCGAATGGGCCATGCGGATGCAGCTGTTGACCGTATGCGCTTGTTCGCCCTGTCCCAGCACCACGGTGCAAGCGCCGCAGTCGCCAGATGCGCATCCCTCTTTGGTGTCGGTGGCTCGCAGGTCCTCGCGCAGCAGGTCCAACAGGGTGCGAGCCGGTGGTACATTGGCAAGCGTTTTCCACCGGCCTCGGTGAATCAACTCAATTTTGGGAAGAGTCATGCAGATTGACGTCAGTTGTTTGGAAGCTATTGTTGCACCGGAAAAGCCACCTGGAGAACCCTCATGACCGCCCCCGCATTGCTCAGCCTCCAAGGCATCCGCAAGCAATACCCTGCGGTATTGGCCAATGACGACATCGCCCTGGAGGTCCAGCCCGGCCAAATCCACGCCATCTTGGGCGAAAACGGCGCTGGCAAGTCCACCCTCATGAAAATCATCTACGGCGCGGTGCAACCCGACGCTGGCGAGATTCGCTTCAACGGCCAAGCGGTCCACATTCGCAACCCCCAGCAGGCCCGCGCCTTGGGCATCAGCATGGTGTTCCAGCACTTCAGCCTGTTTGACACCTTGAGCGTGGCGCAAAACGTGTGGTTGGGTCTGGACAAATCCCTCACCCTGGCAGAAGTGACCCAGCGCATCCGTGAGAAAGCCAGCATTTACGGGCTGGATCTGGAGCCTGAGCGCCCCGTGCACACCCTGAGCGTGGGCGAGATGCAGCGGGTGGAAATCATCCGCGCCTTGCTGTGCGAGCCGCGTTTGCTGATTCTGGACGAGCCCACCTCGGTGCTCACTCCCCAGGCCGTGGACAAGCTGTTTGCGGTGCTGCGCCAGTTGGTGAGTGAGGGCTGCAGCATTTTGTACATCAGCCACAAGCTGCATGAAATACGAGCGCTGTGCACCCACTGCACCGTGCTGCGCGCCGGTCGCGTCAGTGGCGAGTGCATCCCCAGTCAGGAAACCAATGCTTCGCTCAGTCAAATGATGATTGGCAGCGAACCGCCTGCCTTGGACCACAAAAGCAGCACCCCTGGCGAGTTGGTGCTGGATGTGCGCCAACTCAGCCTGCCGCGCTCAGACCCGTTTGGCATGCACCTCTCGCCCCTGAATTTGCAGGTGTGCCAAGGCGAAATCGTCGGGATTGCAGGCGTGTCGGGCAATGGCCAGCGCGAGCTGCTGTATGCCTTGAGCGGTGAGGACACCCGCGCGCCCGCCGACAGCATCCGTTTGCTGGGGCAGGGTGTCGGCAACCAAGACCCGTCGCACCGCCGCGCTTTGGGCTTGCACTTTGTGCCCGATGAACGCTTGGGCCGAGGCGCCGTGCCCAGCCTCAGCCTGGCGCACAATTTGTTGCTGACCCGAGATGACGCCATTGGCCGATCGGGCTGGATCGACATGGCCGCCCTCCAAACGCAAGCCCAGACCATCATCAGCCGCTACCAAGTGAAAGCGGGCGGGGCACAGGCTTTGGCGCAGTCGCTCTCGGGCGGCAATTTGCAAAAGTACATCGTGGGCCGCGAAATAGACGCCGCGCCCAAACTGCTCATCGTCTCGCAACCCACATGGGGCGTGGATGTGGGCGCTTCGGCACAAATCCGCGCCGCCTTGCTGGCGCTGCGCGACGCGGGTTGCGCCGTGTTGGTGGTCAGCGAAGAGCTGGACGAATTGTTTGAACTCTCCGACCGGATGCATGTGATGGCGCAAGGGCGTTTGTCACCCTCCATTTCCAGAGCAGACGCCACCGTGGCGCTGATCGGCAGTTGGATGAGCGGCCTGTGGGACCAGACAGAAGAAACGGTGCATTGACATGTTGAAACTAGAAGCTCGGCCCCAGCCCTCTGGCTTTTGGCGCATCGCCTCACCCTTGTTGGCGCTGGTGATCACCGTGGTCTTGGGCGTCTTGTTGTTCTTGGCGCTGGGCAAAGACCCGGTCAAGGGTTTGGCTGTGTTTTTCTGGGAACCCATCCGCAGCGGCTACGCCTTGGGCGAGTTGGTGGTCAAAGCCACGCCATTGTTGTTGATCGCCCTGGGTTTGGCGCTTTGTTTTCGCTCCAATGTCTGGAATATTGGTGCAGAAGGCCAGTACGTCATGGGTGCGGTGTTTGCCTCCGGCATTGCCTTGCTGGCCGACAAAACCAGCAGCGGCTGGATGGTGGTGCCGGTGTTGTTGGCCGGTGTGTTGGGCGGCATGTTTTGGGCGGGCATCACCGCTTGGCTGCGCGACCGATTTCACGCCAACGAGATTTTGGTCAGCCTGATGTTGGTGTACGTGGCCATCATGGTCTTGGGCTATCTGGTGTATGGCCCCTGGAAAGACCCTCTGGGCTACAACTTCCCGCAGACCAAAACCTTTGAAGCAGCCACGCAAATTCCGCGTTTGTTCAAAGGCTCGCGGGTCAACATCGGTGTGCTCTTGGCTTTGGCGGGCGTGTTGGTGATGTGGGTGTTTTTGTTCCGCACCCGCGCTGGCTGGGCGCAGCAAATTGGCGGTTTGGCCCCACAAGCGGCGCGTTACGCTGGGTTTTCATCGCGCCGCGCCATCTGGTTGGCGCTGTTGGTCTCGGGTGCTGCTGCGGGGTTGGCAGGAGCGTTGGAAGTGGCTGGGCCGGTTGGTCAGCTCACCCCCTATGTGCCCGTGGGCTATGGCTTTGCCGCCATCATCGTGGCCTTTGTCGGGCGCTTGCATCCCGTGGGCATGGTGTTCTCGGCCATTTTGATGAGCATGTTCTATATCGGTGGCGAGCTGGCGCAATCGCGTCTGGGTCTGCCCAAGTCGCTCACGGGCGTGTTCCAAGGGCTGCTGTTGTTCAGCTTGTTGGCCTGTGACGTGCTCATGAATTACCGCTTGCGCTGGGCGCCCAAGCGCATGGAGATGGTGTGATGGAAACCTATGCTTTGTTATTGGCCGCCACCCTGAGTGCGGGGACTGTGTTGGCGATTGCCTCCTTGGGTTTGCTGATCAACGAAAAAGCAGGCGTGGTCAATTTGGGTGCCGAGGGCATGATGCTGTGCGCCGCCATTGCGGGCTACGCCACCGTGGTGCACACCGGCAGCGATGTGCTGGGCTTTGCCGCTGGCATGGCCGCAGGCGGCTTGCTGGCCCTGATTTTTGGCGCTTTGGTGATTGGCCTCAACACCAACCAATATGCCACGGGCTTGGCGCTGAGTTTGTTCGGCGTGGGCTTTTCGGCCTTCGTGGGCACCGGCTATGTGCAGGCCAAATTGCCCGAGCGCATGAAGTTTGAAATTCCTGGCTTGGCCGACATTCCCTTCATTGGGCCAGCTCTGTTCAAGCAGCACCCCATGGTGTATTTGGTCATCATCTTCACCATCGCGCTGATTTGGTTTTTGGAGAAAAGCCGAGCGGGCTTGGTGTTGCGAGCGGTCGGTGAGTCGCCTCAGTCGGTCCACGCCCTGGGTTATTCGGTGCGCGGCATTCGCTTGGGCGCGGTGGTGCTGGGCGGGGCTTTGTGTGGTTTGGCGGGTGCTTACATCTCTATCATCTACACACCTTTGTGGGTGGAGGGCATGATTGCCGGCAAGGGTTGGATAGCGCTGGCACTCACCACCTTTGCCACTTGGCGACCTGCGCGGGTGCTGTTGGGGGCCTATTTGTTTGGCGGTGTCACCATGCTGCAGTTTCATTTGCAGGCCACAGGCATTGAGGTGCCCAGCCAGTTCCTGAGCATGCTGCCTTATTTGGCCACCATCGTGGTGTTGGCGCTGATTTCCCGCAACCCCGAATGGATCAGGGTGAACATGCCGGCTTCACTGGGCAAGCCCTTTTACCCCTGAGCGACCGTCATTGCTTGGCTCCGTCATTGCTCGGCTCCGTCATTGCGAAGCCCGCAGGGCTGAAGCAATCTCTTCCCGGCCCACCGCGTCGGGTCACGAACAAGGCGTTCTGCTTATCTAGGCAAAGCTCATTTGGATAACCTTGGCCTCCCGCCTTTGGCACCATTGGCTCTTGCAGCCAGGGCCTTCGCTTCGGACTTGACACTGCCCGCCCGAGCCGCATGGGCACGTTTCCATGCGCGATTGCCAAAAACACCCTCTAGAAGACCTTGCACACTCAAATCTGCATCCAAATCAGGCCAGTGCAAACCCGTTCCCATGGGGGACACGACCACATTCGCCCATTGAGTTGAAGAGCCAGTCTCCAAGCCCTGAGCCAATGTTGGAGGAAATGAAAATGATGCGCCATTGCTCATGTCAATCACCATCAATTGCGTTTTCAAGTCAAAGCGGGCAGAAACCGCATGAACCGCATGCCCTTGATTGGCCTGGCTCATGAGTCTGTTGGCCAAGTCCAATTGCTTGGGTAACCATTCGTCCTTTTCAAGTTCAGTCATGCAACTCTCCCCATAAATTGGTCAATACCCACATGTGCTCCCAAACTGCGTCCAGCGCTTGAGTCATTTCATTTAATTTAGGTTTCCCCAGCACCATGATCAGTTCAGGCGGTTCCTTGAGCCTGACTTTCAATTCCCATCCAGGCCCCATGACATGCACATGAGGCGGTTCATGGTCATTGGGATAGATGACCAATCGCAGGGCATTGACACGGATGGAACCCATAATAACCTAACATGTTGGGTTAATTGTTGAAGAATATTTCATTGTTCAAAATCAGCTGAATATGTGGGGAAGTGCTGCGTTCGAGAATGGCAAGTGGAAGTCATTGCTCGGTTACGTCATTGCGAGGCGGTCATTGCGAGGCGGTCATTGCGAGGCGGTCATTGCGAGGCGGTCATTGCGAGGCGGTCATTGCGAGGCGGTCATTGCGAGGCGGTCATTGCGAGGCGGTCATTGCGAGCGAAGCGAAGCAATCT
>CANGHG010000079.1 GCA_947453645.1 Comamonadaceae bacterium
AAGTTTGAAAAAACCTTGCCCAAGTTGCCCTTGTTCACCATCGACCAAGCCTTTGGTGGCTGGGACAAAGCAGCCAAAGACCACTTCGCTGATGGCGCTTTGTACGACCAAATTTCTCAATCCATCAAACGTTGATTTTTATTTCAAGGATATTTCATGAACATCAAATACACCAGCATCGCATTGGCGGTGGCTGCATCCCTCGCAAGCCTGTCGTCATTCGCGGCTGACGAAGCGGGCATTCAAAAGAAAGACGGGGCCGTGAAAGCCAGTGGTTTTGGCATTGTGTCTGCCGATGGCGAAAGCAGCATCAACCTCACAGGCATGGTGCACTATGACGGGCGCTTGGTTCGCTCCAATTTACCCCGGGTGAGTGACAAGGACAGTGCTTCTGTGGCCGACGGATTTGAATTTCGTCGTGTTCGCTTGGGTGTGAATGGCACCGTGTACAAGGATGTGGACTACGAAATCATCATCAATGCCACGGGCACGGACACGAACATTTTGGAAACTGGCTTTTTGAATTTTTCGGCCAACAAAGATGTTCAGGTGCGAGTGGGTCGTTTCCGTCAGCCTTATTCACTCGAGGCCATGACCAAGGACAACGCGATTGACTTTCTGGAGCGCTCATACGGGGATCAACTTGGCCCCAATAAACAACTGGGCGTGGGTGTTTGGGGTGAACCGCGCAAGGGCTTGACCTATGCACTGGCTATTTCCCAAGCAGGCTTCAACGAGTTCACCAATGTGGACAACATTGGTGGTTTGGGCACGGGCCGTGCAACCGTGAATTTCGGCGAATTGAGCAACTTGGATGGACAGGTGATTCATTTGGGCGCCAGTACCAACCGCGGCAAATATGAAGTTGTTCCCGTGACTTCAACTGACACATTTGCAGCCAGCGATGGTAAATCACGCGCCACATTGTTGTCCTACAGGACGGAGAGCCGAGGCTTGGCCAATGCCTACCGGGTGCAAATTGGCGGGGAGGTTTTATCCACAGTGGGTTATGGATTGGCCGCCAACGATGCAGCCAATGTGAACAAAACTTTGAATGATTTGGAGTTTGCCTACGCCAACGGTGCATTCAAATTTCAAGCTGAGGCCTCCAATTTGAATTTGGACGCAACCGCTGCCAGCAATGTGAATTTAAGCACCTACAACAGTGTGAACCTCACCAGTTCCACCATCTATTACGACTTGATTTACAACTTGACTGGCGAGAAATGGTCTGACAACTACAAAGGCGGTTCCTTCGGCGTGGTCAAGCCCAACTCGAATTTCAAGCTGGGTGAGGGCGGCACAGGCGCTTGGCAATTGGCTATTCGAGTGTCGAGCTACAAATCAAACTACACCCCCGTTGTGGCTGGTAACTCACGCCAAGAAAACTCTGCGGGTGCCAACACCATCACCTACGGTGTCAATTGGTTGCTCAACCCGAGTACGGCGGTCAAGGTCAACTATGCTCAAACCAAGTTCGACACCCCTGTCACTTACCTGAGCACACAACCCACAGGTGCGACAACCAGCACTGAAAACGTCTTCTCAGTCCGCGCACAAATCAACTTTTAATCGGGCGCATGGCCTGCACCAGTTTCTCTGACACTGGTGCAGGTGTTTGTTCAAGATGACAAGCTAAGACTTCGGCACACAACAAACTCAGTGTCAAACCTCTGGAACCCATGGCGGTCAAGAGGTGCAAGCCTGGAAACTGGGCTTCATCCAAGGGGCCCACTTTGGGCATGCGGTTGACTGATGCACAGCGCACACCTGCCCATCCCTTGAGTCGGGTTGCATCGTCCCAAGTGCCTTGAAGTTGTTGCGCTGCATGAGGTAGTAATTCAGCCAATCTTTGTTGATTCTCTTGATGACCTTGGGCGCTGAGACTGGGCTTGATGTCTTGGCGCACAAAGGTGGCACCTGTGTACCAAGCATTTCCATCCACCGTGGGCACGCCACTCACAAAACTGCCGTGACCGTTCACTGCAAACGGTGGTAATGACTCAGGCGATGCATCACCATGCAAGCCCCAAGAAACCTGGCCTGCGATGGGATGCAAACCCATGTGATCCACATACAGCACCTGGTTCAAAAAGTCTGGCGTGTGCGCACCCAAGGCCAACACCACATGGGGCGCGGTTTCAGTGCTGTAGGTGTGTGAGCTGCCCATGTTGGGAATGCTGATGTGGTTTTTCACACGCAGCATCCATTCACCAGTGGCGACGTTGCGCTGCATGCTTTCCACCTCGGCACGGCCCACAAACGAGATGGCTTCATGCTTCATCAAAGCACGTACCAAGGCCAATGGCTTGATCCAAGCACCTTGGTGTTGCCACAAGGCTTGGGTGTCATCAGCAGACAAGCCTGCTTGCGACAGTTGTTCAGCGGTGGCCAGGCTGACATGGCCATGCCACACGCTGTTGGCTTCGGGCTCAGGCCATGCTTTTTTGGCACTGTTGTCTGGGCTCATGCGGCGCTCTAAAACGCCGTTGCCCAACCAATCCAGACCTTCTTGCAAATGAGCCTGCGCAAAGCGCCTGGTCCACAGCAGGCCTTCACGGGTGAGTTGGGAGAGTGGGTTGTCGTCAATCGACACATGGCAAGACAACACGCCCACAGGCACTGCCGAGCCGCCACCGCAAACCTCAGTGCCCATGTCCAGCACCAGCACTTGCCAACCCTTGTCGGCCAATGCCCGAGCTGCTGCGGCACCAGCCAAACCTGCGCCGACCACGATGGCCTGTTTGGCAGTCTCGCTCATGACATGCCGTGGTTATGCGGCTGGAGGCGGCACGTAGCCTTGGGCGGCATCGGCACCTTCACCAAAGAAATGGTTTTCCATTTGGCGCGCCAAATATTGACGAGCGCGCAAATCGGCCAGGTTGAGGCGGTTTTCATTGACCAGCATGGTCTGGTGTTTCAGCCAAGCGGCCCAAGCTTCTTTGCTGACGCTTTCCCAGATGCGTTTGCCCAGGTCGCCAGGGTAGGGCGGGAAGTCCAGGCCTTCGGCCTCTTTTTCAAGCTTGATGCAGTGGACAGTGCGTGCCATGAAAATCCTTGTGCGGTACAAAACAAAGGCGTGACTGTAGCAAGCTTTTTCAAATTGCCGCTAGACTCGTTTGACTGGAATGGATATTCATGAAGATGCTCACCTCGCTTTGGAAACACCTCACTCCCCGCCACACCTGGGGCTTGTTGGCTTTGGGTTGCTTGGGTTTGCTGGCCTTCGGCATGTATTTACAGCATGTGGTGGGCCTGGAGCCTTGCCCTATGTGCATCGTGCAACGCTATGCCATGACCATCATTGGTTTGTTGGCTTTGCTCGCTTGGGTCTGGCGCTCGGTGATGGCAGGCAAGGTCTTGGCCGTGCTGGCTTGGGCCATGAGCTTGTTTGGGGCTTTTGTGGCGGCTCGTCAAAGCTTTTTGCAGTGGTATCCCCCACAGATCGCCAGTTGTGGCCGAGATTTCTACGGCATGATCGAATCATTTCCTTTGCAGCGAGCCATTCCGCTCATCTTCAGAGGCAGCGGAGACTGCACCAAGGTGGACTGGACTTTTTTAGGCGGCTCGATTGCCAACTGGTCCTTTGTGGCATTCATCGCCATGGCGGCATGGTTGACCTTGATGTGGTTCACCACCTTGAAAGGCCCTCGCCAGGCCGCCAATGACGAGGTTTACTGACCTCTGTCATTGCTAACGTAGCTTCATTGCGAGCGTAGCGAAGCAACCTCCATCAGGCCCACCACGTCGGGCTCGGTCGCCTCTCACCGCAGCAGAGCTGCGATGTTCGAGTCGGCCCGACCCGCCATGCCGGGCCGTTGAGCGATGTTTCTGGTGTCGCAAGCATTCGAAGCGACATGTATTTCTGCTTTAGGCATGCAGCAATCTGACATTGACGCCACACGGACTGGGGCGCTTTTGCGAGCGAAAGGCGCAGCAAAAGACGCACCATTGCGGGTGGCGCAGAGGATGATGGCGATGGCCTGATGGCCTCGCAATGAGGAATCAGTTGGTGTTGAGCTTTTTCACCAACACCACACTGCGCCTGTCCACGTTGTACTTGCGTTGACGAGCTTCGGGCAGCCACTCGATGGGCACTTGCACAAAGCCGCGTTTCAAGAACCAATGCATGGTGCGGGTGGTCAGCACAAAAATGCTGTCCAGGTCTTGGGCTTTGGCACGTTGCTCAATGCGGCGCAGGATTTTTTCACCATCCCCTTGGCCTTGAGAGTGCGGTGACACGGTGAGCGCCGCCATTTCACCGGTGCGGTTTTCGGGGTAGGCGTACAGGGCCGCGCAGCCAAAAATGACGCCATCATGGTCGATGACGCTGTAGTTGCCGATGTCGCGTTCTATTTCTGTGCGTTCACGTCGCACCAATGTGCCGTCTTGCTCGAACGGTTCAATGAGTTGCAACACACCACCCAAATCGTCCGAGTTGGCTTCACGCAAGCTCTCCAGTCGCTCGTCCACCACCATGGTGCCAATGCCGTCGTGCACATAAATTTCGAGCAGCAACACGCCATCTACGGCGAAGGGCAGGATGTGGCTGCGTTCCACACCCGCTTTACAAGCCTTCACGCAGTGCTGCAAATAAAAACCGGTGTCGGTGGGCTGGGTGGGCGAGGGCTCTTTGGCCAATAAACGCTCGGCCTCTGCCAACGGCAACTCGGTGTCAATCGGGTTGTCTTCACCGGCGGGGTCTTGGGGGCGTGACCGAATGCCAGGCACTTCGGTCACGAAGATGAGTTTGTCGGCTTGCAGTGCAATGGCCACCGAGGTGGCCACCTCTTCCATCGTGAGGTTGAAAGCCTCGCCAGTGGGTGAGAAACCAAAAGGCGAGAGCAACACCATGGCCCCGAGGTTGAGGATTTTGCTCAACCCGGGCACATCCACTTTGCGCACCAAGCCCGAGTTTTGGAAGTCGACACCGTCCAAGATGCCCACGGGTTTGGCCGTGATGAAATTGCCTGAGATGACCCGCACCGTGGCGCCTGCCATGGGGGTGTTGGGCAGGCCTTGGCTGAAGGCGGCTTCAATTTCATAACGCAGTTGACCAGCTGCTTCTTGGGCGCAGTCGAGTGCCACGCTGTCGGTGATGCGCATGCCGTGCGAGTACTGAGGCGTGTGCCCTTTGGCCGCCAGTTGCTCGTTCACCTGTGGGCGGAACCCATGAACCAACACGATCTTCACGCCCATGCTTTGGATCATGGCGAGGTCTTGCACCAGGCTGGGCAGCTTGCCCGCTTCGATGGCTTCGCCCGAGATGGCCACGACAAAGGTTTTGCCACGGTGCATGTGGATGTAGGGCGCAACCGAGCGGAACCAAGGGACGAAGGTGAAATTGAAGACAGTGGACATGGATCAACGGCTCACGAGATGAAGGTTTTCGGCAGGTAGGATTTTTTTGAAGTCACGGTCAAAGGTGTGGAGTATTTCACCCATTTGCAATGTTGAAGCTGCAATCCAAATATCGGAGATGAGATCAGGCTTGACTTCGGCTTGAAGACACAATGCTTTGAAGCCAGGCCACTGGCTTCCAGCACCTTGAAACACAACGCCCGGGGAAAGCAGCAAAGTATCTACAAAGTCGATGGCTTGATGCAAACTGCTAGGCAGTTGAAATATGTTTCGGTTTGTCACGATGCGAATGAACCCTGAAACAACCACACCCAATAGCACGACGGTAGGTGCGCTAGGCTGCTGTAAAGCGAGTTTCAACTCTGCTTGCAAATGACTGAAAGCCAGAGAATGGTGCGGGTGGTCCAAGCGCATGGCAGCCACCAGCAAATTGACGTCAGGCGTCATTTGAGTTTGAGAAGGTCGACGCCTTGATCCATGGCCTCGTAATAGGAACGATTGCTCGATGGGTCGATGCCTGGCATCAAACCACCACTCCCCCCCACGGGGAGTTTGGGGATGACGGCAGGGGCGCTGGGCATGTCTTGGCGCACATAGGCCGCCAGCATTTCACGCACCTTGGCACTGAGCGATGTGCCTTCTTGAATGGCCTTGATACGGGCTTGTTTGACCAGGTTTTCGTCAAGGGAAATGGTGAGGTTGGCCATGATGCATCTCCAGAGTCACGAATTCACGTGAACCAGTGTAGCACGTGAACCCGTGTCATGGGATAATGACCGTCGTGACACCGACAGCCCCCACACAGCCCTTGCATTTGGAATTTCCAGCCAGCCTGCCTGTCAGCGAGCGGCGCGAGGACATCATGGCGGCCATCGAGGCGCATCAGGTGGTCATCGTCTGCGGCGAAACCGGTTCGGGCAAAACCACGCAGCTGCCCAAAATGGCCTTGGCGCTGGGGCGCGGCGGCTGGAAATCGGGGTCAGATCTCGATTTTGCGCAGCAAAATTCGGGCTCTGACCCCAAACACGCCCATCGCCAACGCCGCCAAATCATCGGCCACACCCAACCGCGCCGCATTGCCGCGACCTCGGTCGCCAAGCGCATCGCCGAAGAGCTCAAAACCCCTCTGGGCGAGGTGGTGGGCTTCAAGGTGCGCTTTCAAGACAAGCTGTCCCGCGACGCTTCGGTCAAGCTGATGACCGACGGCATTTTGCTGGCCGAGACGCAAACCGACCCGCTTTTGCAGGCCTATGACACCATCATCATCGACGAGGCGCACGAGCGCAGCCTGAACATCGACTTTCTGCTGGGCTATCTGAAGCAAATACTGCCGCGTCGCCCCGACCTGAAAATCATCGTCACCTCGGCCACGATTGATGCTGATCGCTTTGCCCAGCATTTCGCCAGCCGCCATGGTCCAGCGCCGGTGCTGATGGTGTCGGGTCGCACTTTTCCTGTGGAAATGCGCTACCGCCCCTGGGAAGAAAGCCGCGAACACGACTTGGGCAACGCCATCTCGGACGCCGTGGACGAACTGTGGACTGGCTCGCCGCGCGGCGACATCTTGGTGTTTTTGCCAGGTGAGCGTGAAATTCGAGATGCCGCCGAGCACTTGCGAGGTCACTTGGCGCACAACGCCTACACCCGCCACGTGGAGGTGTTGCCGCTCTTTGCTCGACTCTCGCAAGCCGAGCAAGAACGTGTGTTCGAAACCGGTGGCGCACCCCGCATCGTGTTGGCCACCAATGTGGCCGAAACCTCGCTCACCGTGCCTGGCATTCGCTATGTGATTGACGCGGGGATGGCCCGGGTCAAGCGCTACAGCTTCAGAAGCAAGGTGGAGCAACTCTTGGTCGAGCCCATCAGCCAAGCGGCGGCCAATCAACGGGCGGGTCGATGTGGCCGTGTGGCCGATGGCATTTGCATCCGCCTGTACGACGAGAAAGACTTCAACGGACGTCCTCGCTTCACCGAACCCGAGATATTGCGCAGCTCCTTGGCGGGTGTCATTCTTCGGATGATGTCTTTGCGGCTGGGCGATGTGGCGGACTTTCCTTTTTTGGAAGCGCCTCGGCCCAAGGCCATCTCTGACGGGTTTCAGCTTCTGAATGAATTGGGTGCGGTGCTGGACGACAACAGCTTGACGCCCATTGGCCAAGAGTTGTCCAAGCTGCCCTTAGACCC
>CANGHG010000080.1 GCA_947453645.1 Comamonadaceae bacterium
AGTGTCGCTCATGTTTTCAATGCGCACCTCGCCACCGGTGCGGGGCGAGTGGATGAATTTGCCGTTGCCGATGTAGATGCCCACATGGCTGAAGGTTTTGCGCAAGGTGTTGTAGAAAACCAGGTCGCCGGGTTGCAACTCGCTGCGGTCGATTTTGTCGGTGACCGCCGCTTGCGCTTTGGCGTTGTGGGGCAGCACCAGGCCCAGGGTGTTTTCGTACATGGCGCGCACAAAACCACTGCAGTCGAAGCCTGTTTCGCCGTTGCCGCCGCGTTTGTAAGGCACTCCCAGATACCCCATGGCGTTGAAGACCAGCTCATCAACAGGGTCGGAAACCGGGTTGGCATGTGCCAATCCAGTGCACAGCAGCAGTAAAAACAAGGCGCGCTTCATAACCAAACATTGTAAGCGCAGCCCCAAAGCGGCCTGACTGACGCACAATCAAGGTTTTTCGAACCCTTAACCAAACAAGGACCGCCATGTTTCGCGCTCTTCTATTAGACAAAGAACCCAGTTTCCAAGCCTCTGTCCAATCCGTGGATGAAAGCCGACTGCCCGAGGCCGATGTCCATGTGCGTGTGGCTTATTCCACCTTGAACTACAAGGACGGCCTGGCCATCACCAACAAAAGCCCCGTGGTTCGGGCTTGGCCCATGGTGGCGGGCATTGACGGCGCGGGAACGGTCATCGCCTCCAGCCACCCAAATTGGAAAGCTGGTGACATCTTTGTGCACAACGGCTGGGGTGTGGGCGAAACCCATTGGGGCTGTCTGGCCGAGCAGTCCAAGCTCAAAGGCGATTGGCTGGTGAAACTGCCCAAAGCCTTCACACCCCGCCAAGCCATGGCGATTGGTACCGCGGGCTACACCGCCATGTTGTGCGTCATGGCCTTGGAGCAGCAAGGCGTCAAGCCCGGTACTGGCGAGGTCTTGGTGACCGGTGCCACCGGTGGCGTGGGCAGTGTGGCCATTGCATTGCTGGCCAAACTGGGCTACCAAGTCGTGGCCGCTACTGGCAAAACCAGCGAAGAGGCTTACTTGAAAGCCTTGGGTGCGAGCAGCCTGATAGACCGCGCTGAGTTGTCTGCCGCTGGTAAGCCCCTCCAAAAAGAACGCTGGGCTGGCGTGGTGGACGCGGTGGGCTCGCACACCTTGGCCAATGCCTTGGCGCAAACCCGCTACGGCGGCGCGGTGGCGGCCTGCGGTTTGGCGCAAGGGTTCGATCTGCCGACCACCGTCATGCCGTTCATCTTGCGCAATGTGCGCTTGATCGGCGTGGACTCGGTGATGGCGCCGCTGGCGTTGCGTCAACAAGCTTGGGACCGTTTGGCCACCGATTTGGACATCGCCAAGCTGGAGAGCATGATCGACGAGGTGGACCTGGACCATGCTGCCGAGAAAGCCCATGCGCTGATGGCTGGTCAGGTGCGTGGCCGTGTGGTGGTGAGGATTTAAGCCATGTTGATGGATGCTGACCACAGTCAATTGGTGCTGATCGATCTGCAAGCCAGGCTGCTCCCCGCCATCTTCCAAGGCGATCTGTGTTTGGCCAACGCCCTGCGGTTGGCCCAAGCCTCGCAATTGCTGGACGTGCCAACTTGGGGAACTGAGCAAAACCCAGGCAAACTGGGCGGCAATGCGCCCGAGTTGAAAGCCCTGTGTAGGCAAACACTGGCCAAAATGCAGTTCAGCGCTTGTGAAGAAGGTTTGACAGATTGGTTGCGCCCCGAGGTTTCAACCAAGCCGCCCACAGGCAATGCACGCAGCCTGCCCAAACACCTGCAAAAGCCCGCCGTTGCTGCTCCTGAGCGCAACACCGTGGTCTTGGCAGGCATGGAAGCCCATGTGTGTGTATTGCAAACCGCTTTGGACTTGCTGGAGGACGAATTTGAGGTGTGGGTGGTGACCGATGCCTGCAGTTCGCGCACCGAGCGCAACCGCGATGCTGCGTTTGACCGCTTGGCTGGCGCGGGGGTGGAGTTGGTCACGACAGAGATGGTCTTGTTCGAGTGGCTTCGTACCGCAGAGCACCCGCTGTTCAAAGACGTTCAGACCTTGATCAAATGAAAGAGAACGCAAAAGGGGACACAGATTGAGCAAATACGACGCTTTTTACCGTCGGTCATTGGATGACCGAGATGGGTTTTGGGGTGAACAAGCCCAGTTGATCGACTGGCACCAAGCCCCCACCCAAATTTGCGACTATGCCAATCCCCCTTTTGCAAAGTGGTACGCGGGTGGCAAAACCAATTTGTGCCACAACGCCGTGGACCGTCACTTGGCCAGCCATGCTGACAAACCCGCCCTGATTTACGTCTCCACCGAAACCAACACCGAGATCACCTACAGCTTTGCCGAACTGAGCGTCGAGGTGCAGCGCATGGCGGCCATCCTGAAAAGCCTGGGCGTGGGCAAGGGTGACCGGGTCCTGATTTACATGCCCATGATCGCCGAGGCCGCTTTTGCCATGCTGGCTTGTGTGCGCATCGGTGCCATTCATTCGGTGGTGTTTGGCGGTTTTGCAGCGCACGCCTTGGCGTCTCGCATCGAAGACGCGTCGCCCAAATTGGTCATCAGCGCGGACGCCGGTTCGCGCGGTGGCAAGGTGGTGCCCTACAAACCCTTGCTGGACGAGGCCATCTCCATCAGCCAACACAAGCCCGCCGCCGTCCTCATGGTCAACCGTGGTCTGGAGCCGTTCACCGCTGTGGCAGGCCGTGACCACGATTACGCCGCCTTGCGAGCCCAGCACCTTGAGGCCCAAGTGCCCTGCGAATGGGTGGACAGCGACCACATCAGTTACACGCTTTACACCTCGGGCACCACGGGCAAGCCCAAGGGCGTGCAGCGCGACACGGGCGGCTATGCCGTGGCCTTGGCCGCCAGCATGCAGCATATTTTTGAAGGTGAGCCGGGCCAGGTGTATTTCTCCACCAGCGACATCGGTTGGGTGGTGGGCCACAGTTACATCATTTACGGCCCGCTCTTGGCGGGCATGGCCACGCTCATGTACGAGGGCTTGCCCACGCGACCTGACGGCGGCATTTGGTGGCAGTTGGTCGAAAAGTACAAAGTCACCCACATGTTCAGCGCCCCCACGGCGGTTCGGGTGTTGAAGAAGCAAGACCCAACCCTGCTCAGCAAATACGATATTTCCAGCCTGAAAGCCCTGTATTTGGCGGGTGAACCGCTGGACGAACCCACCGCGCAATGGATTGCCGATGGCTTAAAGAAACCCATCATCGACAACTACTGGCAAACCGAAACCGGCTGGCCCATCCTCACCATTGCCAATGGCGTCGAGAAAAAAGCCAGCAAATATGGCAGCCCAGGTGTGCCCATGTACGGTTTTGATGTCAAGCTGGTGGATGAAAACTCCGGCGAGCCTTTGCATGGGGCAGATCAAAAAGGCGTGGTGGTCATCGAAGGGCCCTTGCCGCCGGGTTGTTTGCAAACCCTTTGGGGCGACGACGAGCGCTTTGTCAAAACCTATTGGCAAAGCATTCCGGGCAAGCTGATGTATTCCACCTTCGATTGGGGTGTGCGTGATGCGGATGGCTATTACTTCATCTTGGGCCGCACCGACGACGTCATCAACGTCGCCGGTCACCGCTTGGGTACCCGAGAAATTGAAGAAAGCATCTCCAGCCATGCCAATGTGGCCGAAGTGGCTGTGGTGGGTGTGGCCGATCAGCTCAAAGGGCAGGTGGCCATGGCCTTTGTGGTGGCCAAGGACACTTCTGTTTTGGGCGATGCAGCAGGGCGCTTGAAGTTGGAGGGTGAGATCATGAAACTGGTCGACAACCAACTGGGCGCTGTGGCGAGGCCTTCAAGGGTGCTGTTTTTGAGCCTGTTGCCCAAGACCCGCAGCGGTAAGTTGCTGCGCCGAGCCATTCAAGCGGTGTGCGAAAAGCGTGACCCCGGCGACTTGACCACCATCGACGATCCGACACCTTTGCAACAGATCAAGGAACAACTGGCTTAAGTCTTCAATTTGTCAGCTCCATTTGGGCCTGTTGGTGGCACAATGGACACACATACCCAAGGGGCAGCCTCTTGGGTCGCATCCACCAGCCGGTTCAGCCGTGTCGTGGAGGGTTCTTCAACCAAGCTAATGTTTCCTGCAGGGAAACGGAGGTCAGCGCCATGAGCGATTCATCGCAGACGGGTTCGTCCGTCTATCAAGCCTATGCGGGCAACACTTATCTCTTCGGGGGCAACGCTCCCTACGTCGAAGAGATGTACGAAAACTACCTCGCCAACCCCGGCAGCGTCCCAGACAGCTGGCGTCAGTATTTCGATGCGCTTCAACATGTGCCAGCTGTCGACGGTAGCAACGCCAAAGACGTGCCGCATTTGCCGGTGGTCAATGCCTTCGCCGAACGCGCCAAGCAAGGCGGCACCCGTGTGGTCATGGCCAGCGCCGACGCCGAGATGGGGCGCAAGCGCACCGCCGCGCAGCAGCTGATTGCCGCCTACCGCAATGTGGGCCAACGCTGGGCCAATCTCGACCCCTTGCAGCGCACCGAGCGCCCCAACATCCCTGAGCTAGAGCCTTCGTTTTATGGCTTTGGCGACGCCGACCAAGAAACCGTGTTCGACACCAGCAACACCTTCTTTGGCAAAGACCGCATGAGCTTGCGTGAATTGGTCAACGCCTTGCGTGAAACCTACTGCGGCACCTTGGGCGCCGAGTACATGTACACCACCGACATGGAGCAAAAGCGTTGGTGGCAGCAAAAGCTGGAAAGCATTCGCAGCAAACCCACGTTCAATGCAGAGAAGAAAAAACACATCCTCGACCGCCTCACCGCCGCCGAGGGCCTAGAGCGTTATTTGCACACCAAATACGTGGGCCAAAAACGCTTTTCTTTGGAGGGCGGTGAAAGCTTCATCGCCGCCATGGACGAGTTGATTCACATGGCGGGTATCAAAGGTGTGCAAGAGGTGGTGATTGGCATGGCCCACCGTGGCCGTTTGAATGTGCTGGTCAACACCATGGGCAAATTACCCGCCGATTTGTTCGCCGAGTTCGACCACACCGCACCCGAAGACCTGCCAGCGGGGGATGTGAAATACCACCAAGGCTTTAGCTCGGATGTGTCCACCCCTGGCGGCCCTGTTCACCTGAGCTTGGCGTTCAACCCCTCGCATTTGGAAATCGTCAACCCCGTGGTGGAAGGCTCGGTGCGCTCTCGCATGGACCGCCGTGATGACCCCAAAGGCAGCCAGGTGTTGCCCGTGTTGGTGCATGGCGACGCTGCATTTGGTGGCCAAGGCGTGAACCAAGAGACCTTGGCGCTGGCGCAAACCCGTGGTTACTCCACAGGCGGCACGGTGCACATCATCATCAACAACCAAATTGGTTTCACCACCTCCGACCCGCGCGACATGCGCTCCTCGGTGTTTTGTACCGACATTGTGAAGATGGTGGAAGCGCCTGTGCTGCATGTGAACGGCGACGACCCCGAGGCGGTGGTGCTGGCCACGCAGTTGGCGCTGGAATACCGCATGGCGTTTCGCCAAGATGTGGTGGTCGACATCACTTGTTACCGCAAACTGGGCCACAACGAGCAAGACACACCCAGCCTGACCCAACCGCTGATGTACAAAAAAATCGCGGCGCACCCTGGTACGCGCAAGCTGTATGCCGATCGCTTGGCTTCGCAAGGTTTGGGCGACAGTTTGGGCGACGACATGATCAAGGCCTACCGCGCGGCGCTTGATGCGGGCAAGAACACCTCGGACCCTGTGCTGACCAATTTCAAAACCAAGTTCACCGTGGACTGGTCGCCTTTCTTGGGCAAAAAATGGACCGATGCGGGTGAAACCGCCATTCCCATGACCGAGTGGAAGCGTTTGGCTGAACGCATCACCACCATCCCAAGCTCTGTCACACCTCACCCCTTGGTGAAAAAAGTGTATGACGACCGCGCTGCCATGGGCCGAGGCGACCTGCCAGTTGACTGGGGCATGGGCGAGCACATGGCCTTTGCCTCCTTGGTGGCCAGTGGTTTCCCCGTGCGTTTGTCAGGCGAAGACTGCGGTCGCGGCACCTTCACCCACCGCCACGCGGTGATTCACGACCAAAACCGCGAAAAGTGGGACACGGGCACCTACATCCCTTTGCAAAACGCCGCTGACAACCAGTCGCCTTTCACCGTCATTGACTCCATCTTGTCGGAAGAAGCGGTGCTGGGTTTCGAGTACGGTTATGCCTCCAACGACCCCAACACCTTGGTGATTTGGGAAGCGCAGTTTGGCGACTTTGCCAACGGTGCGCAGGTGGTGATCGATCAGTTCATCGCGTCTGGTGAAGTGAAGTGGGGCCGTGTGAACGGCATCACCCTCATGCTGCCCCATGGTTACGAAGGTCAAGGCCCTGAGCACAGCTCGGCGCGTGTGGAGCGCTTCATGCAATTGGCGGCTGACACCAATATGCAAATCGTGCAGCCCACCACCGCCAGCCAAATTTTCCATGTGCTGCGTCGCCAAATGGTGCGCAACCTCAGGAAGCCGCTGATCATCTTCACGCCCAAGTCCTTGCTGCGCCACAAAGACGCCACCTCGCCTGTGTCCGAGTTCACCAAGGGTGGTTTCCAAACCATCATTCCTGAAATCAAGGACATCAAAGCCGACAAGGTCAAGCGCATCGTGGTGTGCTCTGGCAAGGTGTACTACGACTTGTCGAAAAAACGCGAAGACAACGGCCACGACGACACCGCCTTGCTGCGCCTAGAACAGCTCTACCCCTTCCCGCACAAAGTATTTGCGGCTGAGTTGAAAAAATACCCCAACGCCACCGAAGTGGTGTGGTGTCAGGACGAGCCGCAAAACCAAGGCGCTTGGTTCTTTGTGCAGCACTACCTGTTTGAAAACATGGCTACTGGCCAAAAGCTGGGCTACAGCGGTCGCGCTGCCTCAGCTTCACCC
>CANGHG010000081.1 GCA_947453645.1 Comamonadaceae bacterium
AATCAAGGTGGGTCAAACGCGTAGCGAACGTCGCAGCTTTGCTGCGGTGAGCGGCGTTTGAGCCCACAGTGGTTGGCAAGTGAAAGAGATTGCTTCGCTTCGCTCGCAATGACGGGGTTCGCGATGACGGCGGTTGCTTCGTGGCTAAGCCAATCGCAATGACGAATTAGCGCTGAAATGCGAGGCGACCCGCCACAACAGTGGCCTGGACTTGCCCCAGCATCTGACTGCCACTCATGTCAAACGCAAACGGTGTGTGTTTGCTTTGGCTGCGCAATGCATCAGCGGTGACCGCCCAAGAGGTGTCGGGTTTGTAAATGCAAATATCGGCTGGGCCGCCTGCGCTCAAGGTACCCAAACCTTGGCCACGTGTGCCGAGTAATGCAGCCGGTGCGCTGGTCACTACTTGCAAGGCCCGCATCAAATCCACTTGGCTTTGCGCGGCCCATTTCAAGGTGGCGCTGAGCAACAACTCCAGCGCGGTAGCACCAGCTTCGGCTTGCGCAAAGGGCAATGCTTTGGCGTCACCTTCCACAGGTGTGTGATCGGACACCAACACATCAATGGTGCCGTCGGCCAGACCTGCGCTCAAGGCCTCGCGGTCGCGCTGTTGACGCAAGGGCGGCGTGAGCCTTGCACGGGTGTCGAAGTAACCCATGTCGGTGTCGGTGAAATGCAAGTTGTGGATGGACACATCGCAGCTGATGGCCAAACCTTCGGCCTTGGCTTGACGCACCAGTTCCACACCAGCCGCGCTGGACAAGCGGCACACATGCACCCGCGCACCCGTGGCGCGCATGAGGTCGATGATGGTATGCAAGACAATGGTTTCGGCGGCCACGGGCACACCGCTCAAACCCAAACGAGTGGCGAGTGGACCACTGGCGGCGACACCTTTGCCAAGCGCGGCATCTTGCGCTCTTAACCAGATGCAATAACCATAGGTGGCGGCGTATTGCATGGCCCTTTGCAAGGCTTGGTTGTGGGTCATGCTGTGTTCGGCTTGAGAAAAACCAATGCAACCCGCCTGGGTGAGTTCGGCCATGGGTGTGAGCGCTTCGCCGTCCAAGCCACGAGTCAATGCCCCCAATGGAAACACCCGCGACAACTGCAAACGTGCGGCACGAAATTGCAGCATCTCGACCAAGCCGGGTTCGTCCAACACAGGCTGGGTATCTGGCGGACACACCACGCTGGTGACGCCACCCGCCACAGCAGCGGCCAACTCGGAGTCCAGCATGCCTTCATGTTCGTGGCCAGGCTCGCCTAAGCGTGCACAAGCGTCCACCAAACCAGGCATGACCACGCAACCCGTGGCGTCAATGGTGTGTGTGGGCTTGAAGTCTGCATTGATCTGGCCAATGGCCAAGATGCTGCCCTTGTGTATCGCCACATCGGCGCGTTGGTTCAGACCAGATGCCGGATCGATGACCTGGCCGTTTTGAATCAGGATGCTCATGCGTCGTTCCCCGCCACGATGGACATCACCGCCATGCGAACGGCAATGCCAAATGTCACTTGCGTCAAGATGACGCTTTGCGGCCCGTCGACCACCGCCGATTCGATTTCCACACCTCGGTTGATGGGGCCGGGGTGCATGACGATGGCGTCGGGTTTGGCCAGTTGCAGCTTGGCTTGCGTGAGGCCAAAGCTCTTGAAATATTCTTGGCTCGAAGGCAGCAAGGCGCCGCTCATGCGTTCGTTTTGCAAACGCAAGGTGATGATGACATCACAGTCACGAATGCCTTCTTCCAGGGTGTGAAACACCTTCACGCCCAGTTGAGACAAGTCCGAGGGGACCAAGGTTTTGGGGCCAACCACCCGCACCTCGGCACAGCCCAAGGTGGTGAGTGCATGGATGTCCGAACGTGCCACCCGCGAGTGCAAAACGTCGCCCACGATGGCCACGCGCAGATTGGCAAAGTCTTGTTTGAAATGGCGGATGGTGTAGGCGTCGAGCAAGCCTTGTGTGGGGTGCGCATGACGGCCATCGCCTGCATTGACCACGTGCACATGGGGCGCCACATGCTCGGCGATCAAGTAGGGCGCTCCAGATTCACTGTGGCGCACCACGAAAATATCGGCGGCCATGGCGCTCAGGTTGGCGATGGTGTCGAGCAACGATTCGCCCTTGCTGGCCGAGGAACGGGCAATGTCCAGGTTGAACACATCGGCGCTCAAGCGCTTGGCGGCAATCTCAAAGGTGGTGCGGGTACGTGTGCTGTTTTCAAAAAACAAATTGAACACGCTTTTGCCACGCAACAATGGAACCTTTTTCACCTCGCGGTCGTTGACCGACACAAACTGGCTCGCTGTGTCCAGAATGTGGGTCAGGATGTCGCGTGACAACCCTTCGGTGGACAGCAGGTGAATGAGTTCACCGTGGCGGTTGAGTTGCGGGTTGCGTTTATAAAGCATCTCAGGCCTCCACCGAAAAAGCAAATTGGTTGTGTGCGTCTCTTGTCAGGCGCAAAGACTGATTGGCAGGCAGGCTCAAGCGTGCGGCGGCGTAATCGGCTTGAATGGGCAACTCACGTCCGCCCCGATCCACCAACACCGCCAAATGCACAGCCGCTGGTCGGCCGTAGTCGAACAACTCGTTGACCACCGCGCGGATGGTGCGTCCGGTGAACAAGACATCGTCAATCAACCAAATGACCGCGCCGTCCACCGAGAACGGCAACTTGGTGGCCGCGCTGTCGGCCATACCGCGTTGCGCAAAATCGTCGCGATGCATGGAGGATGACACCACGCCCAGGGCGGGACTGCGCTTCAAGTCGGCTTGCAAACGCTCGGCCAGCCAAGCGCCGCCCGAGGTGATGCCCACCACATGTGCCTCCGGGCTCAAACGCTCTTGCAGGTCTTTCAACATTTGCCCATAAAGGGCTTGGGCGTCCAGTGACAGTTGGCCAATGCTCATGATGGAATGCTTCTTAAAAATTGATCCAGGATGACGCAGGCCGAGGCCGCGTCCACATCTTGAGCGCCAAGGGCATGGGCTTCGGTGGTCGAGTAGCGCTCGTCCACTTCAAACACCTGCAAGCCAAATCGGCCATGCAGTTGCCGTGCAAATTGTTGGGCGCGGTCGGTGTTCTCGTGGCGAGCACCGTCAGGGTGGTAAGGCACTCCTACGACCAAGGCGTCGGGTTGCCAGCGTTCAATGTGCTGGGCGATGAGCGGCCAGCGGGCGGCACCACTGGCGTTCACCGTGCCCTGAGGTTGGGCTTGACCCAACAAGCGCGAGGCATAGGCCACGCCCGTGCGTTTGAGGCCGAAATCGAAAGCCAAAAAGGATTGGAGTGCAGAAGTGACGGGTGGCGCGGCCACCATCATGCGTGACCCGCCTGGGGCGAGAGCATCCAAGCTTGCAAGCCCAGCAAGGCCAAGGCGCTGTCGTAGCGGAGTTCGATGGGGGTGTCAAAAATGACTTGTGCATCGGCTTCCACGGTAAGCCAGCTGTTCTCGGCCAACTCGGATTCGAGCTGACCCTGCGCCCAAGCCGCATAGCCCAAGGTGATCAAGACCCGCTTGGGGCCTGCGCCTGTGGACAAGGCTTCGAGCACGTCTTTCGAGGTGGTCATCTCCAAGCCGCCAGGAATGGCCAGGGTGGAGGCATAAGCGTGTTCGGGGTCGTGCAGTTCGGTGCCGATGTGAGACATGGGGTCGTGCAACACGAAACCCCGCTCGGTATGCACCGGGCCGCCTTGGAGTACGGGGATTTCAATCAGGTCGGTGCGCCCCAGGTTGAGCTCGACTTTCTCAAACAAGGCCTGCATGCTCATGGGGCTGGGTTTATTGATGATCAGGCCCAAAGCGCCGCGCTCGCTGTGCTCGCACATGTAGACCACGCTGCGGGAGAAAGACTCGTCCATCAATCCGGGCATGGCGATCAAGAAATGATGCGTGAGGTTGATGGGTGCAGAATCCGTGGTCATGCCCAGATTTTAAGGTGAACATGCCTCACAACGAATTGAACGACTTTGCCCGTGTATTGGTTTGGTTTCGCCGCGATTTGCGCCTGGACGACCACACCGCGCTCAGCCACGCCCTGCACCACTGCGACCAGGTGTTTGGCGCCTTCGTGTTTGACACCGCCATCCTGAGCAAATTGCCGTCCCAAGACCGCCGCGTCGCCTTCATCCATGCCTCGGTGCAAGAACTGGACGCCGCTTGGCGGGCGCGCGCTGCCCTGCCTGATGCGGGGTTGTTGGTGCGCCACGGCGACGCTGCCCACGAGATCGTGGCGTTGGCGACGCAACTGGGCGTTCAGGCCGTGTTCACCCACCATGACGACGAGCCCGACGCCTTGGCGCGGGACGCCCAGGTGATTGGCGCATTGGCCAATTTGGGCATTTCTTTCCAAAGCTTCAAGGACCATGTGGTGTTCGAGCGCAGCGAGGTGCTGACCCAGGGTGGCAACCCCTATGGCGTGTTCACCCCCTATAAAAACGCTTGGTTGAAGAAGGTCACCCCACACGATTTGGCCGAGAGGTCCACCACCATAGCGCCCGGGCAATTGGCCGCTGTGCCCAAAGCCCTGCACCAACCCATGCCCAGCTTGAAGTCCATGGGCTTTGAAGAGCTGGACTTGGCGGCGCTGCACATCCACCCTGGCGTTTCGGGCGCACAGGCATTGCTGCAAGATTTTGACAAGCGCATGAGCCACTACGAGGACACGCGCAACTTTCCAGCCGTGAAAGGCCCGAGCTACCTCAGCGTGCATTTGCGCTTTGGCACCGTGTCTATTCGGCAACTGGCCCGGCTGGCCCACCCGTGCGCCATGAAGGGCGATGCGGGCGCGCAAACCTGGTTGTCCGAGCTGATTTGGCGGGATTTTTACCATCAGGTGCTGCATCACCATCCGCACGTGGTGCGTCGATCGTTCAAGCCCGAGTACGACCAAATTCAATGGGACAAAGACAAACACGCCAAGGCCTTGTTCGAGGCCTGGTGCCAGGGGCGCACCGGCTATCCGCTGGTGGACGCGGCCATGGCGCAAATCAACCAAAGCGGCTATATGCACAACCGCTTGCGCATGGTGGTGGCCAGCTTTTTGGTGAAAGATTTGGGCATCGATTGGCGCTGGGGCGAGGCCTACTTTGCCACCCACTTGATTGACTTTGACTTGGCGGCCAACAACGGTGGCTGGCAATGGGCCAGCTCCAGCGGCTGCGACGCCCAGCCCTACTTTCGCATCTTCAACCCGATCAACCAGAGCGAAAAGTTTGATCCGCAAGGCAAGTTCATCAAGCGTTATTTGCCAGCGCTGGCGGGCTTGTCGGACAAATCCATCCATGCGCCATGGCTGGCCAAGCCCCTGGAGTTGCAGGCTGCTGGCGTGGAACTTGGGACAACCTACCCGCTGCCCGTGGTGGACCATGCGCAGGCGCGGGCCAAAACACTGCTGCGCTATTCGGTGGTGAAGAAAAGCTAATCGCCCAATTTCACTTTGAGCTGAAAACTCACCGCCCCATACAAGCGGTCTTTGAGCGGCGGCACAAACGCCACATTCAAGCCGTAGCGCTGACCTTCCCAGCTGACCACGGGCAAGACGGCGGGAAACCAGCCGCCGTTGAAGGCCAGCGGGTAACCGTTGAAAGCGCCCATCACCACCCCCCATTTGCTGCCAGCAAAGGCCCAAGGTTGGTAGTAGGCACCCACATAATTGGAGTGGGCGCTGTCGCTGTTCATGAAGCGACCCGCGGTGACGCTCCAATCCTCGTTCAAGCGGTACTCCAAGCCCAGCCCAGGATTGGGGTTGCGCAAGCCTCTTTGGGTGTCAAAGTGCAGCGAGTAAAAACCAGCGTTGAGCCACAAGCTGGACTTGGCGGGCGGGGTGTCGGCCAATGCGAGGGAAGGCCACAAGAGCATGGCCAGAGCTGAACAAAGCAGGTGGCGACTAAGGGATTGCTTCGCTTCGCTCGCAATGACAACCCTCGTCACTGCGAGCCCGCAGGGCGCGGCAGTCTGGAGCTCGCGGCCCCAGTTCATAAAGAGGCAAACACCTCTGAGGCAGCCTGCACTGTGGCGGCGATGTCTTCTGCCGTGTGGGCACCGCTGACAAAACCGGCCTCGTACAACGCCGGTGCGATATAAACACCGCGGTCCAGCAAGCCGTGGAACAGGGTGTTGAATTTGGGGCTGTCGCTGGTCATGACCTTGGCGTAGTTTTGCGGCAACTCGGGCAGCAAAAAGAAGCCAAACATGCCGCCTTGGCAATCGGCGCTGAAGGGCACACCAGCTTTGGCGGCGGCCCCTTTGAGGCCATCGACCAAGCTTTGGGTGCGGGCTGACAGTGCATCAAAAAAGCCGGGCTTGGAAATTTCTTTCAGCGTGGCCAAGCCGCAAGCGGTGGCTACCGGGTTGCCACTCAAGGTGCCTGCTTGGTACACCGGCCCCAAGGGGGCGAGTTGTTCCATCACGGCGCGTTTGCCACCAAAGGCCGCCAAGGGCATGCCGCCGCCAATCACCTTGCCCAGCACGGTGAGGTCGGGCTCGAAGCCGGGGATGGATTTTGCGTAAACGCTTTGCGCACTGCCCAGCGCCACACGGCAGCCGGTCATTACTTCGTCAAACACCAACAGCGCCCCGTGCTGGCTGCACAACTCGCGGCAGCGCTTCATGAAGGGCACGCTGGCACGCACAAAGTTCATGTTGCCGGCGATGGGCTCGATCATCAAACACGCCAGCTCTTTGCCGTGCAGGGCAAAGGCTTCTTCCAATTGGGGGATGTTGTTGAACTCAAGCACCAAGGTGTGTTGCACCACTTCAGGTGGCACACCGGCGCTGGTGGGGTTGCCAAAGGTGGCCAAGCCTGAACCGGCTTTCACCAACAGCGCGTCGGCGTGGCCGTGGTAGCAGCCTTCAAACTTGATGATCTTGCTGCGGCC
>CANGHG010000082.1 GCA_947453645.1 Comamonadaceae bacterium
AACCGAGGGCTGGCCCCTTGCGACTGGCACAACATGTCATGACACAGCTTTTGCAAACAACTCAGCACCAAGCCAGGGCTGTTGTCGCTCAGCACCCCAGGGTCACCGCGCAACAAGGCTTGCGGCAAGGCGCGCCAGTGTTTGGCCTGAAAGCCGAGGTGGAACAACTGCAATGCGTCGTCAGGGCGGCCACCCGCTGCTTTGAGCAAAACCTGTGCTTCGCCATCTGGCACAGCTTGTTGCACCAACCAACGCAAGCCATCGTCATGGCTGGGCCACTGCATGTTGTGTACCTGGCAGCGGCTGCGCACCGTGGGCAGCAACTCGTGAGAGGCCGCGCTGGCCAGGATGAAACGGGTGTCGCCTGGAGGCTCTTCCAAGGTTTTGAGCAAGGTATTGGCCGTCACCGTGTTCATGCGTTCGGCAGGGTAAATGAACACCACTTTGCCGCGCGCACCAGAGCGGGTGGTCTGGGTGAAGCCCAGCAGATCGCGCATGGCGTCCACCCGAATTTCTTTGCTCGGTTTGCGTTTTTTATCGTCAATTTCTTTTTGCGCTTTTTCGCTCAGGGGCCAGGCCAAGTCCAACATGTCGACCTCGGGCATGAGGACGCACAAGTCGGCATGGGCGCGCACCTCAATACCATGACAGCTGGGGCATTCGCCGCAGGCACCCACTGACTTGGGGGCCTGGCACAACCAGGCGGCGGCCAAGGCCAAACCGAGTTCGTACTGGCCCAAACCAGATGGGCCTTGCAGCAGCAAAGCGTGTCCGGGGCGCTGCATCAAGCTCGCGAGCTGGGTTTGCAACCAAGGGGCGAGTGCGCTCATGACTGGGCTGCCAAATAGCCACGCATGTGCATGATGTTGAGCACTTCTTGACGCACCTGGGCCAGCGTGGCGCTGGCGTCGATGCGGGCAAAGCGAGCAGGATCGGCCGCTGCACGGGCGGCATAGCCTTGGTGCACCTGGCTGAAAAACGCCAAGGGTTGGGACTCGAAGCGGTCGGGCACGCGGGCGGCGCTCAGGCGTTCGGCGGCGATGGCGGGGTCCAGGGCAAACCACACCGTGAGGTCGGGTTGGCGCAAGGCCCCAGAGGGCTGGGCTTGAACCCAATGTTCAAGCTGGCTGAGCACGTCCAAGCTGAATCCTCGGCCGCCGCCTTGGTAGGCAAAGGTGGCGTCGGTGAAACGGTCGCACAGCACCACATCGCCACGGGCCAGGGCGGGTTCAATCACTTGCGTCAGGTGGTCGCGTCTGGCGGCAAACACCAACAGTGCTTCACACAGCGGGTCCATGGCGTCGTGCAACACCAGTTCACGCAGTTTTTCCGCCAGGGGCGTGCCGCCGGGTTCGCGGGTCTGCACCAGCGCGCGCCCAGCGTCTCTGAAAGCCTGCGCCAAAGCCTCGATGTGGCTGGACTTGCCCGCGCCGTCGATGCCTTCAAAACTGATGAACAAACCCTGTTGCATGCGGCTTATTGTGCCTTGGCACTTGGACTGCGCTGGTATTTGTTGACGGCGGCATTGTGGTCGGCCAAGTTGGTGCTGAACTGGCTGGAGCCGTCGCCTCGCGCCACAAAGTAAAGCGCTTGGCTGGTAGCAGGGTGCAAGGCCGCGGTCAAAGCCCCCTTGCCAGGCATGGCGATGGGTGTGGGCGGCAAGCCTTTGCGGGTGTAGGTGTTCCAGGGGTGGTCGGTTTGCAAATCGACACGGCGCAAATTACCGTCAAACCGCTCGAACATGCCGTAGATGACCGTGGGGTCGGTTTGCAGGGGCATGTCGATGCGCAAGCGGTTGATGAACACGCTGGCAATCATGGGGCGGTCGCTGATGCGGCCTGTTTCTTTCTCGACGATGCTGGCCAACACCAGGGCCTCGTCGGCGTTTTTCAGGGGCAGGCCCATGTCACGCTGAGCCCACGCCAAGCTGAGTTGGCGATCCATGGCCTGGGCCGCGCGTTGCAAGACATGCAAGTCCGAGCTGCCCTTGCCCACCATGTAGGTGTCTGGGTAAAAACGACCTTCGGGGGCCATGCCGGCTTTGCCGAGGTGGCTCATGAGTTCCTCGTCGTCCAGGGCGGCAGAGTCGTGTTTCAAAAACGCCGACTTGTTCATGGCCTCGCGGAATTGTCGCCATGTCCAACCTTCCACCAGGGTGATGCCGCGCAAGGTTTCGTCACCGCGCACCAGTTTTTGCAGCAAGTCCCAGGGCGTGGTGTCGCTGCTGATTTCATAGCTGCCCGCTCGAATTTGCTTGGATTGGCCGCTGAGCTTGAACAGGTAGTAGAGGGCGGTGGCGGGCTCGTCGATGCCTGCTTGCACAGCGGTTTGGGCGATGGACTTGACCGATTGGCCGGGTTCGATGGACAAATCGACCGTGGTTTGGCGCAGCGACAAGGGTTGCAGCACCCACCAAGCGGCCCAAGCCGAAGCCATCAGCAAGGCCAGCAGGCCAGCCATGAGGGCCAGCTTCACCTTGCGCCAAAACCTTGATTTCACAAGCCCATCCTGCCCGAAATTGAAAGCGGCCATGATAATGGACGGATGACAGACCAGACCGCTCTTCCCTCCTTGCCCCACACGGGCGCTTGCGCCCTGCCCCACCTGGGCGTGATCCGCGCCGCTGGCCCCGATGCAGCCTCTTTTTTGCACAACCAGCTCACGCAAGATTTTTTGCTGCTCCAGCCCGGACAAGCCCGACTAGCGGCGTTTTGCAATGCCAAAGGGCGCATGCAAGCCAGCATGGTGGGCTTCACAGCAGGGCCTGAAGAAGTGCTGTTGGTGATGCGCCAAGACCTGCTGGCGCAAACCCTGAAACGCCTGTCCATGTTCGTGTTGCGCGCAAAAGTGAAACTGAACGATGCTTCAGCTGAGCTGATGGTTTGGGGCTGCTTGGTTCCCAGCGCTTTGCCAGCTTGGACCTTGACCACCGATGCCCATTGCTGGGAAGTGAGTTTGTATCCTGCAGCGGGAGTGAATCGCCGATTGCGGGTGGGACCGGCTTCTTCAGTCCCAAGCTTGCCAGTATTGGACATGGCCGATTGGCTGCTGTCCGAGGTCTTGAGTGGCATTGCCGATGTGCAAGCCGCCACCTTCGAAGCCTTTGTGCCGCAAATGCTGAACTACGAGTCGGTGGACGGCGTGAACTTCAAAAAGGGCTGCTACCCTGGGCAAGAGGTGGTGGCACGCAGCCAGTTTCGCGGCACCTTGAAGCGACGCAGCTACTTGGTGTCCTCAAGCGCCGCTTTGGCAGCGGGTGAAGAGGTGTTCAGTGCTGCTGATCCTGCTCAACCCGCTGGCGTCGTTGCCCAAGCCTGTCACCATCCTGTGCAGGGGCATTGGGCCTTGGTGTGTTTGCAAACCAGTGCTTTGGAAGACTCGGCGGGTGGTTTGACGACCGCCCAAGGTGCTGGCTTGACCTTGCATCCCCTGCCCTATGCGTTAAGGGACGATATTTAAGTGGCTGTCATCACGAGCGAAGCGATCTCTAGGTTACGCCGTCATCACGAGCGAAGCGAAGTGATCTTTGGGCTGCTTCGTCGCTACGCTCCTCGCAGTGACGAATCCGCTCGTAGTGACGCATCTAGATGCAGTGACAAGTGACTGCATAGGAAGTATTACTCCGTCATCACGAGCGAAGCGAAGTGATCAGCTGCCCCGCCACATGGTTTGGCATACCCCAGGCCTTGCTGGCTGGCGTGGAAAACCGCAGCGAAGACAAAAATTGCAAACGCCCTTCAGGCGTGCCCACAACATGGTGCAAGGGGTGGTTTTTCAACGTCCATTCTTGCGCCAGTGCTTGACCCAACTCAGGCCCGTAGCGTGAGGTAGCGCTGGCCAAAATATCGGCCTCGTTCATCAACACACAAGCCCAGTCCACATTCATTTCAAAAGGTGCGTTGTTGACTTTGTCGTAGTTCGCTGCCACCAGCGTGGGGTCGGTGCGCAAGATCAATTCACTCACACGCTCTGTCCATAGCGCATCGATCTTCAAACCTTGGGTGATGTTTCGCATTTCATTGGCTGAGCGCTGTTCAAACTCTTGAACAAACGCATTGGCCCCACCAGGGTGCAACACATCATGTGAGGTGACGGCCAGCAACAGGGCTGCAGCCCATTCATCGGACAACGCAAAAGCTTGTTCTTTGATGGTCTGCATCAACAAACACACAGCGGTTAAAGCATCGGCGGTATGCAAACGGTTGTGGTAATGCGGTTCATAGCTTGAAGCCTTGGCCAGGTCTTCCATGTGAGAAGCCATGTTTCTCGCGGCTTGAAGCAATTGCCCCGCTTGACTGTGCGACACAGGCAAAGCTTGGGGCCACAAGTGATGGATACAGGCGTTCAGAACAACGGGTAAGCCAGGCCAAGCATCGGGCCACTTGCTGCGCAAGTTGTGCAAGGTGGCGATGTAAAACTGCAGCATCGTTCGTATCAATCCATGGGAGAGCGCAAAGTGTTGTGCATGTTTTGCTGCAGCAACAGCGCTTCAAATACAGGCACCCACAGCGGCGAGGCCTCAGACAAGAAACGGTTGGCGTCGGCGCTGACAATTTGTATGCATATCACCTCCCCCAAGGCCTTGGCAGACGCACCACGGATGCCGCCATTTAAAAACGCTTGCTCACCAAAGGACTCGCCCTTGGTAATTTGCGCAAACACCTTTCCTTGGGCGTCCAGCAACTGGACGATGCCTTCTTGAATGAAATAGAGCTTGTCCGCAGGGTCGCCTGCATTGAAAATGCGCTGACCTGCTTCAAAGGTGACGGTGGGGAAATCGCTCACAACACCCCCTTAGGCAATTCTTTCAAAGCCAAGGTGCGTTTCACCGTGGTGCGAATGATTTGGCGAATGGCGTTGGGCAAGTTGGGCACCATGTGGTCCACCTTGTGCAAGGGAATGATGCGGGCTTGCACCGGCGTGACCGTGATAACCGTTTTAGGCGCAGACAAACCGGCCAAGCCCTCGGCCAAGCACAGCACACTGCCCGGCCCTAAGCGTTCAATCTGCTTGTCTTTCACTGCGAGCAAACTGCCCGACACGATGAAATACGCTACAGCCACATCGTCGCCTTCTTGAAAAATTTTCTTTTGTGCTTCAAAACTGGCGGTGCTCAAGAGTTTGTTGCCCCATAAGCTGAAATACAAACGCTCGTTGCTGCTGAGTTGCCCCGAAGCAAAAATATCCATGCTTTTGGGTGAATTGGGGTCCACCACACCCAAGGCCTTCAGGTGTTGCACATCAATTTCAAAACTGGCGGATAGCTCGTTCATGCTGGGGCGTCTCGTTCATCAAGGTGTTCCAATTGCGCTGCCAGCGTTTTGAGTTGCTTGGCAATCAGTTGTCTGTCGTCGTGGTTCAAATACTGCGGTGACAAATCAATATGGACACCTTGTGGGTGCTTCAAGCGCAAGGGTTTGTCAGACTCGGCTTTTCTGGCACGAATCGCATAGGTGCGGATGGTGCGGTCTATGCCCTTCAGGTTCACCGCTTGACGTTCCTCTACGTCCACCATGTCATCCACCTGTACATAGGTTTCGTGGCTGATGAGAATACCGCCAGGGTCACAGCTGGCTTCCAAGCGCTGGGTCACATTCACCTCGCCGCCAATGATGGTGTAACTCAGACGTTGGTCTGAGCCGAAGTTGCCGACATTGCAATAGCCGGTGTTGATGCCAATGCGAATCACAAACGGGTTTTCAAACCCACGCTCACGCCAACGGTTTTGCAGTACCACCATGCGCTCTTGCATCTCTAGCGCCATCTCCACGCAAGCCCGTGCATCTTCTTTCACGCCCTTGGATTCTGGGTCGCCGAAAAACAGCATCACCGCGTCGCCAATGTATTTGTCGATGGTGGCGCCATAGGACAACGCAATTTGCGTCATCTCGGAAAAATACTCGTTCAAGTATTCGGTGAGTGACTCTGGCTGCAAAGACTCCGCGGTACGGGTGAAGTCCTTGATGTCGCTGAAAAACACCGTGAGCTTTTTGCGCTGCGTGGTAATTTGCGTGTCGTACTTGCCGGCAAACAAAGCGTCGTGAATTTGCGGGGGCAAGTACTTGGCCAATTGAAGCGATAGGCCTTCCAAGCGGCTACGCTGCTGCTCCAGTTCCAAGGTTTGGCTTTTCAGGTTACGGTTGAGTTTGACCAGTCTTTGCTCTTGGCGATCGGAGTGGCGGGTTAAGTCTTCGTTTTCACGCACCAGTTTGGAAAAACGGTCAAACAAACGCTCTGCAAACGCTTGGATTTGCGCATGGTCCGCACTCTCAAGAATAGCTTGACCCTCGGCCAGCAATAATTTTTCTCGGTCGTAGAGATCAAAAACCTCTTCAGCCATGCTGCTCAACGGTGAAATTCAAGGCTTGAAACCGGTCTTTGAAGTCTTCGCCCAGCTCTTGCATGATGTCGTCATCGGCTTCTGCTTTCCAAGTCACTTGAACTTCGTTGCCCGCTTGGCGATAGGTGTCCAAGCCTTCGAAGATGCGGTACATGGCTTTGATGCTGGAGCTGTTGATGTAGACCATGGCCATCTCTACCTCGAGCTTGCCTTTGCTTGTGGTGGGCATTTGGTTGATGGCGGAAATGACCTCGCCATAAAAGGCTGACACATCCTCTGGAAAAGACTCGCCGCTGATGCTTAATTTCAAGGGATCCTGTGTCAGGGAGATGGCGGGAGTGCGGTCTGTGGCTGCGATCTGCATGTCGTGGTCCTTGTTCTTAAATCGTTGCTGCGAGTATGAAATCGACGCTG
>CANGHG010000083.1 GCA_947453645.1 Comamonadaceae bacterium
CGCACCTATGAAGGCGCTTACATGGCTGGTGTGATCGCTGGCAAGATGACCAAGTCCAACACATTGGGCGTGGTCGCTTCCATCCCAATTCCTGAAGTGGTTCGCAACATCAACTCCTTCACCTTGGGCGCTCAGTCTGTCAACCCCAAAGTCAAAACCAAAGTGGTGTGGGTCAACGAGTGGTTCAACCCACCCAAAGAAACAGAAGCCGCCACATCGCTGATCAACAGCGGCGCTGACATCCTGTTCCAAAACACCGACTCGCCTGCTGTGTTGAAAACCGCCGAAGAAAAAGGCAAGCGCGCATTCGGTTGGGACTCTGACATGACCGCTTACGGCCCCAAAGCCCACTTGGCTTCCAGCGTCATCAACTGGGCTCCTTATTACATCCACGCCACCCGTGAAGCCTTGGAAGGCAAATGGGTTGGTGGTACTGGCGTGTGGTGGGGCGTGAAAGAAGGCGCGATCGACCTGGTGTCCATCGCCGAAGACGTGCCTGCTGACACCAAAGCCAAAATCGACGAGATCAAAGCTGGCTTGAAAGCCGGTACCTTCGCCGTTTGGAAAGGTCCTTTGGTTGACAACACCGGTAAAACATTGCTCAAGAAGGATGAAGTCGCTGACGACAAATTCCTGAGCGGCGTGAACTTCTACGTCAAAGGCGTGGAAGGCAAAGTGCCCGGCGCTGACAAAAAATAATGCTTGATTTCAAGCTCATGAAAGGCTGCCCTCGGGCAGCCTTTTTTTGCTTCAAACCTGCCCTTGGCCTCTTGCTGTGCAGCTGTGCGGCGCTGGTGAGTGCTCAGCACAATCCGGCCTTGCCCGATGCCAATCTCACCCCTGGTGCCATCGACCCTTCGGTCACCCCGCAAAACTTGCACGACACCGTCTGCGTCAAGGGCTATACCGCTCGGGTTCGTCCTGAAAAAGAGATGACCAACCGTTTGAAGCGGGCGCAAATGCGCCAGTACCGATACGCCGACGCCAACCCTCAGCATTACGAGGAAGACCATCTGATTCCCTTGAACATCGGCGGCAGCCCGACCGATCCGAAAAACCTCTGGCCTCAACCACGGTCTGGCGAATGGGGTGCGGACCAGAAAAACGACCTGGAGTTCGTGGCTTACAAACTGGTGTGCAAAGGTGAGTTGCCCCTGGCCGAGGCGCAACGGCGTATCGCTCACAATTGGATTGAGGCCTACCAAGCTTGGGTGCCTGCAAACCAATATTTACTGCCCCGAGGACGTCGTGCACCAGAGTGAACACAGTTTTTGGCATCCCGTGTGTGATGCCAGTAGCCTGCAACAAGCGCCGCTGGGCGTGCAGTTGTTGAGCAAACCCTTGGTGCTGTGGCGCGACACCCAAGGCAAAGCCCATGCCTTGCACGATCAGTGCCCGCACCGTGGGGCTCAGCTGTCGTTGGGACGTGTTTGCAAAGGGCAGTTGCAGTGCCCCTATCACGGCTGGACCTTCGATGGCGCTGGTCAATGCGTCCAAGTGCCTGCCATGCCGCAATTCAAACCATCGCCAAACCAACAAGCGCGGGCAGTGGCTGTGCAAGAGGCTTATGGTCTGGTGTGGGTGTGTTTGCAAACCGAAGCGGGTTCTGCCTTGACCACCACCGCGCACACCTTGCCGCCGTTTGCGGCCGAGGCGCAAAGCGGATTGCGCAAAATCAATGTGGGCCCCTACGATGTGGCGACCAGCGCACCGCGCATCGTAGAAAACTTCTTGGACATGGCGCACTTTGGCTTTGTGCACGCGGGTTGGCTGGGCGACGCCGAACACGCCGCGATTCCCGACTATCAGGTGGAGACATCCGAGCGCGGCATCAAGTTGGTCAATGCCCAAGCCTGGCAACCGCAGTCCAGTGTGTTGGCGTCCCAAGGTGCCATGGTGGCCTACACCTACGAGGTGAACCACCCTTATGCCGCGGTGCTGACCAAGGTGCCGCACGCCAGCAGTGGCGTGAAACCCGGCTACGAGGAGTCCATCGCCTTGTTCATCCAAGCGGTCACCCCCGAGCAAAGCCGAGTCTGGTTTCGCATGGCCCTGGCCGATTTTGAAATTGACGCACACCAGGTTCAGGATTTTCAGAACACCATCTTCTTGCAAGACAAACCGGTGCTGGAGTCGCAGCGCCCAAGGCAGTTGCCTTTGCATGCCGAGTCCGAGGCGCATGTGGCCGTGGACAAAGGCTCGGTGGCCTATCGCCGTTACCTGCTGTCGCAGGGCATCACTTTTGGAGTTTGCTGAATGAATTTCGACGCCATCACCGCCGCACGTTTGCCAGAGTTGCTGTGCGCCATGCCCAAGGCCGAGTTGCACATGCACATCGAAGGCTCGCTGGAGCCAGAGCTGATTTTTGCCCTGGCCAAGCGCAACAAGGTACGTTTGCGCTATGAGAGCGTGGAGGCCTTGCGTGCCGCTTATGCCTTCACCGATTTGCAAAGCTTCTTGGACATTTACTACGCAGGTGCGAGTGTGCTGCAGCAGCCGCAAGATTTCTACGACATGGCATGGGCCTACTTTCAACGTGCCAAGGCGGACAACGTGGTGCATGCGGAAATCTTTTTCGACCCGCAAACCCACACCGCCCGCAAGGTGTCCATGCGCACGGTCATCACGGGTTTGCACCGCGCCTGTGTGGATGCACAAAGCCAGTTGGGCATCAGCTCTTCGTTGATTTTGTGTTTCTTGCGGCATTTGTCGGAGGACGAAGCCTTTGAAACCTTCGAGGAGGCTTTTCCTTTCAGAGACAAATTCATCGGTGTGGGTTTGGATTCCAGTGAACGCGGACATCCCCCCGAAAAATTTGAGCGTGTCTTCAAGCGAGCGGCGCAACTGGGCTTCAAGCTGGTGGCGCATGCGGGCGAAGAGGGGCCACCTGCCTACATCTGGAGTGCCTTGGACGTGTTGCATGCCCAGCGCATCGACCACGGCGTGCAAGCTGTTCACGATGCCGCTCTCATGAGCCGTTTGGCGCAAGAGCGTGTGCCTTTGACGGTCTGTCCTTTGTCGAATCAAAAGCTGTGTGTGTTCCCCGATTTGGCCGACCACAACCTGGGACACATGTTGGACCAAGGCCTGTGCGTCATGCTCAACTCAGACGACCCTGCCTACTTTGGTGGTTACTTGAACGAGAACTTCTTGCAAACTTTTGCCGCCTTGCCCTTGAACGCCGTCCATGCTTATCAACTGGCTTGCAACAGTTTCGAGGCCAGCTTCGTGTCTGAGGCGCAAAAGCAGGTGTGGCGTGGTCAGTTGGACGAGTGCTTCAAGCAGTTTGGCTGCTAGTCATTGCGAGTTAAGCGAAGCAATCTCTCCTCGCGCCTCAGCCCGCGCGTCGATCAATGCTGTTTCAGCAACCACTCCAACAAACACCATGCACTCTTGGATAGACATGGCGGGTCGGATGCGTAGCGAACGTCGCAGCTTTGCTGCGGTGAGCGGCATTCGAGCTGCCGTGTCTGTCCAAGTGCGAGGAGATTGCTTCGGGACTGAGGCCCCTCGCAATGACGGCAAGCGTTTGCTAGCATGCCCCGATGGATCAACTTTCAATCGTGGGTGGTGGCATAGGCGGATTGGCCGCAGCGTTGTCACTGGGACATCTAGGCAGCACCACACAGTTGCTGGAACAAGCCGATTTGTTTGTGGAGGTGGGCGCAGGCATTGGCCTCGGCCCCAACGCCCTCAGGCGATTGCAAGACTGGGGTTTGGACAAACCCTTGCGAAGCCGCGGCTTCATTCCCTCCGAGCTGGAAGTGCGCAGCGCCCATGATGGGCAGGTGCTGGGCGTGCTGCCCATGGCGGATGACTTCCAGCGTCGCTATGGCGCACCTTACATGACCATCCACCGCGCCGATTTGCACAAGGTGTTGTTGGATGCGGTGCAGGCCCAGGGCATGAGTGATTTGCAACTCTCCAAATGCTTGATCGCCATTGCCAATAGCGCTGATGGCGTGCAACTCACCTTGCAAAACGCCGATCAAAGCCACAGCAGCCTTCAAGCTAGCGCGTTGTTGGCCTCGGATGGCGTGAACAGCGCGGTGCGACGGCAGTTGTGGGGCCCAGCCGGCTTGCAAGCCAGCGGTCATTGGGCTTACCGCACCTTGATGCCGCGACACCTGCTGCCTGCGGTTTGGCGCAGCGATGCCATGGGCTTGTGGCTGGGTGAGCGCTTGCACGTGGTGCATTACCCCGTGAGTGGAGGTGAATGGTTCAACCTCGTGGTCTTGCTTGAATCCGCTGACCAACCCAGCGGCCCCGGCTGGGATCAGCAACGCTTACCCGAACAAACCCAGGCCGATTTGCATCACGCTTTGCAAGGGACGACCAGTCGTTTGCAAGACTTGGTGCGCATGGCCGAGCATTGGCGCGCCTGGGCTTTGTTTGACACAGCGCCCTTGAGCAGCGCCCAAGGCATGTCGCAGGGCAGGGTGGCCTTGCTCGGGGATGCGGCGCATCCCATGCTGCCGTATTTGGCGCAAGGCGCAGGCATGGCGATTGAAGACGCGCAAGCGTTTGCAAAGCATTGGCACCAGGCTCAGCTCAATCCGCAGCAACGCTTGAGGGCTTATGCAGACGAACGTTGGCGCAGAGTGGGCAGGGTGCAGCAACGAGCGCGGCGTAATGCGCAAATCTTCCACGCGGCAGGCGGCTTGGCATGGGCCAGAGACTGGGGCATGCGCCTGGGCGGGGCATGGGCGATGGACCAGCCTTGGTTGTACGCTTACTGACTTACTGGCGACCCAGCAACAGCAACTCCATCAAGGCCTTTTGCACATGCAAACGGTTTTCGGCCTCGTCCCAGACCACGGATTGCGGCCCGTCGATCACCTCGGCTTGCACTTCCTCGCCTCGGTGGGCGGGCAGGCAATGCATGAACAAAGCGTCTTTGTGCGCAGCGGCCATCATGGACTCGTCGACACACCATGCAGCAAAGGCTTGGCGACGGGTTTCGTTTTCCGCTTCAAAGCCCATGCTGGTCCACACATCGGTGGTCACCAAGTCTGCGCCTTGGCAAGCTTGCAAGGGGTCTTTGAACACTTTGAAACAGTTGGCGTTTCGGACACCTGCCACGGCCTGGTTCACCTCGTAGCCGCTGGGGGTGCTCACATGGACCGTGAAACCCAGCAGGTCTGCCGCTTGCAGCCAGGTGTTGGCCATGTTGTTGCCGTCGCCCACCCAAGCCACCACCTTGCCCTTGAGGCAGTCCAGTGGTTGGTGAACATCACCACGGTGTTCGATGAAGGTGAAGATGTCGGCCAAGATTTGGCAGGGGTGGAATTCGTTGGTCAGGCCGTTGATGACGGGCACCCGTGAATTGGCGGCGAAGCGCTCAATTTTGGTTTGCTCGTAGGTGCGGATCATCACCAGGTCCACCATGCGGCTGATCACCTTGGCGCTGTCTTCGATGGGCTCTGCACGGCCCAACTGCGAGTCGCCCGTGGTCAGGTGCACCACCGCACCGCCCATTTGGTACATGCCCGCTTCAAAGCTGATGCGGGTGCGGGTGGAGGCCTTTTCGAAAATCATGGCCAGGGTGCGGTCGGTCAGCGGTTGGTGCTTGTCATAGGCCTTGAACTTGGCCTTGATGAGCGCGGCGCGGTTGAACAAGTAGGCGTAGTCTTCCACCGACAAATCGGTGAATTGCAAATAGTGCTGCAGGGGCTGGCGCATGTCAGACCTTAGGAGAGTTCAAGAAATGTTTCACCAGCGGCACCAAGAGCGCCACCACTTGGTCGGCTTCATCTTCGGTCATGGTGAGGGCTGGCAGCAAACGGATGACGCTGTCTGCGGTCACGCTGATGAGCAAACCAGCCTCGAGCGCAATGCCCATGAGCGGGCCGCAGGGGCGGTCGAGTTCGATGCCAATCATCAAGCCCTGGCCACGAATGTCTTTCACACCCGCTTCCCCCTTGAATTCACGCTCGAACGCAGACTTGAAATGCAAACCCACGCGGTGAGCGTTCTCCAGCAAGCCGTCTTCTTCCATGATGCGCAGGGTTTCCACCCCAGCACGCATGGCCAGGGGGTTGCCGCCAAAGGTTGTGCCATGGTTGCCCGGCTGAAAAATGCCAGCGGCTTTGGGCCCTGCCACCACCGCGCCTATGGGCACGCCCGAGCCCAAGCCTTTGGCCAGGGGCATCACATCAGGCTGAATGCCCGCCCATTGGTGTGCAAACCATTTGCCCGTGCGGCCAATGCCGCACTGCACCTCGTCAATCATCAGCAGCCAGTCTTGGTCGTCGCACAGGGCGCGCACATCTCGCAGGTAGTCGGCCCGCATGGGGTTGATGCCGCCTTCGCCTTGGATAGTCTCGAAAAACACCGCCACCACATTGGGGTTGCCGTGGGTGGCTTTTTTCAAGGCCTCGATGTGGTTGAGCGGCACCCGAATGAAACCCTCCACCAAGGGGCCAAAGCCTAGCTGAATTTTGGTGTTGCCCGTGGCGCTCAGCGTGGCGATGCTGCGGCCATGAAAAGCCCGCTCGTAGACCACAATTTCGGGACGCTCAATGCCCTTGTTGTGGCCAAATTTGCGCGCCATCTTCAGCGCGGCTTCATTGGCCTCTAAGCCTGAATTGCAAAAGAACACATTGCTCATGCCCGACAGCTCGACCAGTTTGTCAGCCAGTTGCTGCTGCAAGGGGATGTGATAGTAGTTGCAGCTGTGCATCATGCGGCCCAC
>CANGHG010000084.1 GCA_947453645.1 Comamonadaceae bacterium
TATCGACAAAGTGGCGATGGTGTTTGGTCAGATGAACGAGCCTCCTGGTAACCGTTTACGCGTTGCGTTGACTGGTTTGACTATGGCCGAAGCATTCCGTGACGAAGGTCGCGACATTTTGTTCTTCGTTGACAATATTTACCGTTACACATTGGCTGGTACTGAAGTTTCTGCTTTGCTCGGCCGTATGCCTTCTGCTGTGGGTTATCAGCCTACATTGGCTGAAGAGATGGGTAAATTGCAAGAGCGTATTACTTCAACCAAGACTGGTTCTGTCACTTCTATTCAGGCGGTTTACGTTCCTGCGGATGACTTGACCGATCCATCACCAGCAACAACCTTCTTACACTTAGACTCCACGGTTGTGTTGTCACGTGATATTGCCGCTTTGGGTATTTATCCAGCGGTTGATCCACTCGATTCAACCAGCCGTCAGCTTGACCCACAAGTAGTTGGTCAAGAGCACTACGAAGTCGCTCGTGACGTACAGATGACATTGCAGCGTTATAAAGAATTGCGCGACATTATCGCAATTTTGGGTATGGATGAGCTGTCACCAGAAGACAAATTGGCAGTATCGCGCGCCCGTAAGATTCAGCGTTTCTTATCCCAGCCTTTCCACGTTGCTGAGGTGTTTACAGGCTCTCCAGGTAAATACGTTCCATTGAAAGAAACGATCCGCGGCTTCAAGATGATTTGTAGCGGTGAGTTGGACCACCTGCCTGAGCAAGCGTTCTACATGGTGGGTTCAATTGATGAAGCCATTGAGAAGGCTAAGAAGCTTTAATCGAGCTCATCTAGGGAAATTATGTCAAACATACATGTCGACGTAGTTAGTGCTGAGAAGTCTATTTTTAGCGGAGAGGCTAAGTTTGTAGCCCTTCCGGGTGAAAGTGGCGAACTCGGTATTTTGCATGGCCATACTCCATTAATTACGCGCATTCGTCCTGGCTCAGTTCGGATTGAAAAAGCGGATGGCGATGAAGAGTTTGTATTTGTTGCTGGTGGCTACTTAGAGGTTCAGCCTGATCGCGTTACCGTATTGGCAGACACAGCTATTCGTGGTCACGATCTTGATGAAGCTAAAGCACTAGAAGCAAAGAAGCGCGCAGAAGAAGCAATGCAAAACCGTGGCACTGATTTTGATTTGGCTTTGGCCCAGTCTGAGTTTGCCATGGCAGCTGCACAGCTTGCTGCCATTGCTCGTTTTCGTCGCAAGAAATAATTCGGGCTAAGCTCTTGTTATTAAATGATCGGTTTTTAAGGGCCTGCTTGGGTGAGGCGGTCGATCAAACACCGCTTTGGCTCATGCGCCAAGCCGGCCGATATCTCCCCGAATACAATGCCACTCGCGCCAAGGCTGGAAGTTTTCTGGGGCTTGCCAAAAACCCTGCATACGCCACTGAAGTAACGCTTCAGCCTTTGGATCGCTATCCACTGGATGCCGCCATTTTGTTTTCTGATATTTTGACCATCCCAGATGCAATGGGATTGGGACTCAAGTTTACAGGTGGTGAGGGCCCAAGTTTTGATCACCCTCTTCGCAATGAAGAAGCAGTTAAAAAATTGCGGGTCGCCGATATGGGCGAGCTGAAATATGTATTTGATGCTGTATCAGAAATTCGTAAGGCGCTGATACAAGATGGCAAACAACGCGTCCCTTTAATTGGCTTCTCTGGAAGCCCGTGGACGCTGGCTTGCTACATGATTGATGGTTCAGGCTCTGACGATTTTCGTCATGCTAAAACGATGATGTTTAGTCGCCCTGATTTGTTGCAACATATCTTGGATATCAATGCTCAATCAGTTGCTGCATATTTAACCGAACAAGCAAAAGCCGGCGCACAGGCCTTAATGATTTTTGATACTTGGGGCGGTATGTTGCCTGATGGCTGGTATCAAAAGATGTCATTGGCATCGATGCAAAAAGTGATCTCCTTATTGCCGCGCGAACATGAAGGCAGAAAAATTCCAGTCATTATGTTTACTAAAGGCGGTGCTATTTGGTTAAATGATATGGCCCAGGTTGGTGCTGATGTCATTGCGATGGATTGGACGATGTCACTTAGCCGTGCTCGTAAACAATTGCTTGCACTAAATAAGCCTTTGGCATTGCAAGGCAACCTAGACCCGCTCATTCTGTTCTCGGAGCCAAAACAAATTGCTGAACAGGCAAATCTCCTCCTAGAGGATTTGGCGAGCGCTCCAGCCCTTAAGCCAGGCCTACATCCGCTTGATGGGCACGTTTTCAATTTGGGCCATGGTATTTCACAATTTACCCCGCCTGAAAGCGTAACCGTATTGGCAGAAACCGTAATTACACGCTCCAAGGCTCTTAGATCCAAGCAATAATCCTAAGTGGCTGCTAACTTAGGTTTTAAATTTTGAAGAAAGTTATGCACAGATAGGTGCAAAATTCAAAATTCAGGAAGATTCCGAATAAATATAAACATTAACTTTCGAAGTTGATTATAAAGTATTGATTTATATGAATTTTTGTAAAAAAGCTCAAAAACAGTGCACATATTAATGTGCGGGTAAATTAGCCTATAAATCAAAATCATTGGATGATATCCACAGACTTATCCACAGGCAAAACGAAGGACTGAAGTAAATAATGGCCCTACCAATCGTGGTTCAAGTAGTTGTTGATAAGCCCTTGGCCCAGGGTTTTGATTACTTGTGGGACAGTGAAAGACTGGGGTGCCCTCCAGAAGTTGGGCATCTTGTGCAGGTGCCTTTTGGGCGCTCAAGTCTCGTAGGAGTGATTATAAAAGTAAGCACTCACTCTGACTTTGAAATCGATAAGCTAAAACTGGTAAGCCAGCTAGCCCCCCTTCCTGCTGTAGATCCAGCGGCACTGAGACTCGTCAATTTTGCAAGCCAGTATTACATCCACGCACTCGGTGAGACCATCATTCCAACGATTCCAAAAATGTGGAAAAAGCCAGAGAATTGGGAAAAGATACCCAAAAAACTCATTGCGGCAGAGCAAAAGAAAAAGAAAACCCCCCAGCAAGAGAAAACTGAAGGCCTCATACATGAGTCCGCATTAAATGAAGAGCAAAAGCAGGCATTAGAAAAGTTATGCAACAGTGAGAAGAAAAAAGAATTCAGGGTCACCCTGCTACAGGGCCAAACTGGTAGTGGAAAAACAGCAGTCTTTCTAAACTGGTTAACCAAGGCCTTGTATGACAAAAGCGCCCAAGCCCTAATATTGGTGCCGGAGATTAATTTGACTCCGCAGCTTGAGCGTAGAGTGCGCGCATATTTTCCGGAAAAGAAAATGGTTGTGCTTCACAGCGGCGTAACAGAAAAAGAAAGAGGCATTGCTTGGCATGAAGCAATGACTGGAAAAGCACAGATCATCCTTGGAACGAGATTGGCAGTATTAACCCCGCTCCCAAATTTATGCGCAATCGTTGTTGATGAGGAGCATGATCCGTCCTATAAACAACAAGACGGCATAAGGTACTCTGCACGGGATCTTGCAATTTGGCGCGCACATGATGTGAATATTCCAATTCTGCTTTCATCAGCCACCCCCTCTTTAGAAACTTGGATGGCGGCAAAAGCTGGGCGCTATGAGCATATCCGCTTAGATCAAAGGGCTCATGGTGCCCAACTACCCAGGGTCCACCTCATCAACACACGCGATCCCCGGAATCAATATAGCCCAGGTGATATCGGGAAGCCGCAAGGCAAAAGCGTAGTCACCAAGACGCTTGCTAATGCAATCAGTAAAAATTTAGAAGCAAAAAAACAAAGTCTGATACTCATTAATCGTAGGGGTTATGCGCCGGTATTAAGTTGCGGGGCCTGCACGTGGCTTTCTAAATGCCAGCAGTGCAGCTCCTATATGGTTTTGCATAAAGCGGGTGCGCTGGCAAAAAAATCAGTATTGAGCTGCCACCATTGCGGTCTAGTGAAGTCAATTCCGAGTCATTGTCCAGACTGCGGAAATGCAGATTTAAAAACCTTGGGACAAGGCACCCAAAAGATAGAGGATTCTATTGGAGATATGTGGGATGGGGCTAGAGTCCTTCGGGTCGATACAGACTCCAGTAGAAGCAGCAAGGGCGCAGAAGAGTTATTTCAGGAAATCCATCAGGGCAATGTAGATATCGTGGTTGGTACGCAAATGATTGCTAAGGGGCACGACTATCAAAATATTGGTCTCGTTGGCGTATTGGATGCCGATGGCAGATTGTTTTCTCAAGACTTTAGGGCTGCCGAAAGGCTTTTTGCCCAATTAGTGCAGGTAGCTGGGCGTGCTGGGCGTGCAGACAAAGAGGGGCAAGCTAGCGGCGATATTTATATTGAAACCCAATATCCAGAGTCGGCGGTATTTCAATATTTGCTAAGACATGATGTGGATGGTTTTTTATCTCACACTGCAAACGAGAGGCAAGAAGCTAGACTGCCGCCATTTTCGTATCAGGCTTTAGTACATGCTGAGGCCAAAAGTTTAGATAAAGCCATTCAATTTCTAGGGGCGCTAAAGGGATATTTAAAGGCGCAGGGACATATATCGCCTAACCTCAGGGTGTACGATGCCGTTCCAAAAGCAGTTATGCGGGTGGCAGGTACAGAGCGTGCTCAGCTTCTCATTGAATCAGATAGTCGCAAACAGCTGCAGGAAGTTTTGGAAGCGATAGATCGAGAATTACGTGAGAACTCTCAAGGCCGCGTTAGTAAAACCAGCCGCGTACGCTGGCTAATTGAGCGCGATCCAATCGCGATCTAATTTTCTTCTTAAGCGCCAGCGGTAGCGCTGTATTTTTCTAAACTCATCAATTGGTCAAGCTCCGAAGCCACACTACTTTCTGAGCTTGGTTTGATTTTGAATAGCCAAATACCGTACGGATTCTCGTTGACGATTTCAGGGGATGAATCTATAGCTTCATTGAGAGCAACGATCTCCCCGCTTACCGGCGCATGAATATCGCTCGCCGCTTTCACTGACTCAATCACTGCAATGGCTTCGCCCTGCTTAACTTGTTGACCAGGCTTTGGTGCTTGAAAGAACATGACATCGCCTAGGGCTTCTTGCGCGTGATTGCTTATACCAACCCACACCAAGCCATCACTCTCAAGATCGGCCCACTCATGAGTTTGTGCAAATTTAAATGTATCTTGGGTATTCATGATTAACACTTTATTTGGGATGCAAATTAAATCCCAGCGTCAGTAATAGCGAACGCCATTACTGTTTATTAAGTTTTTGCTGAACCTGTGCGGTGCGTACGGTTGTACAAGCAGCTGGCGCAAATCCAGCGTTGCTTGCGATTACTCGTCGGAATCCATGTTCCGCCCTCAAGCCGTTTTTCGCGACTGCAAGAAGAGCAAAACTTAAGACTCTGTGAGGTATCTTGGGTAGCGGCAGGAGTTGAGGTAGTCATGGGTAATCCGGGTAAGGCAAAGCTTTATACAGAAGATCTATTTTACCCGTTTTGTACTACTGGGGCTGGGCTCAGGACTACCCGGACTGAATCTGCCGTCTTATTGCCATCAAAATCGAGCCACGCCTTGTTTTCAAAGTCATATAGCTTGCACTTGCGGGCAGTATCGAAATACCAGTCCCAAGAGAACTTTTGTACAAAAATACGCTCGGGAAGGATGGTTTCCAGGGTTGTTTGGGCTTCCTGAAGGCGATATAGGGGTACGCTCATATCCACGTGATGGGCGGTATGCTCCATGATGTGGTGCATTAAAGAGCCCCAAATCCAGTTAAAAGTGAGGTGAACTGTGGTTGATACAAAAGGCTGGGCCCGCAACCATTCTGATTTTTTGTCATACCAAGAGACTGACGGATGGGTATGGTGAACGTAGACAACAAAACCAATCATGCCATTCCAAAACAAGAATGGAATTGCAAAACCAGTAATAAGACCAAGCCAAATAGATTGACCAGTAGCGACTGCGCCGGCAACAAGACACGCAATCCAAGCAATCGCGAAACCGGTAACCAATAAATTATCTTTTAAGAAAATGGGGCGATCACCCGGTTTATTTTTGGCATTCGGGAAGTACTCACGCCTCCACCAAATCTCAATAAGGTAATAAAAAACAGGGCCCCAGCCGCTACGGTATAGGCGCTCTAGGGCCTTTCGCCATGTGGGTAGGGCATCAAATTCTGCTTTGGATAATGGCGCCCAAACAAAATCAAAACCTTTGAGATTGGTTTGGCCGTGGTGAACAACGTTGTGACCAACATCCCATAAGCTATATGGAGTGAGTGATGGCAAGAACGCAATACGACCCAATACTTTATTGAGTTCGCGATTAGGTGTGAAGCTTTGATGGCATGCATCGTGGCCCAAAATAAAGATACGGCCTGTGACAAATCCAGCGACAAGACCGAAAACCACTTTGAGGACAATATTTTCTACAAAGACTGTGCCAGCAATACAGCCAAGCCACAAGGCGGCATCGATGAAGAGCAGCATGATTGCGCGGCCTACTTCTCCTTGTGCCATAGGAATTAACCAGCCCCGAATGATTTTGCGGTGCGGTAGTGGTGCCTCAGGAGGCAATGGATTGGTCAGAGATGGCTCTGAAAGGGCTGAATTTAGATGTGTAGACACGATAAGAATCAATAAGTTAGACCCAAATGATAGTGGTTTTTGCTTTTCTATGCATGATGCAGGTCAAAAACCCCCTCTGTTTGGCGCGCCCGGCAGGA
>CANGHG010000085.1 GCA_947453645.1 Comamonadaceae bacterium
AATGACGACACGCACACCATGGTCACTCGCTCGAACAAACAACCGCTACTCGACTCGACAGACACGGCGGGTCGGATGCGTAGCGAACGTAGCAGCTTCGCTGCGGTGAGCGGCATTCGAGCTGGCGTGTCTGGTGAGTTTATGCAGATTGCTTCGCTTCGCTCGCAATGACGATCACGGCGATGACGACATGCACACCATGGCCACTCGCTCGAACAAACAACCGCTACTCGACTCGACAGACAGGGCGGGTCGGATGCGTAGCGAACGTCGCAGCTTCGCTGCGGTGAGCGGCATTCGACCTGGCGTGCCTGGTGAGTTTGTGTAAATTGCTTCGCTTCGCTCGCGATGACAGCGGCTCGCAATGACTAGCGCTTGATCCGCCCCCACAAGCGGCTCATCAGCAAACCCAAATCGTCCACATAAAGGTACACCGCTGGAATGACCAGCAAGCTGAGGAAGGTGGAGGTGATCAGCCCGCCAATGACCGACACCGCCATGGGCGAGCGGAAACTGCCATCCGATGAGCCCCAACCAGCCGCAATCGGCAACATGCCCGCGCCCATGGCAATGGTGGTCATGATGATGGGGCGAGCCCGTTTTTGGCAGGCGTCCATCAAGGCATCCACACGGCTCAGACCTTGATCGCGACGCGCCACGATGGCGTACTCGACCAACAAAATCGAGTTCTTGGTGGCGACACCCATGAGCATGATCAGACCAATGAGCGAGGGCATGGAGAAACTCTTGCCCGCAATCAACAAGGCCACGAAAGCACCACCCAAAGACAGGGGGAGCGCTGCCAAGATGGTGACCGGGTGCAGCACGCTCTTGAACAGCAGTACCAACACCAAGTAAATGCACAAAATGCCGGTCAGCATGGCCAATGCAAAACTGGTGAACAGCTCTTCCATGATTTCCGCGTCGCCCACTTCCACCAGTTTGATGCCAGGGGGCAGCTGCTGCACCGTGGGCAGGTTTTGCACCAACTGCTTCACATCGCCCAAGCCCTTGCCCGAGAGTTCAATTTGAAATTGAATATTGCGCTCGCGGTTGTAGCGGTCGATGATGGCTGGCCCGCCGCTGGGCTCCAAAGTGGCCACCTCGGCCAACAACACCGGACCTTTGCTGCCAGGCACGGTGAGGCGTCCCAACAAGTCGAGGTCTTGCCGCGCACTGTCTGCAAGCTTGACCATGATGGGCACTTGGCGTTGCGCCAAGTTGAGCTTGGGCAAGGCGGCGTCGTAGTCGCCCACGGTGGCGATGCGCAAGGTGTCGCCAATGGCGGCGCTGGTCACGCCCAAATCAGCGGCACGCGCAAAGTCGGGGCGCACCGCGATTTCTTGTCGCACCAAGCTGGCACTGGAGTTGACAGAGCCCAATCCTGGGATGGTGCGCAAATCACGCTCAAAGGCGGTGGCCGATTGCTGCAAGGCACTGGCGTCGTCACCTGTGAGCATGATCAGGTATTTCTCGCCTGAAGCGCCCAAGCCCACCTTGGTGCGCACACCAGGAATGTCAGTCAACAGGGCGCGAATTTGATTTTCAATCACGCCCTTGCGAGGCCGCTCGCCGCGCTTGGTGAGCTGGATGGTGAGCGTGGCTTGGCGTGTTTCTGCGGCGGCTTGGGGCATGCCAGGGTCTGAGCCCGCCGAGCCGCCACCGATGGTGGTGTAGACGCTTTGAATTTGGGGAATTTTGGCCATGCGCAAACGCACATCTTCAGCGGTTTGCTGGGTGACAGCCAGCGGCGTGCCAGGCGGAAGTTCCAAATAAATTTGCGTTTGCGAGTTGTCGTCTGGCGGAATGAACCCCGTGGGCAACAAGGGAATGAGCGCCAAGGAGCCGATGAAAAATGCGCCCGCACCCAGCGCGGTCCAAAACCGATGGCTCAAGCACCAGCGCACCATGCGCAAATACATGGGCATCCAAAACGGCACAGGCGACGGCTTGGTGGATGGTTTGAGCATGTAAGCCGCCATCATGGGCGTGAGCATGCGCGCCACCACCAGAGAGGCAAACACCGCCAAGGCCGCGGTCCAGCCGAATTGCTTGAAGAATTTACCGGGCACGCCGCTCATGAAGGCCGTGGGCAAAAACACCGCCACCAAGGTGAAGGTGGTGGCAATCACTGCCAAACCAATTTCATCGGCAGCTTCCATGGCGGCATTGAATGGGCTCTTGCCCATGTGCAAATGGCGCTCGATGTTTTCCACTTCCACAATCGCGTCGTCCACCAAGATGCCGACCACCAAGGACAGCGCGAGCAAGCTGATGACGTTGATGGAAAAGCCCAAATACCACATGCCGACAAAGGCTGGAATGACCGACAGGGGCAGCGCCACCGCTGACACAAAGGTGGCGCGCAGATCGCGCAAAAACAACCAGACCACCAACACCGCCAACAAGGCACCTTCATAGAGCAGGACCAAGGAGGCGTGGTACTCCTCTTCCACGGGCGTCACAAAGTCAAAGGCCGTGGTGATATGCACACTGGGGTTGTTGGCTCGCAATTCGTCCAAGGCCTTGTGCACGGCGGCACCCACCTCGACTTCGCTGGCCCCACGGCTGCGCGCAACCTCAAAACCGACCACCGATTGGCCATTCAAATAAGCGGCCGAGCGCTGCTCGGCAATGCCATCGCTGACTTGAGCAATGTCGCGCAAACGGATGCGTCCACCCTGCCCCACTGACAACTCAATGTCGGCCAATTCAGCCGCTGAGCCCACCGTGGCCAAGGTGCGCATGGGTTGTTCGCTGCCGCCCAAGTCGGTGCGTCCGCCCGCGCTCTCGCTTTGCACTTGCTTGAGTTGACGCGAGACATCGGCCGCGGTGATGCGCAAGGCCTGCATGCGCACCGGATCCAATGCAATGGCGACTTCGCGCTGCACGCCGCCCACGCGGGTGACAGCACCCACGCCTTTGACCGCCAGCAAACGGCGGGTGATGGTTTGGTCGACAAACCAACTCAGGCCTTCAGCATCCAAGTTGTCCGAGGCAATGGTGAAAGCCAGCACGGGCGTGCCCGCGAAGTCGAGCTTTCGGATGGAGGGTTCGAGCAGGGCTGCAGGCAAATCGGTGCGCACACCGTTGACGGCCGAGCGAATTTCGTCCAAGGCCTCTTGCACCGGTTTTTCAATGCGGAACTCGCAGGTGACCAAGACCGAACCGTCTTGCACCTTGGTGTAAATGTTTTTCAGACCCTGCACAGAGACCACGGCATTTTCAATTTTGCGGGCCACCTCGGTTTCCATTTGCCCAGGCGAGGCGCCGGGCAAAGTGGCCGTGACCATGATGGTGGGCAAGTCCAGGTCGGGGAAATTTTGCACCTTCATGCTCTTGAAGGCGAGCATGCCAGCCAAACTCAGCAAGACAAACAACACCAGTGAAGGCACTGGGTTGCGAATGGACCATGCTGACACATTCATGGCACGACTTTCACCAAATCACCCGAGGTGAGAAAGCCCGCGCCGCGCACCACCACATTGGCGTTGTCGGGCAAGCCACTGGTGATTTCCAACAACTCGCCTTGACGGCGACCCACGGCCACCTTGAACAGCTTCACACGTTGGTCTGCGCCCACCACAAACACTTGTTGAAATCCATCGCGCACCACCACCGATTGCTGGGGCACCAAACGCGCTGCGGTGCTGCCAAATTCAAATTCGCCACGGGCAAACATGCCGGGCTTGAGCACCCCCATGGCGCTGGCGGGCAAATCCACATACACCACGCCAGTGCGGTTTTGCAAATCCACCGTGGGCGCGACCATGCGCACCGTGCCACTCACCTCGGACTGGGGCGAGGCGGTGATGCGCACTTTTTGACCAGGTTTGATGCGGAACAACTCGGAGGACACCAAGTCGGCACGCCACTCCAAACGGTTGGCGCGCACCATGCGGAACAACTCGGTGCCCAGGCCCAAGACGGCCCCGACACTGGCGGTGCGCGAAGAGATGACGCCGTTGTCAGGCGCCTTCACCTGGGTTTGGCGCAGCAGCAACTCTTGCGCCGCCAAGGCGGCATTGGCCGATTCGACCCGTGCTTTGGCCGTGGCTTCAGCGGTGAGGTATTGGTTGAACTGCTGAGCACTGATGACGCCACTGGGTTGCAGGGCCCGGGCACGGTCGGCATTGGCCTGGGTTTCAGAGGCCACCGCTTTGGCTTCATTCAAGGCGGCCTTGGCCTGGTTGATGCCCGCCAGCACGTTGTCACTGGAGAACACGGCCAGCACCTGGCCCGCTTTGACTTGGTCTCCCACATTCACCCGCACCTCGGTCAGGCGCAAGCCGCCAATTTCAGCGCCAATGCTGGCCTCTTGCCAAGCGGCCACGGTGCCATTGGCACTCAGGCGTTGCGACAGGTTTTGGGTTTGCGCTTGTGCGACGGTGACCGTCAGCGCAGGACGAGGCGCTGGGGCCTCTGGCTTGGGTTGCGCCCAAGCACCCGCACAGGAGAAAGACAAACACAGCGACACAAGAGCGGCTTGGCTGCCCCACTTTGGACTTTTCCGCATGACAACGGCCTTCACAACAAAAATTGAAATGGTTTATTCGACCCGCAACACATGGGTGGGTTTGAAACCGAGGTCGGCCACCTTGCCTTTGCGAGCACGCGCAGCCTTGGCATTGTTCAGACTTCTGATTTCCAAGGTTTCTTCGCGGTCTTTACCCCCACGACCCACACCCAAAATGCTGATGCTGCGGGTGTAAGCCGCCGCACCGGCCAGGGTGTCTTTGGCTTCGAGGTCCATCAACATCAGGCCACGTCCGCCTTTTTCCATGGCCTTGAGCTCGGCGATGTCAAAGGTGAGGATGCGCCCACCGGCTGAGGCACAGGCCACGTGGGTGGCAATGGGCAGGGGCGTGGCACCGTTGCCGCCGCCCACCAAGGATGGTACGCACAAGGTCTCGCCTTCGGCCAAATTGATGAAGGCCTTGCCACCTTTGTTGCGCGAGATCAAGTTGTCGATGCAACACACAAAACCATAGCCGCCCGAGTTGCTGAGCAACAGGGTGAGGGTGGACGGGCCTGCAAAGTAATGCACCAACTGGGTACCCGACTCGAGATCCACCAAGGTGGTGACGGGTTGGCCATCGCCCCGCGCACCGGGCAGCGAGGCCACGGGCACCGAGTAGACACGGCCATTGGAGCCAAAGGCAATGAGTTGATCGACGGTGCGGCACTCGAAGGTGTCGTACAGCTCGTCACCCGCTTTGAACGCAAAGCTGCTGGGGTCGTGGCCGTGGCCAGTGCGGGCACGCACCCAGCCTTTGTCGGAGACCACCACGGTGACGGGTTCGTCAATCACCTTGACTTCGGCCACTGCTTTTTTCTCTGCCTGGATGAGGGTGCGACGCGCATCGGCAAAGGTTTTGGCGTCCGCCTCGATTTCTTTGATCATCAAACGGCGCAAGGAGGTGGCGCTGCCCAAGATGTCTTCCAAACGCCCCTGCTCTTCGCGCAATTCTTTGAGTTCTTGCTCGATCTTGATGGCTTCCAAACGCGCCAATTGGCGCAAGCGGATGTCCAAGATGTCGTCGGCTTGACGCTCGGTGAGCTTGAAGCGTTCGATGAGCGCGGGCTTGGGTTCGTCGCTGTGACGGATGATGCGAATCACCTCGTCGATGTTGAGCAACACCAACTGGCGGCCTTCCAAAATGTGGATGCGCGCCAGCACCTTGTCCAAGCGAAATTGCGAACGCCGCTGCACCGTGGTTTGGCGAAACGCAATCCACTCCTCGAACATCTGGCGCAAGCTTTTGGGCACAGGGCGGCCGTCCAAACCGACCATGGTCAGGTTGATGGAGGACGAGCTTTCCAAGCTGGTGTGGGCCAGCAAGGTGGTGATGAGTTCTTGCTGTTCAATGGTGCGGGTTTTGGGCTCAAACACCAAGCGCTCCGGCGCGTCTTTGCTGGACTCGTCGCGCACACCGTCAAGCACCGCGAGGATGGTGGCCTTGAGCTGGGTTTGCTCTGGGCTCAGCGCTTTTTTCCCGGTTTTCACCTTGGGGTTGGTGAGTTCTTCAATCTCTTCCAACACCTTTTGGCTGCTGACACCCGGGGGCAATTCGTTGACCACCAACTGCCATTGGCCGCGTGCCAAGTCTTCAATCACCCAACGCGCACGTACTTTCAATGAGCCGCGCCCTGTGGCGTAAGCGTCGGCAATATCGGCAGTGCTGCTGATGATTTGGCCGCCGCCTGGGTAGTCGGGACCGGGGATGAGCGCGAACAACTCCTGGTTGCTGAGCTTGGGGTTTTTGATCAGCGCGACACAAGCATCGGCCACTTCGCGCAGGTTGTGGCTGGGGATTTCAGTCGCCATGCCCACCGCAATGCCGCTGGCACCATTGAGCAGTGCAAACGGCAAACGCGCGGGCAGCTGCTTGGGCTCTTCGGTGGAGCCGTCGTAGTTGGGCTGAAAGTCCACCGTGCCTTCGTCGATTTCATCCAGCAGCAAACTGGTGATGCGGGCCAAGCGCGCCTCGGTGTAGCGCATGGCCGCCGCGCCATCGCCATCGCGCGAGCCAAAGTTGCCTTGGCCG
>CANGHG010000086.1 GCA_947453645.1 Comamonadaceae bacterium
GCGCTATTGGGGCACGCCAATTCCCATCATCCATTGCGACGAGCATGGCGCGGTGCCGGTGCCCGAAAAGACCTGCCGGTGGTGCTGCCGCAAGACTGCATCCCTGACGGTTCGGGCAACCCGCTGCACAAGCACGAAGGCTTTCATGCCGGTGTGGCCTGCCCCACCTGCGGCAAACCCGCACGGCGCGAAACCGACACCATGGACACCTTTGTCGATTCGTCGTGGTATTTCATGCGCTACTGCGACCCGACCAACACCGACGCCATGGTGGCCGAGGGTACGAACTATTGGATGCGCGACGCCCAGCACGCCACGGGTGGCAGTGGCATGGACCAGTACATCGGCGGGATTGAGCACGCCATCCTGCACCTGCTGTACGCGCGGTTTTGGACCAAGGTGATGCGTGATTTGGGGCTGGTGAAGGTCGATGAGCCTTTCACCAAACTGCTGACGCAAGGCATGGTGCTCAACCACATTTACTCGCGCAAGTCGGACAAGGGCGGCATTGAGTATTTCTGGCCGCACGAGGTACAAGACCAGTACGACACCACGGGCAAGGTGATTGGTGCGGTGCTCAAAGAAGCCAAGGGGGATTTGCCCGCAGGCACGCCCATCGTCTATGAAGGCGTGGGCACCATGAGCAAAAGCAAGAACAACGGTGTGGACCCGCAAGACCTGATCGAGCGCTATGGCGCTGACACGGCACGCCTGTACACCATGTTCACAGCGCCGCCCGAGGCCACGCTGGAGTGGAACGATTCGGCCGTGGAGGGCAGTTTTCGCTTTTTGCGCCGGGTTTGGCAATTTGCCCACAAGCATGAAGCCGCATTGCGAGCCGGTTTGTTGGTGGACCGCAGCCAAGCCGTGTCGTTTGACAAAGCGGCGCAAAGCTTGCGCCGTGACATCCACACGGTCTTGAAGCAGGCCAATTACGACTATGAGCGCATGCAATACAACACCGTGGTGTCAGCGCTCATGAAAATGCTCAACACTTTGGAAGACACCAAGCTGAGTGACAGCACCACCGACAGCGCCGCCTTGGCCGAATGCTTCTCCATCTTGCTGCGGGTGCTCTATCCCGTGTGTCCGCACCTCGCCTACTTCCTGTGGGGTGAGTTGGGCTATGCCGCTTGTTGCGGCGCTTTGCTCGATGTGGCCTGGGCGGGTGTGGACGAAACCGCCTTGGTGCGTGATGAGATTGAACTCATGCTGCAAGTCAACGGCAAATTGCGCGGCTCTATCGCCGTGCCTGCCACCGCCAGCAAAGACGATATTGAACAAGCGGCCTTGGCCAGTGAGGCCTTCCAAAAACAAGCCCAAGGCGCTGTGCCCAAGAAAGTGATCGTGGTGCCTGGCCGCTTGGTCAATTTGGTGTTGTGATGACACAGTTACTGCCTGACCAACCCAATCGCCGCCAAGTCATGATGCGCTGCGGCACGGCAAGTGGCCTGCTGTTGTTGTCGGCTTGCGGCTTTGAGTTGCGCAAAGCACCCGACTACCCCTTCAAAACCTTGTTCACCGGCCTGCCTGAAACCTCGGCGTTTGGCCAAGAGTTGAAGCGCAACATCGCCGCGTCGGGCAAGGTGGAGGTGATCACCAACCCCAAAGAAATTGAGCGGGCCGACGTCATCTTTGAATTGCTGGCCGAGTTGCCCGAAAAAGTCATCTTGAGCCGCACCTCCACAGGCGCAGTGCGAGAGTTTCAGCTGCGCTTTCGCATTCGCTTTCGCTTGCGCACCCGCGAGGGCTACGAGCTGATTCCTGACACCGAGCTGGTGCAAGAGCGTGACATCAGCTTCAACGAGAGCGCGGCGCTGTCCAAAGAGTCCGAGGAGCAACTGCTTTACCGCGACATGCGGTCGGACTTGGTGCAGCAGGTCTTGCGCCGTCTGGGCGCTTTGCGCCAACTCTGATCCCCATGCAAATTGCCAGTGCCCGATTGCAAGAACACCTGAGCAAGGGTTTGCGCAGCTTGTATTGCTTGCATGGCGACGAGCCTTTGTTGCAGCAAGAGGCGGCCGACTTGATTCGCCATGAAGCGCGTGCCCAAGGCTATACCGAGCGCCATGTGTTCACCGTGGCCGGGGCGCATTTCGATTGGGGAGAGGTGCAAGCCGCAGGTGCGTCCATGAGTTTGTTTGCCGACAAAATGCTGCTGGATCTGCGCATTCCTTCAGGCAAGCCAGGCAAAGAAGGCAGTGTGGCCCTGCAACGTTTGGCCGAAGACGCGCCTGGCAATGACGGTGTCTTGATGTTGGTCTTGTTGCCTCGCTTGGACAAGACCAGCAAAGCCAGCGGTTGGTTCACGGCGCTGGAAGCCCATGGCATCACGGTGCAACTCGACCCCGTCGAGCGTCGCGCCCTGCCCGAGTGGATTGCGCACCGCTTGGCCGCACAGCAGCAACGGGTGCGCGAGGGTGAAGAAGGCCAGCGCAGCTTGCAGTTTTTTGCCGACAGGGTGGAGGGCAATTTGCTCGCCGCGCACCAGGAAATTCAAAAGTTGGGCCTGCTCTATCCCACGGGTGAATTGAGCTTTGAAGACATCGAGCGTGCGGTGTTGAACGTGGCGCGCTACGACGTGTTCAAACTGACCGAGTCGGTCTTGGCGGGTCAACATTGGCGGGTGCAGCGCATGCTCGACGGTTTGCAAGCCGAGGGTGTATCCGAGGTCCTGGTGCACTACACCTTGGCGGATGACATCCGCGCCTTGAAGCGGGTGAAAGACGCGGTGTCTGCGGGTCGACCCTTGCCGCAGGTGCTGCGTGAGCAGCGGGTGTGGGGCCACAAGGAGCGTTTGTTTGAACGCGTCTTGCCTCAACTCAGCCCCGCCACCTTGGAGCGTTTGCTGCAAAGCGCTCACCAGGTGGATGGCATTGTCAAAGGCATGAAATTGCCCACTTGGCCTAGCGATAACTGGCAAGCCCTGCTGCGCTTGGCGCTGATGCTGAGCAAGGCCTGCAGCCCACGCTGATGACTTGGGTATCTCTGCCAAAATCAAACCATGAACGCGCACAACATCCCCGAACTGATGCAGGCCATGGGCCAGCAAGCCAAAACCGCCTCCGCCGCCATGGCCAAAGCCAGCGCCGCACACAAGAGTGCGGCCTTGCGCCATTTGGCAGCGCTCTTGCGCAGCGAAACAACGGCGCTGTTGCAAGCCAATCAAGAAGACCTGAGCCGTGCCAAAGCCAGTGGCTTGGACGGACCCATGCTGGACCGCTTGAAACTCAGCCCTGCCATTTTGGAAACCTGCGCTGTCGGCTGCGAACAGTTGGCCACCATGCCCGACATCATTGGCAGCATCACGGGCATGACCCAGCAACCCAGCGGCATTCGGGTGGGGCAAATGCGCGTGCCCATTGGCGTGTTTGGAATGATTTACGAGAGCCGCCCCAATGTCACCATCGAAGCGGCGTCACTCGCCATCAAGAGCGGCAACGCTTGCATCTTGCGTGGCGGCTCCGAGGCGATTGATTCCAACAAAGCCTTGGCTGCGCTGGTGCAACAAGCCTTGGCCGAGGCCGGCCTGCCCACCGATGCGGTGCAACTCGTGCCCACCACCGACCGCGCGGCGGTGGGAGAACTCATCACCATGCCCGCTTATGTGGACGTGGTCATTCCGCGCGGTGGCAAGGGTTTGATCGAGCGCATCAGCCAAGACGCCAAGGTGCCGGTCATCAAACATTTGGACGGCAACTGCCACACTTATGTGGACGACCCGTGTGACCTCGACATGGCGCTCACCGTGGTGGACAACGCCAAGACGCAGAAATACAGCCCTTGCAACGCGACAGAAAGTTTGCTGGTGGCGCGTGGCGTGGCGGCGGCATTTTTGCCGCGCATGGGTCAGGTGTTTGCCGACAAGGGTGTGGAAATGCGCTGCTGCCCCGAGGCCAAAGCCTTGCTAGCGAATGTCAAAGGCGCAGTGCTCCAAGACGCCACCGAGCAAGATTGGTTCGAGGAGTATTTGGCGCCCATCATCAGCATCAAGGTGGTGGACGGTTTGGACGCGGCGATCGCCCACATCAACCACTACAGCAGCCACCACACCGATGCCATATTGACGCTCAACCATGTGCACAGCCAGCGCTTTTTGCGCGAGGTCGATTCGGCCAGCGTCATCATCAACGCCAGCACCCGTTTTGCCGATGGCTTTGAGTACGGCTTGGGTGCGGAAATCGGTATCTCCACCGACAAGTTTCACGCCCGTGGGCCGGTGGGCATAGAGGGCCTGACCTCGTTGAAATATGTGGTGTTGGGGGCGGGGGAAGTGCGGGGTTAACGATTCAGCCGAATTTGGGGGCCATGTGTTTAAGTTTGAATGGGACGAGCAAAAAGCCGCCAGTAATTTGCGCAAGCATGGTGTTTCATTTGACGAGGCCGTGAGTATTTTTGGTGATGCATTGGCCCTGACCTTCGCTGACACGGACCACACCGAGGTTGAAGACAGAAGTCGAACTTATGGAATGTCTGGCAAAGGTCGACTTTTGGTGGTTGTGCACACAGAACGCCGAAACGGGATTAGGATCATCAGTGCCAGAAAGGCAACACGATATGAAAAAAGCATCTATCAAAACGACTGACCTCGACATCCCTGTGCTTCAGCGTGAGCAGTTGGGTCATGGCGTTCGCGGTAAATACCATAAGCGGTTTTTGCAAGACAGCAATGTCGTCGTGTTGCAGCCAGATATACAAAAGGCATTTCCGACCTCTGAGGCGGTCAACAGGGCCCTGGCACACATGCTGGCATTTGCCAAAGAAGCGCAAGGTTTAACCAGCAAGACAAAAGCGACAACGCGAAAGCGCTTGACTGCTTAACTCAGCAACCGTGAATGGCCCCAACAACCTGTTGGCGATTGGATTTGGCCAGCGTCATCGTCAGCACCTGTTTAGCCGATGGCTTAAAGCCTGTCACGCACTTTGCAAGACCTGCATCAATTCCAGCAAGCCGATCGCATGGGCGCCATGACGCATGGGAAAACGCTCGGTGCCGGGGTAAACCACAAAGCGCTGGGAGACGCCTAAATCATCGCAAGCCAGGTCAAAGCCTTTGCTCAAGGTGGGGGTGGTTGAGCGTTTGATTTCAATGGCCATCCAAGGTTGTCCGCCACGCTCCAAGACCAAGTCAATTTCAGCCCCTGCATGGGTGCGGTAGGTGTAGGGCATGTCACTGGCTTGGGTGGCCGCCAGCAAGTTGTCGATGCAAAAGCCTTCATAGCTCAGGCCACACACGGGGTGCCCAGCCACGTCGTGAGCAGTCTCCAGCCCCAACAACGCATGCACCAAACCGCTGTCACGCACATACACCTTTGGCGCTTTCACCAATCGCTTGCCCGTGTTGACACTCCATGGTTGCAAGCGGCGCACCAATTGCAAGTCCACCAGCAAATCGATGTAGCGCTCCAAAGTGGGGCTGCTGACGCCCAAGCCACTGGCCAAGCGGCTTTGTTGCAACAATGCGCCCTGCTGATGGGCCAACATGGTCCACAACCTGCCCACGGTTTCAGCGGGCAGGCGAGGGGCGAACATGGGCACATCGCGCTGCAAGTAGCTTCGCACAAAGTCCTCGCGCCAGCGCATGCTGGCGGCCTCATTGGCGGCCAGCAAACTGTTTGGAAAACCGCCGCGCAACCAGAGGGTGTCCAGGTCTGTCGATGCCCATTCCAAGGCTTGAATTGGCCCCAAATCCACATAGGCCACGCGCCCGGCCAGGGTTTCACTGCTTTGCTGCATCAAGTCCAGCGAGGCCGAGCCCAACAGCAAAAAATGGCCAAAGCGTTGACCGTCGCGCCGCCGCTCGTCAATGATGCCGCGCAAAATGTCAAACAAGCCAGGCATGCGGTGGATTTCATCGAGTATCACCAGCTTGCTGCCCTGGCTGCGCAAAAAAGCGTCGGCATCGTCCAGCCGCAAGCGGTCAGCTGGGCGCTCAAGGTCCAAATAAGTGCTGCCCGCTGGCCAGTGTTCAGCCACATGCAGGGCCAAGGTGGTTTTGCCCACTTGGCGCGGCCCAAGCAACACCACGGACGGGGACTCTTGCAGGCGTTGGGTCAGTGTTGAAAGGAGTTGGCGGGTAATCATCATTGAAATTCTAACGTCATACATTTAAATTTCAATGTATATTTAAATAAATCAATACCAATGTACTCCTGACACCCCGTTGTCAGTACCCCTCAGGCAAAGTCCTTTCCTGTGCGCAGACGGGCTGCGCACATTCAAAGGATGGACAACATGAAACAAGTGATCGATTGGTTTGAGATTCCCGTGAGCGATATGTCGCGTGCTCAGGCGTTTTATGATACGGTTTTGCAAACCACATTGCACCGTGAAAATTTTGCGGGCCCCAATACGCAAATGATGGTGTTTAAAGAAGACGGTCATCGAGCCAAAGGTGCTTTGCTGTCTGGTCACCCAGCATTGCAACCGGGCACCAGCGGCACCTTGGTGTATCTGCATGCAGGTGCATCGCTGGATGCGGCCTTGCAGCGCGTCGTCA
>CANGHG010000087.1 GCA_947453645.1 Comamonadaceae bacterium
ACGAAGACTTTGAGCGTGAATTTTGGTCGGGCAAAAGCCTGAACGAGCTCTTTGCGGGTGCCCAGCAAAACGCCAAGCTCTCAGGTCCCATGGAGCGTATTTTTGCCAGCGGCATGCGCGAATATCAAAAACTGCGCGAACGCCGCATCAGTGACAGCGGCCTGTTGATGGATGGCGCACGCCGAGCCATGCGCGCCAGCTTGCAGCGCGAGATGGATGAAATCGAATCCAATCTGTCCATGTTGGCCTCCGTGGGTTCGGTGTCGCCTTATGTGGGCTTGTTTGGCACGGTCTGGGGCATCATGCACGCCTTCACGGGCTTGGCAGCCTTGCAACAGGTGACCCTGGCCAAAGTGGCCCCTGGCATTGCCGAGGCCTTGGTGGCCACTGCCATCGGTCTGTTCGCCGCCATTCCAGCGGTGTTGGCCTACAACCGTTTTTCACGAGATATTGACCGTGTGGCCAACAAACTCGAAACCTTCATCGAAGAGTTCTCCAACATCTTGCAGCGCAATGTGGGCGCCCAAGCCGCCGCCAGCCGCTGAAAGGGGACTGACATGGCCACTTTGCGACAACGCGGCTCCAGGCGCACCATGAGCGACATCAACATGGTGCCGTTCATCGACGTCATGCTGGTGCTGCTGATCATCTTCATGGTCACTGCACCACTGCTGACCCCCAGCGTGATCGATGTGCCCAGTGTGGGTAAAGCCAGCACGCCGCCTGAGCATGTGATCACCCTGGAGATCGACAAAGACCTGCACATCGTCATCAAATCCAAAAAACCAGGCCAAGCCGCAGGCACCAGTGCCAAACAAGACGCCAACATGGACAACGTGGCCAAGCTGGCCTTGCAACTGCAAGCAGGCAATGCCACCACGCCAGTCATCATCAGCGCGGACAAAAAAATCGCCTATGAACACGTGGTGAAACTCATGGACAAGCTGCAACGTGCAGGCGTTCAGCGGGTTGGCTTGGCTGTCACGCTCAGCGAATAAAACCCCAACCATGCGCCGCGCACCTCACCTCGAATTCGCCCCGCCGCCTGCCCCTGGTGCAGGCCGCGCGGCGATCTTGGCCTTGTTGGTGCATGCTTTGTTGGTGTTGGCCCTCACCTGGGGTATTCATTGGCAAGACCAGTCGCAAGACCTGAGCATCGAGGCCGAGTTGTGGGCCGCCACACCGCAACCCGTGGCCGCCAAAGCGCAGCCCACGCCTGAGCCCTTAGAAGAAGTGGTCAAACCACAGCCCCAACCCGAACTCAAGCCAGAACCACCGCCGCCACCCGTGAAAGAACTGGCCCCGTCCAAGCCCGTGGTCGACCCGCAAATCGCCATCGACAAGCAAAAGAAAAAAGACGCCGAGGAAAAAGCGCTGGAAGAGGCTCAAGCCAAGCGAGATGCCAAGCTGAAAGAAGCCCAAGAGCGCAAAGACAAAAAAGCCCAAGCTGCCAAGGAACTGGCCGAACGCAAAGCTGAAGAGGCGCAACGTGCAGAAGAACGTCACCAAGAAGAAGTCAAGCGGCTGCGAGGTTTGGCAGACGCCACAGGCAGCCTGACGGATACTGGCAAAGCCAGCGTGGCCGCTGGCCCTTCCGCCAGTTATTTGGGTCGTTTGAGAGGTCGTGTCAAGCCCAACATCACCTTCCCTGATTCGCAATTGCAAAACGTGGTGGGCAACCCTGCCGCTGAAGTGGAAGTCACTTGCAGTCCCTCGGGACAAATCATCAGCGTGAATTTGAAGGTGAAAAGCGGCAATGAGGCCTGGGACCAAGCCGTGCTCAAAGCGGTGGAAAAAACAGGCAGTTTGCCGCGAGACGAAAACGGCCATATGCCCAGCAAGATTTCCTTTTCTTTCAGGCCCAGGGACTAGGCGTCAAACACCTTCAAAGATCACCAAAGTGCGCTCTGAAGCTGCTTGACTGACCGGCAGCAAGGCTTGGTACTCGGGTGAGTTGTAAAACGTTTCAGCCTGGGTCATGGATGCAAACTTCAGCAACACCAAGCGGTTGGGCGTCCAGCGCTGGTTTTCTTTCACTGTCATGGTGCCACCTCGGGCCAAATACTCGCCCCCGAATGATTCAACCAGCGGTTTGGCCTTGGACTTGTAGATCTCCATTTGCGCTGGGTCGGTGACCACGCCGTCCACAATGATGTAGGCTGCCATTTTCTGTCCTTGTTCTTGAATTCAAAAGCGAAATGTTACTTCTGTGAGACCAAGGGCATGCCAAATCCCACCAGGGTACCCTGCCCCTGAACGCTTTGCAGCCGCGTGGGCATGTGGTGTTGCAAAGCCAGTTGCTTGACACTGAACAAACCCAATCCCAACTTGTTCACATGGGGTGCATGCGGCTCAAATTTGGTGAAGGCGTTGAAACATGCTTGCGCTTGATCGGGACTCATGCCCACGCCAGTGTCAATGCACAACAACCACAGCAAATCTCCTCTGCGCTGGCAAGCCAACAACACCCGCCCGCCCCCCGAGGTGTGCTGCAAGGCATTGGTCAACAAGTTGCGAACCATGCGCTGCACCGCACGTTCATCGATGTGAACCCATGCTTGGCTGGGTCGATACCGCAGCAGCACATGACGCATCTGAGCCAATGGTCTGAACTCTTCTACCAAAGGGGTCAACACCGCTTGAATTGAAATGGGCCTTGCTTGTATTGCTGTCGCTTGACTTGACCCATCTGCAAAAAAGCGCAAATGGTTCATGAAATCGTCCACCGAGTGCGAGGCCAATTGCAATCCATTGACCAGCATGGGCTGCTGATCTTTTGGCGCGGTCAACCAGGCTTGCACATAAAGCTGAATGCTCTGCAAGGGTTGCCATAAATCGTGCTGTGCAGCTGCATGCCAGCGTGCGCGCGCTTTTGTCAGCTGCAACTGTTGCTGCAAATGATGCCGCTCTTGTATCACCTGCAGGCTGGCCGACAAACCCAGCAAGGTGGCCACGGCAGCACCCTGCACAAACTGCACACCCAAGGTGGTGAACAAGGGCCACTCCAAGACGCGGTACATCCAATAAACCAACACAGAAGACAGGTACACCGACCAAACACCTGCATACATGATGTCGGAACCGCTTCGCGTCTGGCGCCAGCGATGCCAAGCCAAGCAAACCATGCCGGTTGCATGCAAAGACCCACCCCAAATCAACAAGGCCCTGAGCCATTCAGGGAAAAGCCAAGCGCACAAGGGCACAACACCCAGCCACAGCCATGCTGCTGCGCCCAGCAGACGATGCGCGCGCGGATAAGACTGGTGCGTGTTCAAAAAAGACTGGGCATGAAAAATACTCAGCACAAACAACATCCAATACGAAGCACTGCCCAGGCTTGCGGCCTGCTGTCTGGTCAGCGTAGGCCATGAAAGGCTGAGCAGGCCACTGACCCACATGGCAGCCACCAGTTCACAGACAGCCATGCCTACGAACAAAGGCAGTCTTGGGTTGTTCAGCCCGCGTATCAAACACATGGCATACATCACCACCACCAAGGGAACAGCCAGCACCGCCCCCATGAACAACATGATGCGCTGCTGTCTAGATACGTATTGCACGGGTGTGTGAACGGCCAGGGGAAATTGCACCCGATTGGGCCCACTGATGCGCAGTAACAAGTCCAAGCGATCAGCACCCTTGCCCGTCAAAAGCCAGGTGGGCATCAAATACCCTTCACCCCAATCCTTCGCCAGGCTGTTCATGTCCGCTTGAAATTGCCAAGCGCCATCGCCGCGCCTGATCCAAAGATCGCTGTGGTCTTGGGTGGGCGACTGCAAGCTCAACCACAGTGGCTTGTGTTGGAATTCTGCTGCGTGCACGGACCATGCAGCCCAGTGTGCGTGGCTGTTGGCAGGCCCCAAAACCTGGTGGGCGTGCTGAACTTGCATCGCTGTATCCAGTTGGGTTTTGTACCAAGCTTGTTCTGGCGTGTAAGCAGCTTCATCCACCACGATGCGCAATCGGGGCCACATCTCCAAGGCCTGGGCCTGGCAACAGGACATGCATGTCAGGCAGATGCTCAGGAAGAGTCGCTTCAGTTCAATCATGACGAGTCCCTTGTTGCTGGGTCCACAGCACATAAAGCGTGCTGGCTTGGGTGCGGTTTTTGACACCCAGGCGTTGATAGATCTCGGTCATGTGGGTTCGCACCGTGGCCTCACTCAGGTGCAGTCGCAGGGCCATCTCTTTGCTGAGCAGTCCATCGGCCATCATGGACAGCACCAGCCTTTGTTTGTTGGAGAGTTTGTCTATGCCCTGGGATTCAGGCTCTTGAACTTGGAACAACTCGGCTTGCACCTTGGGGGGTTGAACCAGCTTGGCCAAAACGGCCAGCAACTGCGCTTGCAGTTTGAACGAGGACGTGGCTTTGTGGATGTAGACCACGTCATTGGCCATGCAAGCTTGCACCACCTGGTCCTCCTGGAGCGCTGTCAGCACCACCAGTGATCCACGGGGACGAGCGGCGCAAAAAGCGTTCAAGGTGTCCAGGCCTTGGGAGTCGGGCAAATTCAAGTCCAGCAACACCAAGGCAAAACCCTGAGCCTGTTGCAAACACAACAAGCCTTGCTGCAAGGAGTGTGCATGGACGCAAACCATCTTTTTCAGCAAGCTGTGCAGATGCACGCGCAGCGCATCCGCCATCAGGGGATGGTCTTCCACAATCAACACACGAGGATGGGACATGACACACCTCCTGCCTGGAGGTGTACGAAGTTTCAGCCGGGTCTACAAGACATCAATCTGAAAACTGAATATTCATGAAGCTTTGATGTCTGTTTGGCGCTGAGCTGCCTGGCGCAGCATGAGCGCTGACAGCACGCCCATCAACGCAATGGGCATGGCAGCCCAAAACACGGTTTGCAAACCAAAGCGGGTGCTCAGCGCCGCCCCGCCCAAAGCCCCCAACACCCCCGTGAAGCCATAGCCAATGACCGCATAAAGCGCCTGCCCTCTGCCGCGCAGACGCCCAGGGAAATGCTGGGACAGCCAAGCAATGCACACCGTGTGCTGAATGGCGAAGGTGAACACGTGCAGGCATTGCGCCAACAGCAACACCCACAGCACTTGGCCAAACCAGGCGGTCAGGCCCATGCGAAATGCCATCACGCCGGTGCACACACACAACCAGGCTGGCAAGCTCAGCCAATGCAGCCATCGACTTTGGGTGAAAAATCCCACAATTTCCACGACCACCGACACCGCCCACAACACACCAATCATGTCTTTGCCGTAACCCAGTTCATCCAGATAAAGCGAGAAAAAAGTGTAGATGGCCACGTGTGACAGCACATGACAAAACAAGGTAGCAAAAAACCAACGTGTTTGCGGCTGGCGAAGCACCTCGCCAAAGCCTGCTTGGCCTTTGGCGTGGTGCGCTTCTTCGCGCACATTGGGCAAGTTCCACACACTCAAGTTGATGGCCATCAAGGTGAGGATGGTCCAAAAAGGAAATCCGCTCATGCCATGCGCCTCGAACCACGCGCCCGAGACAAACACCGTGACTAAAAAGCCCAGCGAACCCCACAAGCGGATGCGGCCGTAGCGGCGCACATCAAGTGCCCCTTGGTGGCTGACCAAATGCGCCATGGCGGCTTCGCTCATGGGCATCATGGCGCTGGTGTGGGTGAACATCAAAAACAAAACCGCAGCCAACCACCACGGCGCATTGCTGAACAACAGCCCGATGGAGCACAACAAAGCCATGCCGGCACACCAGCGCATCAACGGCACACGCTCACCGCTGCGGTCACTCAGCCACCCCCACAGGTAAGGCGCAAACACACGGGTGACCGCTTGCATCGAGGTAAGCAAGCCAATCATCCACAAGCTAAGCCCTAGATGCTTGAGCCACAAAGGGAGGTAAGGATTGAAAAAGCCGATGTGGGCGAAGTAGCTGGCCGAAAGCGCGGCAAACGGCACCAGTTGACGCCGCGAAACTCGCGGCGCTGCGTCTGTCGTCATAGCTTCAGTCGCCGCGTTGCGCGGAAATGGGTTTGAGTGGCATAACCACATCGCCACACTGCGCACGGTGACGCAGCGCATGGTCCATCACCACCAAGGCCAGCAGGGCTTCAGCGATGGGGGTGGCGCGAATGCCCACGCAAGGGTCGTGGCGGCCCTTGGTTTGCACCTCAACGGCGTTGCCAGCGCTGTCGATGCTATCGCGCGGCGTGAGGATGGAACTGGTGGGCTTGATGGCGATGCTCACTTCCAGGTCTTGCCCGGTGCTGATACCGCCCAAGACGCCACCTGCGTTGTTGTTGGCAAAACCCTCTGGCGTCAAGCTGTCACCATGCACAGAACCGCGTTGCGCCACGCTGGCAAAACCCGCGCCCATTTCCACGCC
>CANGHG010000088.1 GCA_947453645.1 Comamonadaceae bacterium
AGGGGTTTTGGCCGCGCGGGCGGCACGCTCGTTTTTCAAGTTACCAGCAATGCGCATGCGCAAGGCGTTGAGCTTGATGAATCCGCCAGCGTCGGCCTGGTTGTAAGCGCCGCCGTCGTCATCAAAGGTGGCGATTCGGGTGTCAAACAAGCTGTCGGTTTTGCTCTCGCGACCCACGCACATGATGGTGCCTTTGTAGAGCTTCAAGCGCACCTTGCCGTTGGCGGTGGCTTGCGAGGCGTCGATCAAACCTTGCAACAACTCACGCTCGGGGCTGAACCAATAGCCGTTGTAAACCAGCCTGGCGTAACGCGGCATCAGGTCTTCTTTGAGTGCCAGCACTTCGCGGTCCAAGGTGATGGACTCGATGGCGCGGTGACCCGACAGCAAAATGGTGCCGCCAGGGGTTTCGTAGCAACCACGGCTCTTCATGCCCACATAGCGGTTTTCCACTTTGTCCAAGCGGCCAATGCCGTGCTTGCCGCCTACGGTGTTGAGGTGTGCGAGCACCTTGGCGGGGCTCATGCGCACACCGTCGATGGCCACCACGTCACCGTGTTTGTAGGTGAGTTCGATGATTTGCGGTTTGTTCGGTGCTTTTTCAGGGCTGACCGTCAAGCGCCACATGCTGTCTTCGGGCGCAAAGTTGGGGTCTTCCAAAATGCCGCCCTCATAGCTGATGTGCAGCAAATTGGCGTCCATGGAATAAGGCGCTGGGCCTTTGCGTTTGGCACCGTCCACGGGAATGCCGTGTTGGTCGGCGTAGCGCATGAGTTTTTCACGCGAGAGCAAATCCCATTCACGCCAAGGTGCAATGATCTTCACATTGGGCATGAGCGCATAAGCGCCCAGCTCGAAACGCACTTGGTCGTTGCCCTTGCCAGTGGCGCCATGGCTGATGGCGTCGGCCTTGGTTTTGCGGGCAATTTCCACCAAACGCTTGGCAATGAGTGGGCGGGCGATCGAGGTGCCCAGCAGGTATTCGCCTTCGTATAGGGCGTTGGCGCGGAACATGGGGAATACGAAGTCACGCACAAACTCTTCGCGCAAATCTTCAATGAAGATGTTGCTGGGCTTGATGCCCATCTTGATGGCTTTGGCACGGGCGGGTTCAATTTCCTCGCCTTGACCGATGTCGGCTGTGAAGGTGACCACCTCGCAGTGGTATTCGTCTTGCAGCCATTTGAGGATGATGGAGGTGTCCAAACCACCCGAATAGGCCAGAACAACGCGTTGGGGAGCTTGTGTTTTGCCAGAGGCTGGCTGGGTTTTGCGCATGGGAAGCACCAGTGAAAAATCAAAGGCGCGATTCTAGGTCATGCCCTCACATGGTGGGCGCTGACCCTGGGGGCGGCACCATACCCTGGGCAGGCAGGGGCACCACAGGCGCTGGGGGAGGAGGGGTTTGGCTCACCACCGGGGTGATTTGCAAACGCACCGTGGGGCCAGGGTCTTGCGGCAGTTGCACGCTGTACTGCTTGCCCGCATATTCATAAACCACATGGTAAGAAACGGCTCGGTTTTCATAGAAGTTTTGGGTGCTGCAAGACTGGACATTGCGCACCTCGGTGTTGGGACTGCCCTCGATTTTGTTGCCTAAGATGGCGCCGCCAAACAAGCCAATGGCGGTGGCCAAGGCATTGCCCTCGCCGCGACCGATGCTGTTGCCAATCGCCCCGCCTGCAATCGCCCCCATGGCCGCACCTGCGCCAGACTTGGGGGCTTGCACCGCCACTTGCTGCTGAGAGCAGACCTGGCGCGGCACGGCGACTTGCTGAATGATGGGGGTGGAGGAAATGACGCGGCCGACTTCCTCGGCCTGGGCCAAGGTGGCCAGAGAACAGCACAACAACAGGGTGATTCGTGACATGTGGAGCTCCAAATGAGGTGCACAGGTTAACGCCAAGCGAGCGCCTGAGGTTGACCTGGCGCATTTCCCCCTTGGAGGGGATCGGTGACAATTCTGGAATGACATTACAGGATTGGCTCACCCACTGTGAGCAACTACACCCCCAAACCATCGACATGGGCCTGGAGCGGGTCAGCAAAGTAGCCCAGCGCATGAATTTGGCCTTCGACTGCCCGGTCATCACGGTGGCGGGCACCAACGGCAAGGGCTCCACCTGCGCCATGTTGGAGTCGATTCTCAGGCAGGCGGGCTACAAAACGGGGCTCTACACCTCGCCACATTTGGTTCATTTTGAGGAACGGTGCCGCTTACACGGTAAGCCTGCGCTCGCTGACGAGTTGAGCCCCCATTTTCAAACAGTGGAAGACGCCCGAGGCGAGGTGTCGCTCAGCTACTTTGAATTCACCAGTTTGGCTCTTTTTAGCTTTTTAGCCAGTTCTGGCGTGGATGTCGTGATTTTGGAAGTTGGTTTGGGCGGGCGGCTTGATGCTGTCAATTTGATCGACACCGATTGCGCGGTGATCACCAGCATCGACCTGGACCACACTGACCTGCTCGGGCACACCCGCGAAGCCATTGGTGCGGAGAAGGCGGGCATCATGCGGCCAGAGCGCCCGGTGGTGGTGTGTGACCCCGCGCCGCCAGACTCGGTGTTGGACCATGCTCACCGCTTGGGCGCAGATGTTTGGCGGGTCGGCACGGATTTTCAGTTTTCGGGCGACGCCCAGCAGTGGACCTGGAAAGGGCGTGGCCGCACCTACAGCGGCTTGGCTTACCCCGCTTTGCGCGGCGCCAACCAGTTGTTGAACGCAGCAGGCGTGTTGGCGGTGCTGGAGGCTTTGCGCCAGCGACTGCCCGTGACGGCACAGGCCATTCGGCTGGGCTTGTCGCTGGTGGAGTGGCCAGGGCGTTTTCAACTGTTGCCAGGTCAACCCGCCATCGTGCTGGATGTGGCCCACAACCCTCACGCCGCCGCAGCGCTGGCGCACAACTTGGACGCCATGGGCTTTTACCCAGGCACCCACGCCGTGGTCGGGGCCATGCTGGACAAGGATTTGGGCGGCCTGTTCAAGCGCCTCATGCCGCTGGTGGAGCACTGGTATTTTTGCGATTTGCCCACCCCCCGTGCGGCCAGCGCGGCCCAGTTGCACGCAGTTTGGCAGGGGCAAAACCCGCCCAGCAGTGCCACAGCACGAGAATTTGGCTCACCGTCCGAGGCCTTGGCCCAAGCCCTGGCCCTGGCAGACCCCGCTGATAGAATTCTCGTTTTTGGATCGTTCTTCACCGTTGGCGGGGTTCTTCAGCAGGGAATTCCTGGCCGTTTAACAGCCAATTTGCTCAACTGAGTGCCCACCTGAACCCCTTCCGTACATGGCCTTTTTCAAGTCACGTTCCAAATCCAGCGCCTCAGCCGAGGACCGCTCCCCCGAATCTGAAGAAGTCCAAAGCATGGACGTGTTGCGCCAACGCGCCAAGCACCGACTGATTGGCGCGACTGTTCTGGTGTTGGTGGCCGTCATTGGTTTCCCCTTGGTGTTTGACACCAAGCCACGCGAGGTGGCCTCGGACATTCGCATTGAAATGCCCGACCGCGACACGGTGCGCCCGAGTCAAGTGCCCAGCACGCCGCCAGTGGCGCCCAAGCCGCCTGTCCCTGACGAGGTGAAGATGCCTGCTTCCCAAGCACCTGAGCCTGCCCCCAAGGAGGAGGTGTTGCTTGAGCCGTCCAAGCCGGTTGACACCAAGCTGGCTGACACCAAGGAAGAAGCCAAGCCCAAAGCAGACGCCGCCCCGCGCTTTGTGGTGCAGGTGGGTGCTTTCACCGACGAAGCCAAGGTGAAGGAAGTGCGCTCCAAGCTGGAAAAAGCGGGCCTCAAAACCTATATTCACGTGGCGCAAACCAAGGACGGCAAGCGCACACGGGTGCGCATCGGCCCGTTTGACAACAAGGCCGAGGCTGAAAAGACGGTTAAGAAAATCAAGGCACTCAACATCACCGCAGCTGTGCTGACGCTCTAAGCCATGAGCACCTTGGATTGGGCCTTGCTGGCCGTGGTGGCGTTGTCCTGTTTGTGGGGTTTGTGGCGAGGTGTCATTCGTGAAACCCTCTCCTTGGTCGCGTGGTTCTTGGGTTTTGTGTTGTCCAGCAAGTACGCCAGCACGGTGGCGATGCAACTGCCTTTGCCCGAATGGCGTGACAACTGGCGGCTGGTGCTGGCTTGGGTGCTGGTCTTCATTGGTACTTGGCTGCTATTGACCCTGCTGGCCACCTTGCTCAAGGGTCTGGTGTCGGCCGTTGGATTGGGGTTGGTGGACCGTTTCATGGGCGGCCTGTTTGGACTGCTCAGAGGGGGCATTGCCCTCATGGCCTTGTCGGTGGCGGTAGGTTTGACGCCGGTCAAAACCTCCTCGGTGTGGATGAATTCTTGGATGGCGCAGTTGGCAGACTGGAGCGTGTTGTTCTTCAAGCCTGTTTTGCCAACGCAATTGGAAAGGTTGGTGTCCTGATGTGCGGCATTGTGGGCGTGGTCAGTCAGACCAATGTGAACCAGTTGATCTACGACGCCTTGCTGCTGTTGCAGCACAGGGGCCAAGACGCGGCGGGCATCGTCACGCAGCTGGAACACAAGTTTTTCATGCACAAGGCCAAGGGCATGGTGCGCGACGTGTTCCGCACCCGCAACATGCGAGCCCTGCCAGGCAATGTCGGTCTGGGCCAGGTGCGCTACCCCACAGCTGGCAACGCCTACAGCGAGGAAGAGGCTCAGCCTTTTTATGTCAACGCGCCCTTTGGTTTGGTGATGGTGCACAACGGCAACCTCACCAACGCCCAGGCGTTGAAGGCTGAGTTGTTCTCCACCGACCACCGCCACATCAACACCGAGAGCGACTCCGAAGTGCTGCTGAATGTGTTGGCGCACGAGCTGGAGAAAACCACCCGCGGCGTGGTGCTGGCCCCTGCCGATGTGTTCGAGGCTGTGCGCGGTGTGCATGGCCGTGTGAAAGGTTCCTATGCCGTGGTGGCCATGATCGCCGGCCACGGTTTGCTGGCGTTTCGCGACCCCTTTGGCATTCGCCCCCTGTGTTTGGGGCAGGGCGCTGACGGCACCTGGATGGTGGGCAGCGAGTCGGTGGCCTTGGAAGGCACGGGCCACACGTTTGTGCGTGACGTGGCGCCAGGTGAGGCCATCTTCATCGACATGAAAGGGCAATTGCACGCCCAGCAATGCGCCGCCAAGCACCAACTCATGCCCTGTATTTTTGAATATGTGTACCTGGCTCGACCCGACTCGACCATGGATGGCATTTCGGTCTACCAAGCCCGTTTGAACCTGGGTGAGACTTTGGCCAAGCGGGTGGTGTCCACCGTGCCGCCGTCCGAGATTGACGTGGTCATCCCCATCCCCGAGTCCAGCCGCCCCAGCGCCACCGAGCTGGCGCATTTGTTGGGCAAGCCCTACCGCGAAGGTTTTGTGAAGAACCGATACGTGGGCCGCACCTTCATCATGCCCGGACAAGCCGTGCGCAAGAAGTCGGTGCGCCAAAAGCTCAACGTCATCGTCAGCGAGTTCAAGGGCCGCAATGTGCTGCTGGTCGACGACTCGATTGTGCGCGGCACCACCAGCCGTGAAATCGTGCAAATGGCCCGCGACGCAGGGGCTCGCAAGGTGTACCTGGCGAGTGCCGCGCCGCCTGTGCGCTTTCCCAATGTGTATGGCATCGACATGCCCACACCCGAGGAGCTGGTGGCGCACAACCGCAGCGTGGAACAGGTGCGGGAAATCATCGGCTGCGACGCCCTGATTTACCAAGACATTGGCCCCATGATTGATGCGGTCAAACGCGCCGCCATGCCAGGTTCACCCGCCTTGCAAGGTTTTGACGCCTCTTGCTTTGATGGTGTTTACGTCACGGGCGACGTGACTGCTGATGACATCACCCGATTGAACCAACAGCGTGCGGGCAGCGAGGAAGACGGCGCGGACAATTCACGCCTGGCCCTGCCCAACCATTCCGAGTAAGCCCCATGAGCACCATTCCATTGCCTGACAACCTGCATCCCGAAACCCTGGCGGTGCGTTTGGCCACCGAGCGCAGCCAGTATGGCGAGAACTCCGAGGCGCTGTACCTCACCAGTGGCTATGTACAGCCTTCAGCGCAAGTGTCCGCAGATAAGTTTGCGGGCGAAGAAGACGGCTACACCTACGGCCGTGCAGGCAACCCCACGGTCAGCAGCTTCGAGATGCGCCTGGCTGCGCTTGAAGGCAGCGAGGCGGCCATCG
>CANGHG010000089.1 GCA_947453645.1 Comamonadaceae bacterium
GGGAGTTGGCCAGAGGCCTGCTGCAGTTGAAGACTTAAATCAGACATGGAACGTCCTGACCTAAAGACTCCCCACAGGGAGGTGATTAAAAAACTGGCAGGTCGCCAGAGGGAAGGGGATTGTAGCCCTGTCCCAGACACACCCCTACAATCGCGCCACATCACCTCCCAGACCCCCTATGACCAAGGCCGCATTCCCCAAAACCGCTGGCGCCAATGCGCAGGCCGCTCCCGCCAGCTACGAGGCTGGTTTGCAGGAACTTGAACAGCTGGTGGCCCAGCTCGAATCCGGCCAAATGCCGCTGGCCGACCTGTTGCAGGCCTACCAGCGCGGTGCTTTTTTGCTCAACCACTGCCGCGAACAGCTGCAAGCGGTGCAAGACCAAATTCAGGTGCTGGAAGCTGGCAGCCTGAAAGCCTGGACCGGCGAATGACCGGCTTTGACATGAGCCGCTGGAGCCAAGCGTATTTGCGCTCGGTGGAAGAAGCCTTGTCATCCTGGGTGCACGCCCATGCCCCAGCAGGTTTGGGCGAGGCCATGCGCTATGCGGTGCTCGATGGCGGCAAACGCCTGCGCCCCCTCTTGGTCATGGCCAGCATGGAGGCTTGCAGCCAAGGCCGCTCCCAAGCTTGGATGGCCGACGCCGCCATGCGCGCGGCTTGTGCGCTGGAGCTGATTCACGCCTATTCCTTGGTGCACGACGACATGCCCTGCATGGACAACGACGTGCTTCGCCGTGGAAAGCCCACGGTCCATGTGCAGTTTGGCGAGGCGCAAGCCTTGCTGGTGGGCGACGCCTTGCAAACCTTGGCCTTCGAGTTGCTCACCCCCGAACAATCTGACATTCCCCCTGCCATTCAAGCGCGTTTGTGCGGCATCTTGGCGCGTGCCGCGGGGCACGCAGGCATGGCGGGTGGCCAGGCCATTGACTTGGCCAGCGTGGGTGTGAAGCTCAACATCGACCAATTGCGCCAAATGCACCGCTGCAAAACCGGCGCCTTGCTAGAAGCTGGTGTGGTCATGGGGGCGGTGGCCGCGCAAGCCTTGCCCGAGGTGATGCCGCACATGCTGCAGTTTGGTCAGGCGCTGGGCGTGGCGTTTCAGGTGGTTGACGACATCTTGGACGTCACCGCCGACGCCGCCGCTTTGGGCAAAACCGTGGGCAAAGACGCAGCCAACGACAAGCCCACCTATGTGTCCTTGCTGGGCTTGGACGCTGCTCGGACTGAAGCTGCCAGACTTGAAGAACAAGCGCAAGTCGCCTTGTCACAAAGTGGTTTGAAAGACACCCAGGCCTTGCAAGCCTTGTCGGGTTGGGTGTTGCAACGGCAGAATTGACCCATTCAAGGAGACTGTTGATGGCTTTGTTTTTACTTGGTTTGGTGCTGTTTTTGGGCAGTCATTCGGTGCGCATCGTGGCCGAGGACTGGCGCGTCGCCACCCGCATGCGCCTGGGCGAGAAGATGTACAAAGGCATCTACAGCCTGGCGTCCATCGTGGGTTTTGCTTTGCTGATTTATGGCTTTGGCCAGGTGCGCTGGGACAGCCCTTTTGTGTGGACGCCGCCCACGGCCATGCGCCACATCAGCGTCTTGTTGATGCTGGTCTCCATGGTGTTGTTGGTGGCGGCGCAGGTGCCCAACAACATCATCAAAGCACGCTTGCACCACCCCATGGTGCTGTCGGTCAAGGTCTGGGCCTTGGCACACTTGCTGGCCAATGGCCGCGTGGCGGACTTGATTTTGTTTGGCGCTTTTTTGGTCTGGGCGGTTTTGGATTTCCGCGCTGCCCGAAGCCGTGATCGCCTCATGGCCGATGCCGTGCATGATTTACCCCCCGAAGAAGCACCGGTGTATGTCAACAATGGCCGCGTGGTGATGATAGGCATTGTGGTCTGGCTGATTTTGTTGCTGGGTGGGCACACCTGGCTGTTTGGTGTCAGCCCCATTGGCCTCTAAGCCATCACAGCCATGACCACCGTGCAGTGGTACCCGCAGTGGCCCGCCGCACCCGAGCGGCATTTGTGCACCGATTGCGGCGTGTCGCGCACCGATCACCCCAAACGCTGCGCCACCGCCTGCCAGTTCATCCAGCCTGATTACCCACAGATGGAGCAAGCGGTGCATGGCGTGAGTCGCCAGCCCGAGGGCAACGAGCTGTATTTCGGCCCGCACCAGGCCATGTGGCAAGCCGCCATGCATTCGCCTGCCCAGGGTGCCCAGTGGACCGGCGTCACCACCCGATTGGCGGAAAAGCTCTTAGAGACAGACCAAGTGGATGCCGTGATCGCCATGGCCCCACATCCCGACGATGCCTGGCGTCCCATGCCCGTGCTGGTGACCAAAGCCCAAGACATGGCGCAATGCCGAGGCATGCGCATGGGTTACGCGCCGCTCATCAGCTTGGTGGAACCCGCCTTGCAGCAGGGTTACAAGCGCTTGGCAGTGATTGGCATTCCCTGCCAAATTTACGCCCTGCGGGCTTTGCAGCCGCAGTTGGAGCGTGAACAAGGTTTGCAAAAACTCTTGGTCATTGGCACGCCTTGTTCGGACAACACCACCACCGACAACTTCCACCAGTTTTTGGCGCGGCTCACGCCCACACCCGAGGACGTCACTTACCTCGAATTTCGCGCCGACTACAAGGTCGAACTGCGCACCCGTCAAGGCGCGGTGCGGGAAATTCCATTTCTGAGTCTGCCGTTGGCGGATTTACCGCCTGACTTCTTTCCGCTCACCTGCCGCACTTGTGTGGACTACAGCAATGTGTTGTCCGACATCACCGTGGGCTACATGGCCGGGCGGGGCGAGCAATGGTTGTTGGTGCGCAATGCGCGCGGCCAAGCCATGCTGGACATGCTGCAAGGCGAGTTGATGCTCAAGCCGGTCACCACCGCAGGCCAGCGCCATGGGCCAGTGGCTGGGTTTTTGAAGAACGTGGAACTCGCCGCGGGTGGCCTGCCTTTGCGACGCATGCCCAACTGGCTGCGCCCCATCGTGAGTTGGTTCATGCCCCGTGTAGGTCCGCGCGGCCTTGAATTTGCCAAGGCCCGCCTGGAGATGAAAGCGGTGGAAGCGGTGCTGCACCTGCGCCGCGAAGAGCCCGCCCGCATGAAACACATGCTGCCCGCCCATGTCTGGGCGCTGGTCAAACCCTATGGTTTGAGCCCCCAACAAGGCGAAACACCCTCGGATTGATCCCATTGACAAACCCGTGTGTCATGTTAAATTGACACATGTGGATGTCGCTCTGTATTGTCAGACCGATGGTTGCCACGCCACCTTCGGGGGCTCCATGAGCATGTTGACACGCATCGAAGCCGCGCTAGAGCGCCATTTTGTGCTCACGCAAACCTACAGTGCGCCGCCCAGGTTGCTCATGGCCATGCGCCATGCGGTGTTTCCTGGCGGTGCTCGCATCCGTCCCCAACTGTGTTTGGCGGTTGCCAAGGCCTGCGGCGAGGACGATCCCGCGCTCACCGACGCCGCGGCCATTGCCATCGAGCTGTTGCATTGCGCCTCCTTGGTTCACGACGATTTGCCTTGCTTTGACGACGCCGATCTGCGCCGCGGCAAGGTCACGGTCCACAAACAATTCGGCGAGCCACTGGCCCTGCTGACTGGGGACGCCCTCATCGTCATGGCTTATCAGGTCTTGGCCAGGAGTGGTCGCCAACATCCAGCGCGTTTGGTCGAACTCTTGGCCACCATCAGCGACGGCGTGGGCGCACCTGACGGCATCGTCGCCGGGCAAGCTTGGGAGTGTGAATCACGGGTCGAGCTGGGCCAATACCAGCGGGCCAAAACAGGGGCTTTGTTTGTGGCTGCCACCATGGGCGGCGCTTTGGCTGCAGGCGTGGATGCCCAGCCTTGGCGGGCTTTGGGCGACACTTTGGGCGAGGCCTATCAAGTCGCCGACGACATCCGCGACGTCATGCTGCAAGCCCATGAGCTGGGCAAACCAGCCGGGCAAGACGCCCAACACAGCCGCCCCAGCGCCGCCGCCGATCTCGGCTTGAAGGGCGCTTTGGACTATTTTCAAAACCTGGTGCAAGCCGCCATGGACTCGGTGCCTGCTTGCGAAAGCCGTACCGCCATGCGCCAGTTGGTGCTCATGGAATCTGAGCGCCTGGTGCCGCCATCGGCCTGCGAGCTGATTGCCAGCCAGCACGCCACTGCCCCTGTTCGCGCCAATGCCTGAGCTGAGCCACTCGCCGCCCATGAAAAGCCTGGATTTGGCCCAGTCGCCCAGCACAGTGGGTGCTGGTCGCCCCGCATGGCGGGTCTGGCTGGACCAGCGCATGGACCAATGGATGACCTCGCCTGGCTTTTACCGCTGGGCGATTGGCAACCCCATCACCCGTTTCATCACCCGCCGCCGCGCGGCCCAGTTGTTCGAGCTGATGGCCGGTTTTGTGCATTCGCAGGTGCTCCTGGCCTGTGTGCGTTTGCGCATTTTCGAGATGGTTCGAGAGCAGCCGCGCACCCTGGACGAACTCGCCCAGGCTTGCCAAATGTCGGCCCCCGCTTTGCAGCGCTTGCTGCATTCAGCGGTGTCGGTCCGCTTGTTGGAAAGCCGTGGCAAGCAACTCTATGGCCTGGGCCCCTTGGGCGCGCCTGTGGCGGCTGATCAAGGACTGCGCCTCATGATCGAGCACAACGCCGTGCTGTACGACGACATGCGCGACCCGCTGGCCTTGCTGCGCGATCAAATTCAGCCGCACATGCAGGCCTATTGGCCCTATATGAATGGCGACAAAACCCACGGTTGGGAAGCTGAGAAAGTGGCGCGTTATTCCGAATTGATGGCCACCTCGCAGCGTTTCGTCATCGAGGAGCTGTTGGCGTCTTACGATTTTTCCAGTCACAAGTGCATGCTCGACGTGGGCGGCGGTCAGGGCGGTTGGGTGGGGACCCTGGCGCAAAAAGTCCCGCAGTTGCAACTCATGTTGTTCGACTTGCCCCCGGTGGCTGCACTGGCGCAAGCCCGAATGCAGCATTTGGGCGTGGCCGATCGGGTGACGGTGCATGGTGGCAGCTTCATCAGCGACCCCTTGCCCAGCGGGGCCGATCTGGTCACCCTGGTGCGCGTGGCCCACGACCACCCCGACGCGGTGGTCAAGGGCCTGTTGGCCGCCATCTACAACACCTTGCCACGAGGCGGGCGCTTGCTGCTGGCCGAACCCATGGCCCAGCCGCTGGGCTCAGCGCCCTTGGGGGACGCCTATTTCCACTTTTATTTGCTGGCCATGGGATCGGGGCGGCTGCGCAGCGCCCAGGAATTGCGCCAACTCATGTTGGACGCTGGTTTTGACGCCGTGGAGCAAGTAGCCAACCCCATGCCCTTGCACACCAGCTTGCTGCTGGGACAGAAAAACTAAGTAGTTACCCTTGATTCATCTTGTTTCCGTCAATTTAAGTTGACACAGATCAATGTAAACTCAAAAATACACCGAACGACGATGCATTTTCATCGATGACCTTGAACCGGAGACCGCCATGAGCGACACCAACAGCACGCAAAAGCCGATTCAGTTTGTGGACCGACTGCGCCAGGAGGCCTTTGTAGAGCCTGACGCCGTGCATACCGGCGAGGTCACCAAGGAAACCCAAATCATCGCCATTTACGGTAAAGGCGGCATTGGCAAAAGCTTCACCTTGGCCAACCTCAGTTACATGATGGCCCAGCAAGGCAAAAAGGTGTTGCTCATCGGTTGCGACCCCAAGAGCGACACCACCAGTTTGCTGTTCGGTGGCAAGGCCTGTCCCACCATCATCGAGACCTCGTCCAAGAAAAAACTCGCTGGCGAAGAAGTCAAGATTGGCGACGTGTGCTTCATCCGTGACGGCGTGTTCGCCATGGAATTGGGCGGCCCCGAGGTGGGTCGTGGTTGCGGTGGACGCGGCATCATCCACGGCTTTGAAACCCTGGAAAAACTCGGTTTTCACGAATGGGGCTTCGACTACGTTCTGCTCGACTTTTTGGGCGACGTGGTCTGTGGCGGTTTCGGCTTGCCCATTGCCCGTGACATGTGCCAAAAAGTCATCGTGGTCGGCTCCAACGACTTGCAGTCCCTGTATGTGGCCAACAATGTGTGCAGCGCGGTCGAGTACTTCCGCAAGCTCGGCGGCAATGTGGGCGTGGCCGGCATGGTCATCAAC
>CANGHG010000090.1 GCA_947453645.1 Comamonadaceae bacterium
AAGCAATCCCGCTCAGTCTTGCCAACCACGCGCACTCGTCTGCCGCTCACCGCAGCAAAGCTGCGACGTTCGCTACGCATCCGAGTCCCCATGTTCGGCAAGCCTGCGAGGGGGTGTGGTCATCACTCGAGCCGCGGCCTTGAATGGGAGGTGTCCTTCAGCCCGACAGACATGGCAGATCGGACGCGTAGCGAACGTCGCAGCTTTGCTGCGGTGAGCGGCGTTCGATCTGCCGTGGCTGGCGAGGGGAGAGGTTGCTTCGGCCTAAAGGCCTCGCAATGACGGCAGGCTACGACCAGCCTGCGAGAGAAATCCGGGCCATCAATTCCAGCAAATCAGGATGCTCCCCCACCGCAGGCAGAGGCTCAAACACCACCGATGGGTGTTGAGCAGCCAAGTCGGCCAGCATCTTGGGCAGGTCTTCCCGCACATGTTTGCCCACGCCCAAAAACATCGGCACGATGCGTATGTGCTGGCAACCTTGGTTCACCAAGGTTTGCACCGCCTCAAACAAGCTAGGGGTGCTGAGCTCCAAATAGGCACAAGCCACCGCCACACCAGTTTGCTGGGCGGCCACCCGCTCGGCCACGGCTTGCATGGGGCGGTGCCACAGGGGGTCACGGGAGCCGTGAGCGAACAGAACGATGGCTTTCATGTCAGTGCCTCAAGACCAGCCAGCCAAACGCCACCAAGGACGCGGCCATGTAGACCATGCCTGGCGTGGCGGCGGCCAGCCAGGGTGACCAGGCGTTCAAGTTGCCGATGAAACCAAACAAGTTGTTGATCAAGAAGAAGCTGATGCCCAGCAACACCCCCAAAAACACCATGCTGGTCATGGAGGTGCTGCGCAAATGCAAGTAGGCAAAGGGCAGGGCCAGCACCACCATCACCAGGCAGCTCAGGGGATAGAACACCTTTTTCCAAAAATCAATTTCGTAGCGCTGCGAGGCTTGTTCATTGCTGCGCAAATGCTGGATGTAGTTGAACAATTCCACCGTGGCCATGCGCTCTGGTTTGAGCAAGGCCACCGACACCATTTCGGCGCTCAAGTTGTTGTCCCAGCGCCATTCGGGCAGCTGCTCGCGCTGAATTTGGGGTCGGCCATTGGCTGCGGTGGCTTGAAACTGGTCGCGCTGCACATTGTTCAACAGCCAGGTTTGGCCATCGTCCAAGACCTCGCCTGTGCCTGCCCGAATCATGCTGGTCAACTTGCCCTTGGCGTCAAACTCAAACACCCGCACGCCAATAAGCTGGCCGTCGCCCCCCAAGGCGGCGACGTTCACCACGCTGGAGATGCTGCCGTGACTCTCTTTGAGCCAAGCACCAGTGATGCCTTGCGAGCCCGCCTCGCCCAGGTACTTGGCTTTGATGAGCTGGGCTTGCCGACTGGCGATGGGCGTCACATAGTCGCCCACCACAAAGGTCAGCACCACAAAGCCCAAACCCAGGCCCAGCAAGGTGTGCAAGGCCTTGAAGGGCCCCAAACCACTGGTGCGCAAAATGGTGAATTCCGAGCTTTGGGCAAACCGCGCCATGACAAAAATGGTGCCAATCAGCACGGTGATGGGCATGAGTTCATACACATGCCCAGGCACCAGCAGCAGCACATAGGCCAGTGCATGGCGAATGGCATAGGCGTTGCCAGGGCCTTGGCCAATCCACTTCAGCTCGTCCACCAGGTCGAAGAAGAAGAACAGGCCGACAAAACCCATGGTGGCAAAGCCCACCTTGGCCATGACTTCCCCGTAAATCAAACGGCGCAGGGTTTTCATGCGGCGCCCTCGGTGCTGGGTTTGAGTTGGCGCGGGCGGTTGAAGAACAAGTCTTGTTGTTGTCGCCAAACCAGGATGAGCACGGCCAGCAGAAAAACGGGTAGATGGATGCCCAGCAGCATGGTGCTCATGGTGGATTCACCCGAGGCCACCCAACTGCGGCTCAAATTGACCATGTTGTAGTAAATGAAGAATGTGAGCATGGCCATGACCAGGGAGCCCGAGCGCCCCGTGCGCGGGTTGATGAAGGGAATGGCAATGGCCAGCAGCAGCAGGTTGAAGGATGCCAGCCCCAGGCCAATGCGCCAGGTCAGCTCGCTCAGGTTGACGGGGGTGGGGTTGAGCCAGAGCAGCCAAGGCTGGGTGGCTTGGGCTTCAACCTCACTGGCCGCTATTTGTGCCGCGTCCACCTTGGAGCCATGGGTTTCAAATTCAATCACCTTGATCTCGTTTTTGCTGGGATTCAGCTCGATGCGTTGGCCTTGCTTGAGCACCAGGTAGCGGTCGCCGTCGCGGGTCTCGATCACGCCGGTTTCGGAGGTGACGATGGACTGGGAGTCTTGTTCCTGCGAAACAATGAAGACGCGGTTGCCACGCTGTTCGGACTGGCTGTTTTTGTCGATGAAAAACACCCGTTTTCCGTTGGCGGACTCCTGGAACTCGCCCGATTTGATGCGCTCCAAATCGCCGCGTTTTTCATATCTTTCGCGCATTTCAAGAATTTGTGAGTTTGACCAAGGCCATGCGCACAAGGCCAGGGTGGTGATGGTCAGCAACCAGGGCCATGCAAACCTCAGGGCAGGGCGCACCAAGCGGCTGGTGCTTTGACCGCTGGACTGCCAAATGACCATTTCACTGTCGGTGTACATCCGGGACATGGTGGCCACAGTGGCGATGTACAGGCTCATGGTGAGCAAGGAATGGACATTGGCGAGCATGGTGTAGCCCAGCACCAGACTGACTTCCTGCGGATTCACCTTGCCCCCAGCAGCTTGCCCCAGGGTGCGAATCAGCATGACCGTCATCACAATGGTCATCAGCACCACCAGGGTCGCCCAGAAATAGCGCGCCAGTTCGCTGCGGAAAGAGGAATGGAATAACATACAAAGCAACTAGAAAAGGTCGATTATGAACTTGGAACTTCAGTCCCTCTCTTGGGCGCAGGCAGCCACCCTCAAGACCGACGCCTTGGTTGTTTTTGTCGGGCAAGGTGCCCGTCACGAGGCGGGCCTCATCGACAGCATCTTGGCCCAAGCTGAGAAATCTGGCGACTTCTCCCCAGCTGCAGGTCAGTGCATGCTCTGGTGGAAACCCCCAGGATTGCGAACCCAGCGCCTGGTGATGGTCGGTGTCGGCGAGGGCCGTGCCCAAGATGTGCGCCAAGGCGTCACCGCCGCCATGAACGCTTTGAAAAAATCCAAAACCGAGGTGGTCACCCTCTGCTTGCACGGCGGGCTGTCCGCGCATTTGGTCATTGCAGCTCAAGCAGCTGCCGATGCATCCTATGTCTACACGGCCACCAAACCCAGCGCCAAAGCATCGCTGGTGGGCAAAGTGGTGCTGGCGGTTGACAACGCCAACCATGCCAAAACCAACTTTGCCATGGCCCAGGCCCAAGTGGCGGGCGTGGCCCTGGCCCGCGAATGGGGCAATCGCCCTGCCAACCACGCCACGCCCAACCATTTGGCCTTGGCCGCCAAACAATTGGCCAAACATGCTCGCATCACTTGCGAAGTGCTGGGCCCCAAGGAAGTCCAGCGCCTGGGCATGGGCTCGTTTGCGGCTGTGGCCCAAGCCTCCGAGCAACCGCTGCGCTTCATCGTGCTGCAGTACAAGGGCGGTGCGGCTTCCCAAGCCCCGGTGGTCTTGGTCGGCAAGGGCATCACCTTTGACACCGGCGGCATTTCCTTGAAACCTGGCCCTGGCATGGACGAGATGAAATTCGACATGTGCGGTGCCGCCAGCGTGCTGGGCACTTTCGAAGCCTTGGCTCATTTGAAACCCGCCTTGAACGTGGTGGGCCTGATTCCCGCCTGCGAAAACATGCCGGGCGGCAAAGCCTTGAAACCAGGGGACGTGGTCACCAGCATGAGCGGGCAGACCATCGAAATCTTGAACACTGACGCAGAAGGTCGCCTCATTTTGTGTGACGCGCTGACCTACGCCAAGCGCTTCAAACCCCGCGCGGTCATTGACATTGCCACGCTCACCGGCGCCTGTGTCATTGCCCTGGGCCATTTGCGAAGCGGCTTGTACGCCACCGACGAACTCTTGGCCGACCAACTCTTGGCCGCTGGCGACAAAACCCTGGACTTGTGTTGGCGCATGCCCTTGGACGAGGAGTACGCCGAGGGTCTCAAATCCAACTTCGCCGATGTGGCCAATGTGGCAGACCGTGCGGCGGGTTCGGTCACTGCTGCCAAGTTTTTGCAGCGTTTCGCCAAAGACTTCCCTTGGGCGCATTTGGACATCGCTGGCTCTGCCTGGAAAAGCGGTGCGGCCAAAGGCGCGACGGGTCGCCCCGTCCCGTCGTTGCTGGCCTACCTGAGCAGTTTGGTGCCTGAGCGGCCCACCAGCGCCAAGAAAACCACCCGCGCATGAGCGCCAAGGACATGGCATGACCGAGGTGGCTTTTCATTTCAACGCGCCAGACAAAATCCACTACGCCTGCCGTTTGCTGCGCAAAGCTTGCACCACGTCGGCCAAGGTTGTGGTGGTCGCCTCTGAGGAGCTCCTGTCCGCTTTGGATGCTGCGTTATGGACTTTCTCACCCACAGCCTTCGTGCCGCATTGCCGCGCTGATGCAGACCTGCGTGTCTTGCAAAACACGCCTGTGTTGCTGATGACGCCTGAGAAGTTGGCCCAACAATTGCCGCACCACCAAGTGCTGGTGAATCTGGGCTCGGCCTTGGTGGCTGGTTTTGAGAGCTTTGAAAAGGTGATTGAGGTTGTGACCCAAGACGATGAAGACAAGTCTTTGGCCCGTTTGCGCTGGAAACACTATGCCGACCGAGGCTATCCCCTGGTGCGCCACGACTTGAGCCAAAAGGCCTGACCCATGTCCAGACCCGACATCCCCAAATCCCCCGTGCCCATGCTGACCGAGGTGGTGCAGGTCAACGGCAGTTTGCGCCCCGCCGTGCTGCCTTGGGCTCAAGTTGCAGCAGATGCCCCGTCCATAGACAACTCCGCTTTGGCCCCCGACCAAGAAGCCTTGGCGGACCAGGTCATTGCCCGGGTTCAGCTCAAATTGGCACCTTTGCTGCCCGATATGCTGCGCGACGCGGTGGACGAGGTGCTGCGCGAGCACTTGGCGCAATCCCAAGCAATTGTCAAAACAAATATTAAATAATTCATTTTGATTGTTTTGAGGGAATTAATTTCTCTCTCGGCTCTTGTATTATTTGTCTTGTAGTCGCTTTTTCCCATCAACAAACTTTTCGGAGCGTATTGTGAAATTTCAATTAACACTGGCAGCATTGCTGGCCGCATCTTCTGTTCAAGTCATGGCCCAAGAAGTGGTCAAAATTGGTCACGTTGGCCCCATGAGCGGCGCCATCGCCCACTTGGGTAAAGACAATGAAAACGGCGCTCGTTTGGCCATTGAAGAACTCAACGCCAAAGGCGTGTCCATCAACGGCAAAAAAGTGAAGTTTGAATTGCTGGCTGAAGACGACGCGGCCGATCCCAAACAAGGCACTGCTGCTGCCCAAAAGTTGGTGGACCAAAAAGTCAACGGCGTGGTGGGTCACCTGAACTCAGGCACTTCCATTCCTGCTTCCAAAATTTACAGCGACGCAGGCATTCCCCAAATTTCTCCTTCTTCCACCAACCCCAAGTTCACACGCCAAGGCTACAAAACCACCTTCCGCGTGGTGGCTGACGACGTGCATTTGGGCGGCACCCTGGGCCGTTACGCCATCAATGACCTCAAAGGCAAAACCTTTGCCGTCATCGATGACCGCACCGCCTACGGTCAAGGCGTGGCTGACGAATTTGCCAAGGCTGCTACTGCTGCAGGCGGCTCACAAGTGGGTCGTGAATTCACCACCGACAAAGCCACCGACTTCACAGCCATCTTGACCACCATCAAAGGCAAAAAGCCTGATGTCGTGTTCTTCGGCGGCATGGACGCTGTGGCCGGCCCCATGATCAAACAAATGAAATCCCTGGGCCTGAACGCCAAGTTCATGGGTGGTGACGGCATTTGCACCAACGAAATCATCAAACTCGCTGGCGACGCCATTGGCGAAGGTCAAGTCTTCTGTGCTGAAGCTGGTGGTATTGAAGCCAAGTCTGAAGCCGCATTCAAGGCCAAGTTCAAGAAACGCTTCGACGCAGATGTG
>CANGHG010000091.1 GCA_947453645.1 Comamonadaceae bacterium
TCGCTTGAAGCTGTCAGAATCACCCCCACATCAAAAATTCACTCTGACGAAGCAACCCCATGGTTCCACACCTCATCACCGCGCTCACCGGCCCGATCAACGAACTCGAGCAACGCATCATCGATTCCATGCCTGCCATCGAGCGCTGGTTTCGCATGGAGTGGATGGAGCACACACCGCCTTTTTACAGCTCGGTGGACATCCGCAATGCCGGCTTCAAGCTCGCGCCAGTCGATACCAACCTCTACCCTGGCGGCTGGAACAACCTCACACCCGAAATGCTGCCCCTGGCCGTGCAAGCGGCGATGGCGGCGATTGAGAAAATTTGCCCTGAAGCCCGCAATCTGCTGCTCATTCCCGAGAACCACACCCGCAACACTTTTTACTTGAGCAACGTGGCACAGCTCGCCCGCATCTTCAACATGGCGGGGCTGAATGTGCGCATTGGCTCCATCAACCCTGAAATCAAAGAAGACACGGTCATCGAGTTGCCCAACGGGGAGACAGTCAAGTTGGAGCCGGTCATTCGCAGCAAAACCCGCCTCGGACTGAAAGACTTCGACCCTTGCACCATCTTGCTCAACAACGACTTGAGTGCAGGCATTCCAGGCATCTTGGAAGATTTGCACGAGCAATACCTGTTGCCGCCGCTGCACGCGGGCTGGTGTGTGCGGCGCAAGAGCCAGCACTTTGCCAGTTACGAGGAAGTGACCAAGCGTTTTGGCAAATTGCTGGGCATCGACCCCTGGCTGATCAACCCCATGTTCACCCATTGCGGCGAAGTGAATTTCGCTGAAGGCACCGGCATGGAATGCCTCACCACCAATGTCGACATGCTGCTGACCAAAATCCGTCGCAAGTACAAAGAGTTTGGTATTCATGACAAACCTTTCGTCATCGTGAAAGCCGACAACGGCACTTATGGCATGGGCATCATGACGGTGCGCGATGTGAAGGACCTCGAAGTTCTCAACCGCAAAACCCGCAACAAAATGAGTGTGGTCAAAGACGGTCAAGAGGTCAACCAGGTCATCATCCAAGAAGGTGTGCTGACCAATGAGCGCATCAACGATGCGGTGGCCGAACCCGTGGTCTACATGATGGACCGTTATGTGGTGGGCGGCTTCTACCGCGTCCATGCAGAACGCGGTGTGGATGAAAACCTGAATGCCCCCGGCGCCAGTTTTGTGCCCTTGGCCTTTGAGCAAAGCGCCCACACGCCTCAGCCTGGCATGAAGCCAGGCGCCAGTGCGCCCAACCGCTTTTACATGTATGGGGTGATCGCCCGTTTGGCCATGCTGGCTGCGAGCTACGAGCTGGAAGCAACCGACCCCAATGCCGAGCTTTACGAGTAAAAAATAGCTCGTTTGCTGCAGTGCAAAATCTGTAAACTCTTCGCTTCCCTGATACTGGTGAAGCGACATGCCGTCGCTAGAAGTCCCTATGAGCAACGCATCTGAAGACAGCCACACATCCTCCTTGGCCGGCCTGACCTTGGGGGCCATTGGGGTGGTTTATGGGGACATTGGCACCAGCGTGCTGTACTCCATCAAAGAGGTGTTTGGCTCGGGTCATGTGGCCTTCACGCCCGACAACGTGATGGGCATTTTGTCCATCTTCTTTTGGACCCTCACTTTCATCGTTTCCATCAAATACGTCACCTTGGTGCTCAGAGCCGACAACAACGGCGAGGGCGGTCTGGTGGCCATGTTGGCCTTGGCTTCTTCCTCGGTGCGTGACAAGCCACGGCTTCGCGGCATTTTGCTGGTGGTCGGCATTTTCGGCACCTGTTTGTTTTATGGCGATGGCGTCATCACCCCCGCCATTTCGGTCTTGTCAGCTGTCGAGGGCTTGGAAGTGGTGTCTCCCAACTTCAAGAAGACCGTCATTCCGCTGACCCTGGTCATCTTGTTGGGTTTGTTTGCAGTGCAAAAACGCGGCACAGGCGGCATTGGTCGGTTTTTTGGCCCCATCACCCTGGTGTGGTTTGCAGCCATTGCCTGTTTGGGCCTCTATCACATCGCCAGCAATCCATCCATTTTGTGGGCCATCAGCCCTTACTACGCGGTGAAGTTCATATGGGAACAACCCACCACCACGTTCCTGATTTTGGGCGCCGTGGTCTTGTGCGTGACTGGCGGTGAAGCGTTGTACGCCGACATGGGCCATTTTGGTAAAAAACCCATCCGCTTGGCGTGGTTTGCGGTGGTCATGCCTTGCCTGACCTTGAACTACTTTGGTCAAGGCGCTTTGTTGCTGAACGAACCAGAAGCGGTCAGCAATCCCTTCTTCAACATGGCCCCCGATTGGGCTTTGGTGCCCTTGGTGGTGTTGGCCACAGCGGCCACGGTGATTGCCTCGCAAGCCCTGATCACCGGTGCCTTTAGCGTGACCAAGCAAGTCATTCAGTTGGGCTTTTTGCCGCGCTTGCAAGTGCAGCACACCAGTGAACAAGACACCGGTCAAATTTACATGCCGTTCGTGAACTGGGGCTTGTTTGTGGTGATCGTGTTGGCGGTGGTGATGTTCAAGACTTCCAGCAACTTGGCGGCGGCTTACGGCATTGCGGTATGTACCGACATGTTGATCACCACGGTGCTCACCTTCTTCGTCATTCGCTATGCATGGAAATACCCTCTGTGGTTGTGCATCAGCGCCACCGCCATGTTCTTTGTGGTGGACTTGGCGTTTTGGAGTTCCAACTTGCTCAAACTGGTGGATGGCGGTTGGTTCCCCTTGTTCATTGGCGGCATGATCCTGATTCTCATGCTCACCTGGCGCGATGGGCGTCAACTGCTGCACCACAAAACCCGTGACGAAGCCATGGACCTGCGATCCTTTTTGGACGCTTTGTTCACCGCGCCACCGACACGGGTGGAAGGCACTGCGGTCTTCCTCACCACCGAAGACGACATCGTGCCCAATGCCATGTTGCACAACCTGAAGCACAACAAGGTGTTGCATGCGCAAAACCTGTTTGTCACGGTGCGCAGCCATGAAGTGCCTTGGATTGACAAAGACAAGCGCACCGAACTCATCGACCTGGGCCACGACTGCTGGCAGGTGAAGGTGCATTACGGCTTCAAGGACGACCCCGACGTGCCTTTTGCCCTGAGCCTGCTGCGTGGCAAGGTGGGTGCCATGAGTGGCATGAACACCAGTTACTTCTTGTCCCGCGACAGCATCGTGCCCACAGTGCATGGCGGCATGGCGCAATGGCGTGAAAAACTCTTCGCCCAGATGTACTTGAACGCCAGCGCGGCTGCCGACTTCTTGAACCTGCCGAGTAACTCGGTGGTTGAGATGGGCAGCAAGATTGAAATTTAAGCCCGCCAGCCCCACCAGGGCTGGCGGGCTGGTAACCTTGCGGCCATGAAACTTTTGTTCGTTGCCGACCCGCTGTCGTCTTTCAACATCCAGAAAGACAGCACCTTCACCATGATGCGTGAGGCCCAGGGCCGTGGCCACGAGGTCTGGAGTTGCCAGACTGCCGACTTGCAATGGCAAAGCGGTCAAACAGTCAGTGCATTGGCGCATCAGTTGCAACTCACCGGGCAAGCAGCTTGGTTCAACGTCCTGCAAAGCCAGACGCTGGCCCTGCATGGCTTTGATGCCGTGGTGATGCGCAAAGACCCGCCCTTTGACAGTGAGTATGTCTATGCCACGCATTTGCTCGGTCAAGCCGAGCAAGAAGGCGCCAAGGTGTTCAACAAGCCTGCTGCTTTGCGCGAACACCCTGAAAAACTCGCCCTCATGGAATTTTCCGAGTTCGCCAGCCCCACCTTGGTCACCCGCCAAGCCTCGGCCATTCGGGGTTTTCACGAGCAGCACCAAGACATCATCTTGAAGCCGCTGGACGGCATGGGCGGCATGGGCATTTTTCGGGTCAAGCCTGATGGCTTGAACCTGGGTTCCATCATTGAAACGCTCAACCGTGAAGGTGCTCAAACCGTCATGGTGCAAAAGTTCATCCCAGCCATCACCCAGGGCGACAAGCGGGTGCTGGTCATCAACGGCGAACCCGTGCCTTTTGCGTTGGCCCGCATTCCGCAGGGCAACGAAGTCCGGGGCAACCTGGCCGCTGGCGGCTTGGGTGTGGCGCAGCCGCTCACCGAACGGGAAAAGCAGATCGCCCTTGCCCTGGGGCCCAAGCTGGCTGCGCGCGGTTTGTTGCTGGTGGGCTTGGACATCATTGGTGATTTTTTAACCGAAGTGAACGTCACCAGCCCCACCTGTTTCAGAGAAATCACCGACCAAACCGGCTTTGATGTGGCGGCCATGTTCATGGATGCACTGGAGCAGCAAATCGCTGCCAGCTGAACACACCAACCATGAAGCTCTTCATTGAACAAGCCTTGTTCGAGCCTTATGCGCATGCTGCCAAAGCGCGCCTAGACGCCATCCGCCCGTTTGAATATGCGCAAACCCGCAACCATGTGGAAGGCGCGGTCAGCATGTTGTCGCCCTACCTCACCCATGGCTTGCTCAGCGTGCCTGATGTGGCCGAGCATGTGTACCGGGTGCATCGCATGGGGGTGCAGCACAAGTTCATGTTCGAGCTGGCCTGGCGCGAGTATTTCCAGCATGTGCATGAATTGGTGGGCGATCAAGTGCTGGAGAATTTTCACGCTGGCGTGTTGCCAGACGACGCCTACAGCGAGACCTTGCCCGAGGATGTGCGCCACGGGGCGACTGGCGTTCCAGCCATCGACCAAGCCATTCGGCAGTTGTATTTCAACGGCTATGTGCACAACCATGCGCGGCTGTGGTTGGCGAGCTACTTGGTCCACATGCGCAAGGTGCATTGGCGTGTGGGTGCCGAGTGGATGTACAGCCATTTGCTCGATGGCGACTTGGCCAGCAACCACCTGAGTTGGCAGTGGGTGGCGGGCACAGCCAGCAGCAAACCTTATTTGTTCAATGCGGCCAATGTGGCGGTGCATGCCTCCGAGGCTTGGCACAGCCCTCACACGGTAATTGACAAAGAGATGGACATCATCGAGATGATTGCCAACAGCCGCGCCACCTTCACTCAGGCGGCGTCACACCATGCCTTGGTCGATGAACCCGATGTCTTGACCCAACCGCCGCCCCAAGCCGGTTTGGTGGCCAGCGGTTTGGCTGCCGACAAATTGGTGGGCAAGGATGTGTGGTGGATTCACCCCTGGTCCCTCAGCCCACAAGCGCCGCCCCACATGCCCAAGGACGCCATGGCGGTGGCGGCTTGCTGGCAGGAGTGGACCCAAGTGCGGCCCTGGAGCATGGCGCGTTGGTTGTTCGTGGCCAAGGGCATGCACCAACTGGCCTCGCACTGCTGGTTCGAGGATGCGGCGCGTTTGACTGAGGTGTTTGCCAAAGCCCGCACCGTGCATGTCTGGGACCACACCTGCTTGCCGCATTGGCCCGAGGTGAATTGGGTACGCCACCCCGCACCTCGTTTGTGGCCGCGCCAAACCGAGCGCAGCCCCTCGTTCTCGCACTGGTGGACCAAGGTCACGCGCTACAAGCTGTCTATTCCACAGCTGTTGCGCAACCGATAGATCGCCACGTCGCTTCGCTCCTCGCGATGACGTCACTGCGAGGCGCATAGCGCCGAAGCAGTCTCGCAGCACAAAGCCGTTTAAGCCGCCTTCACCTTCAAGCGCCAAGCGTGCAGCAGCGGCTCGGTTTAGCCACTGGGTTGGGCCTTGCGCTTGAACACCAGGTCCAGCGCGGCTTGGTAGGCCTTGGAACTGTGGAAATGACCCGCCATGGGTTGGTAAAGCTGGTCGCCCGCGTTTTGCTTGTCGACCACTGCGGCCATGCGCTCAAAGGTGGCGCGCACCTGCGCCTCGCTCACCA
>CANGHG010000092.1 GCA_947453645.1 Comamonadaceae bacterium
GCTTCGGCGAGTTCAATTTCGCGCTCGGTGGGAGCGCCGTAGGAGAAACCTTCGAGCACCGCTTTTTGCACGGCTTCGACCACAGCGGGGTGGCCATGGCCCAAGATCATCGGGCCCCAGGAGCCGATGTAGTCGATGTAGCGCTTGTCGTTGGCATCCCAAAAATAAGCACCTTGGGCGCGTTTGACAAAACGCGGTGTGCCACCCACGGCGCGGAAAGCGCGAACGGGTGAATTGACACCGCCAGGGATGACTTGGCGGGCGCGGTCGAAAAGGGTTTGGTTCAGATCGGTCATGGTCTGTTGGGAGTTGAAATCGTTCAGTGTCTGGTTTGGTGGCCGTGCAGGGAGAAGTCTTCTGCGGTGGCGGGGCTGTCGTCGTCCATGGCGTCTTCAGGGCCTTGCGCCCAAAACAAGCGGTCGGCCACGGCATGGCCCATGCCCGGGCGAAAGCCTGCGTCCAAGCTGCCGTCCAGGTAGCCCAGGGCTTCGCCCACCGAGGCTTCCAGGTCGTCGCCCATGGCCAACAGGCCTGCCAAGGCGGCACTCAAGGTGTCGCCTGCGCCTGTGAACACCGCGTCAAAGCGTTCGATGGTTTCGCTGACCAGCACCGTGAGCGGCGTGGCCAAGGCGTTTTCCAAATGCTGACCGCCTTGCGGCATGCCCGTGACCAAGGTGTAGGGCACGCCTTTTTCAGCAGCGGCTTTGGCCAAATCGCGGGCAGTGGGCGAGCGGTCGCTGCCCCACTCGGGCAACAACCAGCGCCACAGCGTGGAATGGTTGCCCACCAACACCGTGGTTTGCGGCAGCAGCAGTTCCATGAAGGCGTCTTGGTAGGCCTCGATCGGGTCGTCTTGCCACCAGGACAAACTGGGCATGTAGGCGACCACCGGCACATCGGCATAGTCGGTGCAGAGTTCAGCAATGGTGGACAAAATTTCGGGCGTGCCGCAAAAGCCCACCTTGATGACCTGCACCGAGATGTCTTCCAAGATGCTGCGCGCTTGCTCATCGATGGTTTCTTCCTCGAACGCCACATGGTCGAAGGTTTCGGCGGTGTCACGCACATAAGTACCAGTGGCGATGGACAGCACATGCGCCCCCACCGAGGACATGGCCAAGATGTCGGCCGTCAATCCACCCGCACCGCTGGGGTCGTTGGTGTTGAAACTCAGCACGCAAGGGTGCGCCATTTCGGGGGTTTGACCTTCGTCTGAAAGGGGGATGGTGGGGTTCATGGCGTCTATACTTTGATTCATTCTATGCCACGCTTTTGACGTGGACATGCCCCTTCCTCGAATGAAAGAGACCCTGTGAACAAGACTTGGATGTGCCTGATTTGCGGCTGGATTTACGACGAAGCGGTGGGTGCGCCTGACGAAGGCATCGCCCCTGGCACCCCCTGGGACCAAGTGCCCGTGAACTGGACCTGCCCTGAGTGCGGAGCGCGCAAAGAAGACTTTGAGATGGTGCAGATTTAACAGGCTCAATGCCTGAAATGCCTCACCCCAGTGAACACCATGGCCACGCCGCGCTCATTGGCCGCGTCAATCACCTCTTGGTCGCGCATCGAGCCGCCGGGCTGAATGACGCAAGTCGCGCCCTCGTCCACCACCACATCCAAGCCGTCACGGAACGGGAAAAAAGCGTCGCTGGCCACTGCGGTGGCTTGCAGGCTGAGTTTGGCGTGACCCGCCTTGATGGCGGCAATCCGCGCGGAGTCCAAGCGGCTCATCTGCCCTGCCCCCACGCCCATGGTCATGCCGTTGGCGACAAACACGATGGCGTTGCTCTTCACAAACTTGGCCACTTTCCAGGCAAACAGCAGGTCTTGCATTTGCGCAGGTGTGGGTTGTTGGGTGGTCACCACCTGCATGTCGGCGAGGCTGAGCACATGGTTGTCGGCGGTTTGCATCAACAGGCCCGAGCCCACACGTTTCACGTCCACCATGTTTTGACCCTGTTCCCAAGCGGTGACACCGCCTGGTGGCAAGGCAATTTGAAGCACCCGCACATTGGCTTTGGCTTGCAATTGCACCAGTGCGTCGCCTGTGAACGAGGGTGCCATCAGCACCTCGACAAACTGCTGGCCCAACGCCTGCACCGTGGGCAAATCCACGGGGCAGTTGAAGGCGATGATGCCGCCAAAGGCCGAAGTGGGGTCGGTTTGATAGGCCTTTTTGTAAGCGGACAAAGCGTCTTGGGCCACAGCCACGCCACAGGGGTTGGCGTGTTTGACGATGACGCAAGCGGGTGTGTCAAAGCTCTTCACACACTCCCAGGCCGCGTCGGCGTCGGCGATGTTGTTGAAGGACAGCTCTTTGCCTTGCAACTGTTTGGCCGTGACCAAGGAGCCTGGTGCTGGGTTGGTGTCGCGGTAGAAGGCTGCCAGTTGATGCGGGTTTTCGCCGTAGCGCAGGTCTTGCAGCTTCACAAAGCGGCTGTTGGCTTGGGCGGGAAACAGGCTGCGCTCTTGGGTTTCCAGATTGAGCGAGGACAGGTAGTCGCTGATGGCGCCGTCGTAATCGCTGATGCGGTTGAAGGCGGCCACGGCCAGCTTAAAGCGGGTGAGTTCGCTCAGGCCGGGCTGGGTTTTCCATTCGTCAATCACGGCTTGGTATTGCGAGGCGTCTGTCAGCACGGCCACGTGTTTCCAGTTTTTGGCGGCTGAACGCACCATGGCGGGGCCGCCAATGTCGATGTTTTCAATGGCGTCGTCCAAGCTGCAATCGGGCATGGCCACGGTGGCTTCAAACGGGTAGAGGTTGACCACCAAGAGGTCGATGGTTTCAATGCCGTGGTCTTTCAAAGCCTGCATGTGGGCTGGCAAGTCGCGCCGCGCCAGCAAACCACCATGCACCTTGGGGTGCAGGGTTTTGACACGGCCATCGAGCATTTCGGGAAAGCCGGTGAGGTCGGCCACTTCACGCACTGGCAGACCTTGGGCGGCCAGCAGCTGGGCGGTGCCGCCGGTGGAGAGCAATTGAATGCCCATGTCGTGCAGGGCTTGGGCCAGTTCAACCACACCGGTCTTGTCAGATACAGAAATCAGGGCATTCATAGCAATTTGTGTTCGGTGAGTTTTTTGCGCAAGGTGTTGCGGTTCAGGCCCAGCCAGGCGGCCGCGCGGGATTGGTTGCCTTCAGCGTGTTTCATGACCACGTCGAGCAGGGGTTTTTCCATGATGCGAATCATCATGTCGTGCAGTTGCTCGGGTTCGTTGCCACGCAAGTCCTTGATGTAGGTTTCCAGGCTGTGGCGCACCACCTCTTCGATTTGTTTTTTGCTCATTCAGCGGTCTCCATCACGGGCGATGGCGTGGCGGCGGGCAGTCGGTCGCCATGCTGCGCCACGCGGTCAAAGTAATCGGCCACGGCCGCCAATTGGGCGTCGCAGTCTTCAATGCGGTTCATGTCTTGCCTGAAAGCGCTGGCGTCCACCAAACCTTGGGTGTACCAAGCGATGTGCTTTCGGGCGCTGCGCACCCCAATGTGCGCGCCATACAAGCTGTAGTGGTCTTGCAAATGGTGCAGCAACAAGCGCTGGACCTCGGCCACCAAGGGCGGCGCTAGCAAGGTGCCGTGTTTCAAAAAATGGTCGATCTCGCGAAAAATCCAGGGACGCCCTTGGGCGGCACGACCAATCATCACCGCGTCAGCACCCGTGGCTTGCAGCACGGCTTGGGCTTTGTGCGGCGAGTCGATGTCGCCATTGGCCACCACGGGAATGCCCACCGCCGCTTTCACCTGGGCAATGCTGTGGTACTCAGCCTGGCCTTTGTAGCCTTGCTCGCGGGTGCGGCCGTGCACCGTGATCATTTGCACACCCGCGCTTTCGGCTTGCCGCGCCAGCGACACCACATTGCGGCGCTCGGCACTCCAACCGGTGCGCATTTTCAGGGTGACGGGCACACCAAAGGGCTGTGCCGCGTCCACCACCGCTTGCACGATGGCCATGGCCAGGGGCTCATCTTGCATCAAGGCCGAACCCGCCCATTTGTTGCACACCTTTTTGGCGGGGCAACCCATGTTGATGTCGATGATTTGCGCGCCTCGTTGGATGTTGTAGACGGCGGCGTCGGCCATCATCTGGGCCTCGGTACCGGCAATTTGCACCGCGATGGGGCCGGTTTCCCCGTCATGGTTGGCGCGGCGTGAGGTTTTCAAGCTGTGAAACAGGTCGGGGCGTGAAGTGACCATTTCACTCACGGCATAGCCCGCACCCAGGGTTTTGGCCAAGCTGCGAAACGGCCTGTCGGTGACGCCCGCCATGGGGGCCACAAACACGGCGTTGCTTGTCTCATAGGGACCAATGCGCATAGGGTGGGGAGTAGGTGTGCTTAAAAAGGAGGCACGATTTTAGCCACGTCAACAGGCGGATGGGAGATTTATTTTTGTGTGACTTCGTGTGTTTTTCAGCTCTTACACTGGTCCTTCATGGACGATTTTTTTCAAACCTTGCTCACCACCATGACCTCGCCCGAATCGGGTTTGGTCATTTTGTTTGTCAGCGCCACCTTGGCCGCCACCTTGCTGCCCTTGGGTTCCGAGCCCGTGTTGTTGGCCTTGCTGGCGTTTCACCCCGAGTTGCTGTGGCCTGCTTTGGCGGTGGCCACCGTTGGCAACACCTTGGGCGGCGCCATCGGTTGGTGGATGGGCTGGGGCGCTGAAAAGTGGGTGACGCACCATCTGCACCAAGACCACATCACCCTGCACATGCGGGCTCTGCACTGGCTGGAGCGCTTGGGGCCAGCGGCATGCCTGGGCGCTTGGTTGCCCATCATTGGCGACCCGCTGTGCGTGGTGGCGGGTTATTTGCGGCTGCCGTTTTGGCCTTGCCTGGCTTATATGGCGGTGGGCAAAGCGCTCAGGTACGGCGTGTTGGTATGGGGCTGGACGGGCGTTTTGTCGTTAATGGGCCAACCAGCCTGACCACCAAAAAGCCGCCTGCACATACAGTGGAATGCCCAACAAGATGTTCAAGGGGAAGGTGATGCCCAGCGACATGCCAAAGTACAAGCTTGGATTGGCCTCCGGAATGGCATGGCGCACAACGGCAGGCACTGCGATGTAAGAAGCACTGGCTGACAAAACCATCAACAAAGCCAAATCGCCAGGGCTCATGTTCAAAAAACCACCGAACAGCATGGCCAAACAGGCATGCACCGGTGGGGCCAACAGCGCATACACCAGCAAACGTTTGGGCTGGCCTTTCAACTTGCCCAAGTTACGCGCCGCCAACAAGCCCATGTCCAGTAAAAAGAAGGACAGCATGCCTTTGAACAGGTCCACTGAAAACGGCTTCATCATCTGCTGCGCCTGCTCGCCCGCCAGGAAACCAATCAACATGGCGCCCAACAACAGCAATTGAGCCCCATCGGTCAGGGCTTCATGCCAGACATGACCCATGGAACTCGGCGTTGTCGGTGTCGCTGACTGCTTGGCTTGCACACGGGCACGCGCCATGTTGGCAAACAAGACCGCCAAAATGATGGCAGGCGACTCCATCAAGGCCATGGCTGCCGCCATGTGCCCCCCATAGGGCAGA
>CANGHG010000093.1 GCA_947453645.1 Comamonadaceae bacterium
AGCCCCGAGATCGCTTGGGTGGGCCGCACAGAGCAACAACTCAAGGCCGACGGCGTGGCTTACAAAGCGGGCACCTTCCCGTTCTTGGCCAATGGCCGTGCCCGTGCCTTGGGCGACACCACCGGCATGGTGAAGTTTTTGGCGGACGCCACGACCGATGAAATCTTGGGTGTGCACATGGTCGGCCCGCAGGTGTCTGAATTGATCTCTGAAGCTGTTGTGGCGATGGAATTCAAAGCCAGTGCCGAAGACATTGCCCGCATTTGCCATGCCCACCCCAGTTTGAGCGAAGCGACCAAAGAGGCGGCTTTGGCGGTGGACAAGCGCACTTTGAATTTCTAAGGATTCATGTCCGTTTCATCCATCTACCAGCAAGAACTCCAAATCCGAGGCTTTCAAAGCGACCCCGCTCAACTGAGGGCGGTTGAGGCTTTGGAGGCATGCGCGTCTGATTGGTCGGCTTACAAGCACAAGCGTGGCAACAAGGTGAAAAAACTCATCAACCACCCTGACATTCCCAAGGGGGTGTATTTGCATGGTGGCGTGGGGCGTGGCAAAAGTTTTTTGATGGATTGCTTTTTCAACGCCGTGCCGATTGAGCGCAAAACCCGTTTGCATTTCCACGAGTTCATGCGGGAGGTGCACCGTGAACTGCGTGAACTGCAAGGCACGGTCAACCCACTCGATGAACTCGGCCGCCGCATGGCCAAGAAGTTCAAGCTGATTTGCTTTGATGAATTTCACATTGCCGACATCACCGATGCCATGATTCTTCATAGGCTGCTGGTCGCCATGCAGGCCAATCACATCGGTTTTGTCACCACCTCCAATTTCAAACCCGATGAGTTGTACCCCGATGGGCTGCACCGCGACCGATTGCTGCCAGCCATTGCCCTGCTCAATGACACCATGCACGTGGTGAATGTGGACAACGGTACAGACTACCGTGGCTTGGTGTTGGAGCAGGCCCAGCTTTACCTCACGCCTTGTAGCGCCAGCAACGAAGCATTGATGCAGCAAACCTTCAATCGATTGGCCGATGGCTCAGAGCAAGATGGTTTGCTGCTGATCGAAGAACGGAAAATTTGGGCCAAGCGCCGCGCCGGTGGTTTGGTCTGGTTTGATTTCAAGGTGTTGTGTGGCGGTCCTCGTTCACAAAACGATTTTTTGGAAATTGCCAGCCAATTTCACACCGTGTTTTTGAGTGGCGTGCCCCAGATGCAGGTGCGCATGTCTTCCGAAGCGAGACGTTTTACCTGGCTGATTGATGTGCTCTACGACCGGCATGTGAAGCTGATCATCGAAGCCGACGTCGAGCCTGAAGCGCTTTACACAGAGGGGCCCATGTCGCACGAATTTCCCCGCACGGCCTCTCGCTTGCGTGAAATGCAGTCGGCGGCCTTTTTGGCCTTGGGTCGTCGGGTGGTGGATACTTCACTCACATGAAAAAAACCTGGCTCCCGATCATCGGACTTGCTGTGGCATGCTGTGCATGGAGCCAAGAAGCAGACACGCCTGTCAACTTGATTCAAGGCCTGGACATACAGGCTGAGCGCGCCCAAATTGCCAGTGAACGCCAAGCCTCTGATGCTGCTTACAAAGCGGCTGTGAAAGTTTGCTTTCAAAAAATTGCGGTCAATTCGTGCAAACAAGAAGCTCAACAAATCAAACAGCAAAAAGAAAATGATTTGCATCGACGAGAACTGGTGCTCAATGATGCAGAGCGTCGCGACAACAGTGCAAAAGCGTTGAAGGCCGCCGAAGAAAAGCGCCAACGTGAATCGCAAGATCAGGATGAAAGTCGCCGTCGTGAAGCCCAAGAACAGCATTTGGATAAACTGCAAACCAACATTGAAAAGCAAGAAGAGCGTTTGAAGAAAGAAGCCGACATGGCTGCCAACCGCGAAGCCCGCGCCAAACAGCTTGAAGAAGTGCTTCAGCGACAACGTGAACACGACGCCAAACTCAAAGAAGCCACTCGCAATCAAGAGATTCACCAACGCAAACTGCAAGACGCCCAGCAGCACCGCGCTCAAGTGGAAAAAGACCGCGCCAATCGAAACCCTGCGGTTGAGCCACTGCCGCCGCGAACCGACACCAAGCCATGAGCGGGTATGCCCTTGACTGATGCACTGTCAGACAGCGTTCGGGAGGTGTTCACCCCGGACGGTCCACTGGCTCGGGCCACTGCTTTTTTTCAACCGCGTGAGGGTCAAACCGACATGGCCGTGGCAGTCGCCAACACCATTCAACATGGCGGCTCCCTCGTTGTTGAAGCGGGCACGGGGGTTGGCAAAACTTTCGCCTATCTGGTGCCTGCATTGCTGAGTGGTGAGCGGGTGCTGGTGTCGACCGCGACCAAAACATTGCAAGACCAATTGTTCGCCAGAGATATTCCGGAGTTGCTGCAAGCGCTGGGCTTGCCATTGCGACTCGCCATGCTCAAGGGGCGTGGCAGTTATTTGTGCCAACAGCGTTTGGAACTGGCGCAACAAGCCGCCACCTTGCCGGACCGCACAGCGGTGCGCTCTTTGGCCCAGGTGCAAGCTTGGTCACGCACCACCATGACAGGTGACTTGGCAGAGGTGCCGTCTTTGGATGAACGCTCGGCCCTGATTCCACTCATCACCTCCAACCGTGACAACTGTTTGGGCTCGACTTGCCCGCATTGGCGCGATTGCCATGTGAACGCGGCCAGACGCGAAGCCATGGCCGCCGATGTGGTGGTCATCAACCACCATTTGTTTTTTGCCGACATGGCTGTGCGTGAATCAGGCATGGCCGAGTTGCTGCCCACGGTGCGCGTGGTCATTTTTGACGAGGCCCATCAACTCAACGAAACAGGGATCCAGTTTCTGGGCAAGCAATTGGGCACGGGACAGTTGCTCGATTTGGCGCGTGACGCCTTGGCTGCAGGTTTGCAACTCGCCCGTGGTTTGGTCGATTGGCAAGCCGTGGTTGCTGATTTTGAAAAAACCTTGCGTGACTGGCGTTTGGTGGTGGGCAAGCACCCCGCCAACACCAAGCTCAAATGGAGCGACCCCGAACCACAAGGGGTTCATCCACTCGAATGGGCGCAAGCCTTGCAGGATGTGAGCGACAGCGCTTCACGTTTGCAAGCTGCGTTGGAGTTGGTGGTGGACGCCGCCCCCGACTTTCAACGCTTGCATGAGCGAGTCAGCGAGGTGTTGAACGCCATTCTTCACTTCGAGCAAGAATGTCCTGCTGGCTCGGTACGTTGGGTGGAAGTGGGCGGGCAGATGCGCTGTTTTGAGGCGCCTTTGGACATTGCCGAGGTGGTGCAGTCCAAGCTCTTGGACTCACCGCAAACCGAGGCCTCAGCTGCGCCTGACGCGGCCCACATGCCCCGCAGTTGGATCTTCACCTCGGCCACCTTGGGAGACGACGATCGACTTTCTTGGTTCACCGAGCCCTGCGGCTTGAACAATGCGCAAGTGCTTCGGGTGCATAGTCCGTTCAATTACCAAGAGCAAGCTTGGGTGCATGTGCCGCGCCTCATGGTGCCGCCCAAAGACCCGTCACACAGCGCCGAAGTAGGCGACACAGCCATTCAAATTGCGAGAGCCTTGGGTGGTCGAACCTTGGTCTTGACCACCACCTTGCGCGCCTTGCGCGCCATTGGCGCGCAAATGCAAGCTGCATTGGGGGACAGCGGCGAGTTGACCGTGCTGATTCAAGGTGAAAGCCCTAAGCGTGAATTGATGCAGCGTTTCAGACAAGCCACTGATCCTGGTGCCAAGGGCTGCGTGTTGGTGGCCAGTGCGAGTTTTTGGGAAGGTTTTGACGTGCCAGGTGAAGCCCTGCAAGCCGTGGTCATCGACAAACTGCCGTTTCCCCCGCCCAACGATCCGCTGGTGGAAGCACGCAGCCAACGCCTGGAAGCGCAGGGCCGCAGCTCATTCAACGATTATTTTTTACCCGAAGCCGCAGTGTCTTTGAAGCAAGGGGCAGGGCGCTTGATACGACGTGAAACCGATCGCGGCGCCCTGGTGGTGTGTGACAACCGCTTGGTCAACACGGGCTACGGTAGAAGGTTGTTGGCAGGTTTGCCACCCATGAAACGCATTGAACAACTGCCAGAGTTGCTCGAAGCATTGCGAGCCATCACCAGAAGTTGAACCAGCTTTTCTCGGCCTCTTTGGCTGGTGCTGGTTTGGGGAAGTATTTGCTGTCAGGATAAGACTGCTTGAGCACGCGAAGGGTGTCGTCTTTGAGTTGGGTCAGGCCCAAGGCCTCGTAGGACTCAATCAAGATGATGAGCGCGTCTTCCACGGCTGCAATATTGGGGTAATCGTTGATGGTGGTTTGTGCCCGGTTGATGGCCGCCACATAAGCACCCTTTTTGAAGTAATGTTGGGCCACTTTGACTTCAGAGCGGGCCAGCAAATTGACGATGTGCCGCATGCGCTGTGTGGCGTCTTCGGCGTATTTGGACTGTGGGAAGCGGGTCACCAGTTCTTTGTAGGCTTCGAACGATTCGCGCGCTGCAAGTTGATCCCGCTCGGCCAAATCTTGCTTGAACCACTTGGACATCAGTCCTAAATCGTCGTTGAAATTGATGGTGCCCTTGAGGTACATGGCGTAGTCCATGGCGGGGCTGGCAGGGTTGAGCTTGATGAAGCGCTCGAGGGTGATGATGGCGGCCACGCGGTCGCCATTTTTGTATTGGGCGTAGGCCTTGTCGAGTTGGGCTTGTTGGGCGAGTGGGGTGCCAGCAGCGCGGCCTTCGAGTTTGTCGAGCAAGCCAATGGCTTTGTCGTACAAGTTGCCGCGCATATTGTCTTTGGCTTCGGCATAAATCTCTTCGGGCTTCATGCCTGCGGTTCTGTCTTTTACTTCAGTGGCACAGCCCACTAGCAAACCGAGTACCAACACCACCGATAATGAAAGAAATCTCAACACATTGAACCTTCAGGCTTTGAACTGATCTCATTATCAACGATGCGTCCAACCACGACCGAACCTCTTGTGCCCCCAGTGCTGACAGAGGTTGAGCCAGATGACTTGGACACCGATGTCGAACTGCGTGACATCCTGATCCCCCCTGAACTGCACCGCGAGCGTTTAGACCGAGCGCTGGTGCATTTGTTGCCTGAGTTTTCCCGCAACCATTTGAAACACCTGATTGAGGACGCTTGCGTGGCCTTGGTGAGCGGGGACAAAACCATCACCAAGGTGGCGCACTTGGTGAAAGCGGCAGAGTCTTATCGGGTTCGCCTGCAACCCACAGAGATGTCACAGGCTTATTTGCCGCAGCCCATGGACTTGGACCTGGTCTTCGAGGACGACTATTTGCGGGTGATCCACAAACCTGTGGGCTTGGTGGTGCATCCAGCGCCTGGCAACTGGAGCGGCACCTTGCTCAATGGTCTGCTGGCCTTGGACCCCAGCCTCAAACAAGTGCCACGCGCGGGCATCGTGCATCGCTTGGACAAAGACACCAGCGGCTTGATGGTCACTGCCCGCAGCCGAGCCGCCATGGACGCTTTGGTGCAAATGATTGCAGCCCGTGA
>CANGHG010000094.1 GCA_947453645.1 Comamonadaceae bacterium
GGCGCCCGTGCCGACTTGATGTTGTGCGGCACCAAGGAGGCGGCCATGGCGGGCGCGGATGCCTTGGTGATCATGACCGAGTGGCGGCAGTTCAAAGCGCCCGACTTTGACGCCATCAAAGCGGCCTTGAAGACGCCTGTCATCTTCGACGGGCGCAACCTCTTTGAGCCCAGTCGAATGAAAGAGCGGGGCATTGATTACTTGGGGATTGGGCGCTGAAAACCAGCGTATTTCAGCGGGGCAAGCCCGCAGAAACAGGCCTTAGCGGGGCAAGCCCGCTAAATAAGCTCTGAACTCTTGCGCGGTTTCGGGGTGGCGCAAGGCCAGCTCGACGGTGGCTTTCAAAAAGCCCAATTTGCTGCCGCAGTCGTAGCGCACACCTTCGTAGGCATAGGCGTACACTGCTTCTTGTTTGAGCAGGCTTTGGATGGCGTCGGTCAGTTGGTATTCACCGCCAGCACCAGGCTTCAACTGGTCGATGTGCTTGAAGATGGACGGCGTGAACACATAGCGGCCCACCACGCCCAAGTTGGACGGGGCATGTTCAGGCGCGGGTTTCTCCACGATGTGCGATATCTTGGTGAGTCGCTCACCCGCTGGCGTGCCCGCCACCACGCCGTAAGAGCGGCTTTGTTCTGGGGCGATGGTTTCCACCGCCACCACCGAGCTGCGGTAGTGTTCGTACAAACCCACCAATTGCTTGAGCACACCAGGTTGATGGTCCAGCAAGTCATCGGCCAACACCACCGCAAAAGGCTCGTTGCCCACCAGCGAGGCAGCGCAATTGACCGCATGACCCAAGCCCAGGGCTTCGGGTTGGCGCACATACACGCAGTTCACGTTCGAGGGTTTGATGTTGCGAACGAGTTTGAGCAACTCGGTTTTTTGCTTGGCCTCGAGTTCGTGCTCCAGCTCAAAGGACTTGTCGAAATGGTCTTCGATGCTTCGTTTGCTGCGCCCTGTGACGAAGATCATTTCGGTGATCCCCGCTTCAATGGCTTCTTCCACCGCGTACTGGATGAGTGGCTTGTCCACCACGCACAGCATTTCCTTGGGGCTGGCCTTGGTGGCAGGTAAAAAGCGTGTCCCCAATCCGGCGACAGGAAACACGGCTTTGCGCACAACAGTCATGACAGTCCCCGATCTGAATGAAAGTGGCCGACTATACCCAGCCGATGTGACAAATCAGCGCTTGTTCAGCGGTGGTACATCGCGTTTGACAGAGCCAGTGAACAGCTGACGAGGACGGCCGATTTTGTACTCGGGGTCGCTGATCATTTCGTTCAGTTGGGCAATCCAGCCCACGGTACGGGCCAGGGCAAAAATACCGGTGAACAGGTTCACAGGAATGCCAATGGCACGTTGCACGATGCCCGAGTAGAAGTCCACATTGGGGTAGAGCTTGCGGCTCACAAAGTACTCGTCTTCCAAAGCGATTTTTTCCAAGGCCTTGGCGAGTTTGAACAAGGGGTCGTTTTCCAAGCCCAGTTCTTTCAACACCTCGTCGCAGGTTTCTTGCATCAGCTTGGCGCGGGGATCGTAGTTTTTGTAAACACGGTGGCCAAAGCCCATGAGCTTGACGCCGGAGTTTTTGTCTTTCACTTGCTCCATGAATTCGCCCACTTTGGCAATGCCGCCATTGGCTTGAATGTCTTCGAGCATGTTCAGGCAAGCTTCGTTGGCGCCGCCGTGGGCAGGGCCCCACAAGCAGGCCACGCCAGCAGCGATGGCCGCGAACGGGTTGGTGCCCGAAGAACCACACAAACGCACGGTGGAGGTGGAGGCGTTTTGCTCGTGGTCGGCGTGCAAGGTAAAGATGCGGTCCATGGCGCGCTCGAGCACGGGGTTGACCACATAGGGCTCGCAAGGCGTGCCAAACATCATGCGCAGGAAGTTGCCCGCGTAGGACAAGTCGTTTTGGGGATACAGAAAGGGTTGGCCAACGCCGTATTTGTAAGCCATGGCCACCAAGGTGGGCATCTTGGCAATCAAGCGGATGGCGGCCACTTCACGGTGTTCGGCATTGTTGATGTCGGTGCTGTCGTGATAGAAGGCCGACAGGGCGCCGACCAAGCCAGTGAGCACGGCCATGGGGTGGGCGTCACGTCGGAAACCGCGCAAGAAGAATTGCATTTGCTCGTGCACCATGGTGTGGTGGGTCACGGTTTGGGTGAACTCGTGCTTGCGCTGGGCATTGGGCAGTTCCCCGTACAGCAGCAAATGACAGGTTTCTAGGAAGTCGCAGTTGGTGGCGAGTTGTTCGATGGGGTAGCCACGGTAGAGCAGTTCGCCTTTGTCGCCGTCAATGTAGGTGATGGCCGACTGGCAAGACGCGGTGGACAAGAAACCAGGGTCGTAAGTGAACATGCCGGTTTGACCATACAGCTTGCGAATGTCAATCACGTCAGGGCCAATATTGCCTTGGTAGACGGGCATGTCCACAGCAGGTTGGCCGTTGCTGAACTGGAGGGTGGCTTTGTAGTCGGCGAGTTTCATGGTCTTCTTCCTGTGTCAATCAATTTCAAAAAATCAAGTTCTCAATAAGGGCAACAGCGTTTGCACCTGCGGGTCGGCCAAGACCTGTTGCACCACCAGTGCTTCGGGGTCGCTTGTCACCACCTCGGGGCGTGGTCGGTTCAACAAGATGTCCAGCAAATCGTTGTCGGCCAAGTCCATCAGGGTGTACATGCCTCTTGCCATGCCCACGGTTAGGTGGTCCACATGACGGTTGAAAAAGCGCTCGATGAACAAATCGTTTTCCAGCAAACCCCGCCGACAACGCCAGCGCAGTTTGCTCAAGGCCGCGGCAGACAAGGGTGTGTCAGCCGCCAGCGCACCGAGTTCGTCGTCCCCCATCAAACAGCGCGGCTGATCATCAACTCTTTGATCTTGCCAATCGCCTTGGTGGGGTTCAGGCCTTTGGGGCAGACGTCAACGCAATTCATGATGGTGTGGCAACGGAACAAACGGTAGGGGTCTTCCAGATTGTCCAAGCGCTCGGCGGTGGCGTGGTCGCGGCTGTCGGCGATGAAGCGGTAAGCCTGCAACAAACCAGCGGGACCAACGAATTTGTCGGGGTTCCACCAAAACGAGGGGCAGCTGGTCGAGCAACTGGCGCACAAAATGCACTCGTACAAACCGTCGAGTTCTTCGCGCTCGGCAGGCGACTGCAAGCGCTCTTTCTCGGGCGGCAGCGTCTCGTTCATCAAGTAAGGCTTGATGGAGTGGTATTGGTTGAAGAACTGGGTCATGTCGACGATGAGGTCGCGCACCACAGGCAAGCCCGGCAGGGGCTTCAAGGTGATGACGCCTGGCAAGGTGAGCATGTTGGTCAAACAGGCCAAGCCATTTTTGCCATTGATGTTCATGGCGTCCGAGCCGCACACACCTTCGCGGCAAGAGCGGCGAAACGACAGCGTGGGGTCTTGCGCTTTGAGTTTCATCAAGGCGTCGAGCAGCATGCGTTCGTGACCGTCGAGCTCCACCTCGATGGTTTGCATGTAGGGCTTGGCGTCTTTTTCGGGGTCGTAGCGGTAGATGTTGAACGTGCGTTTCATTAGAAGGTCCTGACTTTGGGAGGAATGCTGTCGGTGCTCAAGGGCTGCAGCTTGACGGGCTTGTAGGTCAGGCTGTTGCTCTCGCTGTGCCACAAGCTGTGTTTGAGCCATTGCTCATCGTTGCGGCCATTGGGGTGCTCAGGCGTGTCAGCGTAGTCATTGACCGTGTGGGCACCGCGGCTCTCGTGGCGAGCGGCGGCTGACACCATGGTGGCCTGGGCACATTCGATGAGGTTTTCCACTTCCAAGGCTTCAATGCGGGCGGTGTTGAAAATTTTGGACTTGTCTTTCAAGCCAATGTGTTTCACCCGTTCACGCAGTTCGGCAATTTGCTGAACGCCTTCGTCCATGGTGGCTTGGGTGCGGAACACACCCGCGTGTTTTTGCATGCTGGTGCGCAAGTCGTTGGCCACGTCTTGGGCGTATTCGCCAGAGGTGGCATGGTCCAAACGGGCCAAGCGAGCCAAGGTGCGGTCGGCTGCATCGGCAGGCAAAGGCTTGTGGTTTTTGTTTTTCTGGTGGAACTCGACAATGTGGTTACCAGCCGCTTTGCCAAACACCAGCAAATCGAGCAGCGAGTTGGTGCCCAAGCGGTTGGCACCGTGCACCGACACGCAAGAGCATTCGCCCACGGCGTACAAACCATTGACCACCGCGTTGTGGTCGGTGGCGGTTTGCGTGACCACTTGACCGTGGGTGTTGGTGGGAATGCCGCCCATTTGGTAATGGATGGTGGGCACCACAGGGATGGGTTCCTTGGTGATGTCCACGTTGGCAAAGTTGTGGCCAATCTCGTAGACCGAGGGCAGGCGTTTCATGATGGTCTCGGCACCGAGGTGATCGAGCTTCAGATGCACATAGTCTTTGTTCGGGCCGCAGCCACGACCTTCCTTGATTTCTTGGTCCATGCAGCGGGACACGAAGTCACGCGGTGCCAAATCTTTCAAGGTGGGCGCATAGCGCTCCATGAATCGCTCGCCCAAGCTGTTGAGCAAAATCGCGCCTTCGCCACGGCAACCTTCGGTCAGCAACACGCCTGCACCGGCCACGCCCGTGGGGTGGAATTGCCAAAACTCCATGTCTTCCAGGGGAATGCCCGCCCGAGCCGCCATGCCCAAACCGTCGCCGGTGTTGATGAAGGCGTTGGTGGAGGCCGCAAAAATGCGTCCTGCTCCGCCCGTGGCCATGAGCACGGTTTTGGCTTCCAGGATGTGCAGGTCGCCAGTTTCCATCTCCAAGGCAGTGACACCCACCACATCGCCTTCGGCGTCACGGATGATGTCTTGGGCCATCCATTCCACAAAGAAATTGGTGTTGGCTTGAACGTTTTGTTGGTAGAGCGTGTGCAACATGGCGTGACCGGTGCGGTCCGCCGCAGCGCAGGCACGTTGCACCGATTTTTCGCCGTAGTTGGAGGTGTGACCACCAAAGGGACGCTGGTAAATCGTGCCATCTGGGTTGCGGTCAAACGGCATGCCCATGTGCTCGAGTTCATACACCACCTTGGGTGCTTCGCGGCACATGTATTCAATCGCGTCTTGGTCGCCCAGCCAGTCCGAGCCTTTGACCGTGTCGTAAAAGTGGTAGTGCCAGTTGTCCTCGGACATGTTGCCCAAAGAGGCGCCAATGCCACCTTGGGCGGCCACGGTGTGTGAGCGGGTGGGAAAGACCTTGGTGAGGACGGCGACGTTCAGGCCAGCGCGGGAGAGCTGCAAAGAAGCGCGCATGCCAGAACCGCCAGCTCCAACAATGACCACATCAAAGCGGCGA
>CANGHG010000095.1 GCA_947453645.1 Comamonadaceae bacterium
ACAACAAAATGAGCACCACGGCTTGCACCACCCAACTGGCGTTGAGCAGCAGTTGCACTATTGAGAAATCGTTCATGAGAGGAGCTCCAGGATAGAGGTGGGGACGCGTTCGGGTTTGAGGGTGTCGGCCAAGACCCAACCAATGCGAATCGTGCCTTCGCACAGCAAGGTGTTGCTGCCATCGGCCTCCAAGCGCCAGGCTTGCTGGGCAATCACCAAGCTGGCGCGGCCTTTGGTGTGCAGCGCGGCGCTCACCTGCAGCAGGTCGTCGAGTTGGGATGGGCGATGGTATTTCACTTCGGTTTCGCTCACCACGAACATGCCGCCGGTGTCGTCTTTCAAGCGCTGTTGCTCCAACCCCAGGTGGCGCAGCCATTCGGTGCGGGCACGTTCGAAAAACTTCAGGTAGTTGGCATAAAACACAATGCCACCGGCATCGGTGTCTTCCCAGTAAACCCGAATCGGGAATTGAAAACTCATGCAGCCTCCAGCAATTCACGCAAGCGTTGCGCAGCGGTGTTCAAGTCGGCCATCGAGCTGGCGGTGGAAAAACGCACATAGTCGCCCGGTGCGTGAACGCCAAAGTCCCGCCCTGGCGTGATGGCCACATGGGCCTCGCGCATGACATGCTCGGCCAAGGCCCAACTGTCAGGCAAACCCAGTTTGGCGCAAGCAGCACGGCCATCAGCCCATGCGTAAAAAGCGCCATCAGGCATGACGGGCACGGTCAAACCCATGTCGTTGAGTTGTGGGATGAACAGGTCGCGTCGGGCTTTGAAAGCAGCGCGTCGTTCTTCGTAAATGGCCAAGCTCTCGGGCTCGAAGCAGGCGAGGGCGGCGTGTTGGGCCAGGCTGCTGGGGCAAATGAAGAGGTTCTGCGCCAAGCGCTCAATGACCGGCACCAAGCTTTGCGGCACCACCATCCAGCCCAAGCGCCAACCGGTCATGTTGAAGTACTTGGAAAAACTGTTGATGCTGATGATCTGGTCGTCCAGCGCCAAAGACGTTTGGCCAAACGCCTGCTCGTAGCTCAGGCCCAGGTAAATTTCATCCACCATGGTGATGCCACCGCGCTGCGTCACTTCCTCGTGGATGCGCGCCAATTCGGCGGCAGCGATGGAGGTGCCTGTGGGGTTGGAGGGTGAGGCCAACAGCACGCCACGGGTGTGAGCTCCCCAGTGCGCCTTCACCTGCTCGGCGCTGAGTTGAAAGCGTTGCTCAGGTCCTGCGGGCAACAACACGGCGCGGCCATCTGCGGCGCTCACGAAATGGCGGTTGCAGGGGTAGCTGGGGTCGGGCATGAGCACCTCGTCACCTGCTTCCACCAGGGCCAGGCAAGCCAGTTGCAAGGCTGCAGAAGCCCCGGCAGTCATGACGATGCGGCTGGCCGGCACCTGCACCTGGAAGCGGCTGGCGTACCAAGCGCTGATGCGCTCTCGCAAAGCGTCCAGGCCCAAGGCGTTGGTGTACTGGGTGCGACCATCACGGATGGCTTTTGCAGCGGCTTCTTGCACCAGAGGCGGGGCGGTGAAGTCGGGTTCGCCGATGTTCAAAAACACCATGGGGCGATCGGTGCCGCGTGCGGCCTGCGCCACCGCTTGGGCGGCTTTGGCCATTTCCATCACATAAAAGGGTTCAATGCGCTGGGCACGTTGGGTGACACGCATGGGGCAGCTCAGTCGGCAGCGGGCGCTGGCTCGGCGGCTTTGGCCTGCTTGTCGGCTTGCACTTCCAAGGCCCGCAGCTGGGGCGCCAAACCGTTGAGCACCGCGTTCACATACTTGTGGCCGTCGGTGCCGCCGAATTCTTTGGCCAACTCGATGCATTCGTTGATGACCACCCGCCAAGGGATGTCCAAGCAATGTTGCATTTCATAGCAACCAATCCAGAGAACCGCGTGTTCGATGGGCGAAATTTCAGCCATTTTGCGGTCCAGCAAAGGCAGGATGAGCGCATCCAACACCGCCGCTTGGTCTGCACAGCCGTGCAGCAAGGCGTCGAAATGCACCGAGTCTGCTTTGTGAAACCCGCTGAGGTCGCGGGTGAATGCGTCCACGTCTTCGGGTGGGTTGCGCCCCACCAGCACTTGGTAGAGGGCTTGCACGGCAAAGCTTCTGGCGCGGCTTCGAGCCGCACGGGCACTGGCGCGGCGCATATCGCCAGTTTTGGCGCTGCGACTGGGTTTGTTGGGGGTGAGTTCGCTCATGACAGGCTTTTCAACAGCAAGGCCATTTCCACCGCCACACGGGCTGCGTCGCGGCCTTTGTCGGTTTGACGCGCCACGGCTTGCGCCAGGTTTTCGGTGGTGAGGATGGTGTTGGCAATTGGGATGCCGTGGCCCAGGGCCAGTTGCGTGATGGCCGAACCCGATTCGTTGGCCACCAATTCAAAGTGGTAAGTCTCGCCTCGGATGATGCAGCCCAGGGCGATGAGCGCGTCGAAATGCTGGCTTTGCGCCATGGCTTGCAGGGCCACAGGGACTTCCAAAGCGCCAGGCACTTGCACATGCGTGATTTGGTCTTGCGGCACCTGCAAGGCGTGCAACTCGGTGGTGCAAGCCAAGGCCAAGGCGTTGGTGATGTCGGGGTTGAAACGCGCTTGCACAATGCCAATGCGCAAAGCGCTGCCGTCCATGTCGGTGCGGGTGGCGCTCAGGTCGGGGTGGTGCATGTCATTCCTTGGAAACGTAACCGGTGATTTCGAGGCCATAGCCCGCCATGCTGGGCATGCGGCGGGGGTTGCCCATGAGGCGCATTTTGTGAACGCCGCAGTCACGCAAGATTTGCGCACCCACGCCATAGCTGCGCAGGTCCATGCGACCACGCTCAGGGCCGTGGGCAGAACGGGCCGTGCCGTCAAACTGGGCCAGTAATTGTTCGCCGCTTTCGCCGCAATTGAGCAAGACCACCACGCCCTGGCCTTCTTGGGATATGCGCTCTAGGGTGGTGTCCAAGCCCCAGGAGTGCATGACCCGGTGGGGTTCCAAGGCGTCGAGCACCGACAGCGGTTCGTGCACACGGGCCAAGACCTCGGCGTCGGCGGTCCAACTGCCTTTCACCAAAGCCATGTGCACAGCGCCACTGGTCATGTCTTTGTAAGCGTTGGCGGTGAATTCGCCATGGGAGGTGACCAGGGGTCTAGAGCCCACTTTGTGCACCAGGGATTCGTTTTTGCTGCGGTAAGCAATCAGGTCGGCGATGGTGCCTATCTTCAGGCCGTGCTCGGCGGCGAAGAGTTGCAAGTCGGGCAGACGGGCCATGGTGCCGTCGTCCTTCATGATTTCGCAAATGACCGAGGAGGGCGAACAACCCGCCATGGCCGCCAAGTCGCAACCCGCCTCGGTGTGGCCTGCGCGCATGAGCACGCCGCCATCGACCGCTTGCAAGGGAAACACATGGCCAGGCTGCACCAAGTCGCTGGGCTGGGTGCCTGGGGCCACCGCCACTTGAATGGTTTTGGCGCGGTCGGCGGCTGAAATGCCCGTGGTCACACCCTCAGCGGCTTCGATGGAGACGGTGAAAGCCGTGCTGTAAACCGTGCCATTGCGCGCGGCCATGGGCGGCAGTTTCAAAAATTCGCAGCGCTCGCGGGTGAGGGTCAGGCAGATGAGGCCTCGGCCAAAACGGGCCATGAAGTTGATGGCCTCAGGCGTGACATGGTCGGAGGCCAGCACCAAGTCGCCTTCGTTCTCGCGGTCTTCTTCGTCGACCAAGATGACGATGCGTCCCGCTTTCATCTCGGCCACGATGTCTTCAACCGGCGAAATGGTCACTGGTGGGTGCTTGCTGGTCATTGGGGGTCTTTCAGGCAGAGCATGCGCTCGACATAGCGTGCCACGGTGTCGATTTCCAAGTTGACCGGGCTGCCAGCGCGCAGGCTGCCCAGTGCGGTGTTGTCGACCGTGTGGGGAATCAAGTTGATGGACACCAGGCATCCATCTTCCTGGTCTTGGACTTGATTGACCGTGAGGCTGACACCATTGACCGTGATGGAGCCCTTGTAGGCCAGGTACTTGGCCAGGGTAGGGGGGGCCAGCACTTGCAACAGCCAGCTTTCGCCAATCTGCACAAACTGACTGACCGAGCCAATGCCATCCACATGGCCAGAAACGATGTGGCCGCCCAGGCGGTCGTTGGGCCGCAGGGCTTTTTCGAGGTTCAGGGTGGTGCCGATTTTGTTGAGTTCGGCGGTTTTATGCAGAGATTCGGCCGAAATGTCGATGGAAAAGACATTGCGGGCGACATCGAAAGCGATGACTGTCATGCAGGCGCCGTTGAGTGCAATGCTGTCACCGAGTCCGACATCGTCGAGATAGTGCGCAGGTGTGCTGATCTCAAGGCGTTTGCCATGATCCAAAGAGCGACCCAGGTCGTGGACTGCGGCGATGCGCCCCACGCCGGTGATGATTCCGGTGAACATACGCGTATTTTCGCAGATCAGCGGACGGCTCTGGCGAGCAGCCTCAAATCAGCCCCTATCAGCTTTGTTTGTGTGAACTGCCAAGCCTGGGCTTGGGCGAGTTGACTCAGTTCTGGCAAGGCGGCCATGGATTGGCCTGGGCCCAATAGCAGCGGGGCCAGGTACACCAGCAACTCGTCCACCAAACCCGCTTTCAACAGCGATCCATTCAGCTTGTGACCCGCCTCCACATGCACCTCGTTGTAAGCCCGTTGGCCCATGTCTAGAACCATGGCGGCCAGGTCCACCTTGTCGCCAGGGCCGCTCAAGCGCACCAACTCGGCCCCTTTGGCTTGGAGTGCAGCTTCTTTCTCGGGGTGTTTTTCAGCGTGGTAGATGACCACCTGGCGTTGCTCGCTCCACA
>CANGHG010000096.1 GCA_947453645.1 Comamonadaceae bacterium
CAGGCCGACGAGCTTGGTGCAACCAGGACGGCCTGTGGTGCCGTCCTTTTTTTTTTACGACCCATGAAAACCGAGGTCCGCATGTTCACCAAGCTTGAAGTTGTCTTTGCCGGTTGCTTGCTCAGCGCCAGTGCGGTCTGGGCGCAAGACAGCTCGGTCGTGTGGCGTTGCGGCAATGAATACACCAACCAACCCAAGACGGGTCAAGTCTGCACCAAGGTGCAAGTGCAAGCCGACGTGGTGACCACCGCGCCGCGCAAATTCCATGCGGTACCGCAAACCGCTGCGCCGCAAGTGCCCACCACCATGCTGCTCGACGGCGCCCGCGTGGACGGTGCCACCCAGCGCAGCCGAGACCAACATGCCCAACAAATCTTGAACGACGAGCTCTCCAAGCAACAACGCCGTTGCCAAAAACTGACCGCCCAAAGCACCGAGATGGTGCGATGTCTTGCCGATGAAGCCGCTTTGCGCCGTGAACTGGCACGTTTGCCCTGAGTTGGACCCAATGCCTGAAAACCGATTTGCCGCCTTTGACATGCTCGCCACCCTGGTGTTGCTGGTGAAGGGTGACAACCGCGTGCTGTTTGCCAATGCCTCTTTCGAGGACGTCATGGGCTTGTCCCGCCGAAGCCTGCAAGGGGCAGATGCGCCCGGGCTGTTTGTGGACGAGCAACGGGTGCTGCAAGCCATTGAAGGCGCCAGACGCCACGACTTTGCGGCGCTGCGCTTTGACGATCAACTCAAACGCCAGGGCTCAGAGCCCTTCCCAGTGCATGTAGTGGTGGCTTCTGCCGAGCAAGCAGACGAGGTGCTGATTGAGTTATTGCCCCAAGAAACCCAAAGCCGCCAAGACCGCGAGGAACGCCAATTGGAGCACGCCCAGGCCAACAAAGAGCTGATCCGCAATTTGGCGCATGAAATCAAAAACCCCTTGGGCGGCATTCGGGGTGCAGCCCAATTGCTGCAACTCGAGCTCGATTCCCGCGACTTGACCGAATACACCCAAGTCATCGTGCGGGAAGCCGACCGCTTGCAAACCTTGGTGGACCGCTTGTTGGCGCCGCATCGTCGCCCCCATGTGGTGGGCAATGTCAACATTCATGAGGTTTGCGAGCGGGTTCGCACCCTCATCCTGGCTGAGTTTCCCAAAGGTTTGCAGGTGCGCCGCGACTACGACATCTCGCTGCCCGAGTTCCGCGGCGACATGGAGCAGCTCATCCAAGCGGTGCTCAACATCGCCCACAACGCCGCTTTGGCTCTGGTAGATCGGATTGCTCAGGGCGACGCCGAGATTGTGTTGGCGACCCGCATCGCCAGGCAGGTGACTTTTGTCAAGCAACGCTACCGATTGGCACTGGAATTGCATGTCATTGACAACGGGCCTGGCATCGCTGAGGAGATCAAGGACCGTTTGTTTCATCCCTTGGTGTCGGGCCGCGATGGTGGCTCGGGTTTGGGCCTGAATTTGGCGCAAACTTTTGTGCAACAGCACCAAGGCTTGATTGAATGTGAAAGTCAGCCAGGGCGAACCGATTTCAAAATTTTGATTCCCTTGCCCTGAACATGGATAACAGCGCAATGCGCAACACTCGAGGTGATGTACTGACATGAAACCGATTTGGATCGTTGACGATGACCAGTCCATCCGCTTTGTGCTTGAAAAAGCCTTGATGCGTGAAGATTTACCCACCCGCAGCTTCACCCACCCGCGAGAAGTCTTGCAAGCCTTGAGCACCGTCACCGCAGACGAAATGCCCCAGGTGCTGGTGAGTGACATTCGCATGCCCGGTGGTTCAGGTTTGGACTTGCTCTCGCAAGTCAAAGAGCGCTTGCCTGGTTTGCCGGTCATCATCATGACCGCCTACTCCGACTTGGACAGTGCGGTGTCTGCCTTTCAAGGCGGTGCGTTCGAGTACTTGCCCAAACCGTTTGACCTCACGAAAGCGATAGAACTCATTCGCCGTGCCTTGGAAGAAAGCCAACGCGAGGCTGTGGGGGCCGTGGATGTGGACAGCACACCCGAGATGCTGGGCCAGGCACCCGCCATGCAAGATGTGTTTCGTGCCATTGGCCGCTTGAGCCAAAGCAACGTCACCGTGATGATCACCGGCGAATCGGGTTCGGGCAAAGAGTTGGTGGCCAGAGCGCTGCACAAGCATTCGCAGCGAGCCAGTGGTCCGTTTGTGGCCATCAACACCGCGGCCATTCCCAAGGACTTGTTGGAAAGCGAGCTGTTCGGCCATGAGCGTGGCGCCTTCACGGGTGCGCAAACCATGCGCCGTGGACGTTTCGAGCAGGCCGACGGTGGTACCTTGTTCCTCGATGAAATCGGGGACATGAAATTCGATTTGCAAACCCGCTTGTTGCGCGTGTTGAGTGATGGCAGTTTTTACCGCGTGGGTGGGCACAGCGCCATCAAAACCAATGTGCGTGTGATTGCCGCCACGCATCAAAACCTGGAGCAACGTGTGCAAGAGGGCACGTTCCGCGAAGACTTGTTCCACCGCCTGAACGTGATTCGCTTGCGCCTGCCCCCTCTGCGTGAACGGCGCGAGGACATTCCGGTCTTGACCCGTCATTTTTTGCAACAAAGCGCGCAGCAGTTGGGCGTGGAAGCCAAGCGCATTTCAGACTCGGCCATTGAGTTGCTGCAAGACTTTGCCTTCCCCGGCAATGTGCGTCAGCTTGAAAACATCTGCCATTGGCTCACGGTCATGGCGCCTGCCCAAGCCATTGAACCCAAAGACTTGCCGCCCGAAGTGCTGTCTCCCTCTGCAGTCGTGCCTTTGTCGGTGCCTGTGGCCACAACCGTGGTGCATGCTGAAGCAGCCAACGCATTTCAAACCATGGCACCCGCGGTTGCAAATCCTTCAGCTGTCAACATGCCCAAACCAGCGGTGTTGAACTTGCCAGGTGAAGATTGGCAAAGTGGTTTGGAAGTGCAGGCCATGGCCTTGTTGGTCGATGGCCGAACAGACGTCTGGGATGAACTCACCAAACGGTTTGAAGCCACCTTGATTCAAACCGCGCTGGCACACACTCGAGGCCGGCGCATCGATGCGGCTCACAAGTTGGGCATTGGTCGCAACACCATCACCCGCAAAATTCAGGAATTGGGCTTGGAGTGATCAGCTGATGGTCACCACCACGGGGGTGTGGTCGCTGGGGCGCTCGTTTTTGCGCGGGGCTTTGTCGATCACGCAGGCACTGACTTGTTTCACCAGCGCCGAGGACACCAAGATGTGGTCTATGCGCAAACCGCGGTTGCGCTTGAATGCGAATTCTCGGTAGTCCCACCACGAATAGCTTTTGGGGGCTTGCTCGAACAATCTGAAAGCATCGTGCAACCCCAAGTCGAGCAAGGCTTTGAAGTGGGAGCGTTCCTCATCGGTGCAATGGATGGTGCCGGCCAAGGCGACCGGGTCCCACACGTCCAAGTCGTCCCAGGTGATGTTGAAGTCACCCATCAGCACCAGTTTGTCGTAGCGGCTGAGTTCGTCTTTGATAAAGGCTTGCAAGGCAGTGAGCCAGGCCATTTTGTAAACAAACTTGTCGATGTCGGGCGCTTGGCCATTGGGGAAATACGCACCCACGACCCTTACACCATTTACCGTGGCAGTGATGACACGGGCCATCTCATCGCTGAAACCAGGGATGTTGTGCACCACCTGGGTGATGGGATGCCTGGCAATCAGCGCCACACCGTTGTAGGTTTTTTGGCCGAAGAAGGCAACGTGGTAGCCCGCGGCTTCAATCTCGGTTTGGGGAAATTTGTCGTCGGTGGTTTTGGTTTCTTGCAGGGCCAACACGTCGATGCCGCCATGCTCGGTCTGTGCGGCCAACCAATCGAGCACCTGCGGTAAACGCACGGTGAGGGAGTTCACGTTCCACGTGGCGAGTTTCAAAGATCAGTCCAAAAGTTGTTTCAGCAATTGTTGCCGGTCTATGTTGTGGTGCTGAGTAACGCTGTCAAGTATGGCTGCAAGCGTTGCATCCCCTTGACGAGTTGCGCTCCAGATAAATCTCTGGGCAGTCTCATGCCGCAATCACTTCTTCCCGTGTGATATGTAATCGGATCACGCTGGGCATATCGCTCTCGTCGAAATGGCAATGAACCGCATCGCGAATTTGACTGTGGATGTCGTTCAGCCTGTCTGATTCGGTAAATATGTCGTGACCAACGGCTCGGGCTGAGTAGCCACCCTCTGCTGATTCTTCAACCATGAAATGAATTTCAGTCATCTTCACTTCCTTTTTGTGATGTAAAGGTTAAGGATATTTTCTTCCATTAAGAGATTCAAGTTTGTTTTTGTAAATCAACCAAACTGTAAGCCAAACCCTGTGCGGATATATGTTGGCTGCGTTGGGTTTCTTTCCACTCTGGGCCCAAGAGGGGTGCAAAAGCATCCCCTTCAAAATCGGCGTCAATCTCGGTGACCACAATCTGCGCAGCCATAGGCAGGGCTTGGGCGTACAACTGTGCGCCACCAATTAACCACACCACCTCATCCGCAGGAAACAAGGCCAGCGCTGCGTGTAAGGAGTCGACCACGGTTGCACCTGTGGCGATGTAGTCAGCTTGCCGAGAAACAACCACATGACGCCGTCCTGGCAGAGGTCGAAATTTCTCGGGGATGGACTCCCACGTCACCCGCCCCATCACCACCGCTTGGCCCAAGGTGGTGCGTTTGAAATGCGCCAAGTCTTCGGGCAGGTGCCATG
>CANGHG010000097.1 GCA_947453645.1 Comamonadaceae bacterium
AGCGCCGACGTGCTGCCTTTTTTGGCCAAGAAAACCATCAAGTGGGGCAAGTCGGCCAGCCAGTACACCCAAGAGGCCTTGGACGAAATATCCGCTCACATTGGTACCCACTTTGTGTCGTTCAAGATCAAGACGCACGAAGACGAGTTCATCAGCACGGCCAAAGCGGCCATCAAATCGGGCGACATCATCCGCACCCAGATCACGCCCGACAACCTCAAGCAGGTGTTTGACAAATGGGTGGCGATGATTGGCCGCGAAATCACCGGGGTCGCTGAAGAAGACTACTCACTGCTGTTTTTCGCCGACATCATGAACGACGGCAAGGCGTCCACCCACGCCAACTTGCCTGCCGAATTGGTGCACAAAAATGGCGATCCGTTGTTTTTGCTCAAGGGCAAGCCTTTTGAGCTGGGCAACAAAGAAGGCTATCGCCAGTTTTGGGCCATTTACCACCGCCCACCCAAAACGGAATACCGCGACTACCTGCTCGAGCGCCGCGACAGCTTGATCCCGATTGACGAGCGCAGCTTCAAAGGCGCTTACTACACGCCCTTGCACGTGGTCGACAAGGCCTACGACAAGCTTGCCGAAACGCTGGGCCAACACTGGCAAAAAGAGTACATCGTGTGGGACATGTGCTGCGGCGTGGGCAACTTGGAGGTCAAACACAGCAACCCGCGCAACATCTACATGAGCACCCTGGACCAAGAAGACATCGACGTGATGAAAGCCACCAAAACCTGCGTGGCCGCGCAACGCTTTCAGTACGACTATTTGAATGACGACATCACCGACGACGGGCAGATCGACTACAGCCTGAGCAACAAAGTGCCTGCGGGTTTGCGCAAAGCCATTGCAGAGGGCAAGAAGATCTTGGTATTGATCAATCCGCCTTATGCGGAGGCAACTAATCTTGAAAATATCTCAACTGGCTTGATTGCCGGCGAAAACAAATCGGGAGTCTCCAAAACAAGGCTGGCCACTCACGCAATGGCAGCCTATGGCAAGGCCAGTAATGAGCTTTTCACTCAATTCGTAGCACGTGTAGCCCAAGAAATCCCTAATGCAACTTTGGCGATGTTCAGTACTTTGAAATACATAAATGCCCCGACTCTTACAACTTTTCGAGCGAATTGGAACGCCAAATATCTGGGCGGTTTTGTAGTTCACAACCAAGCCTTTGATGGTTTGAGCGGAAAATTCCCAATTGGATTTTTGGTTTGGAAAACTGCTCAGCACCAAAAATCTCAGATTACTGAAATTCAAGTCGAAGTTCTTGATAAAGACGCACGGGAGATAGGCTCAAAAACATTTTTCAACTTACCCACCAATCAATTTCTAAGTGAATGGTTTGTTCGGCCAAAAACAAATTTCGTTGATGTTGTTCCGTTGAAGAATGCAGTCACACCAGCCACAGCAACAAAAGACTTGCGGGGCACCAAATGGGCCGATGGTGCTATTGGTTATATGTTGTCTGGAGGCAATGACCTTCAGCATGCAGAACAGCAAACAGTTATTTTTTCATCTGGGTACGGCAGTGCGCGAGGCTTTTTCATCACCGACAAAAACTTATGGCAAGTGGCCGTCGTCTTTGCCATGCGTCGCGCGGTTCGTCCAACTTGGCTCAATGACCGCGATCAGTTTTTGCAGCCTACAGAACCATTAACTGATGAATTCAAGAACGATTGCTTAATATGGATGTTGTTCAACCGTTGTAACCGAACAGCCAGCGCCAACGGTCTGGTGTGGAACAACAAGAAGTGGTCCATCGTCAACCACTTCATCCCCTACACCGAGGAAGAAGTGGACGCGCCCGACCGCTTCGAATCCGACTTCATGGTGCAATACCTGGCGGACAAAACCCTGTCCACCGAAGCCACGGCGGTGCTGGATGCTGGACGTGTGTTGTGGAAAACCTATTTCACCCACACCGATGCGCGCACGGTGCGTGAGACCTACAAACTCAACCGTGCTGACGTGGGTTGGTACCAAATTCGCAATGCCTTGGCCGAGCGCAACAACAGCGGGGACACCGCCCCCATCAACTTCACCTCGTTTGAGCAGGCCTACCAAGCGCTGACCGACAAGCTGAGGCCGCAGGTGTACAGCTTGGGGTTCTTGCGTTAGTTTTGGGATTTCGCTGAGATTACTTCGCTGCGCTCGCAATGACGTGAGTGAGCAATGACGTGAGTGAGCAATCACGGGTTTAAGCCATCAACTCAATTTGCTCACGCAGGGTGTCGCACTGCCCTCGCCAATAGTCGGTAGTGCCAAACCACGGGAAGTGCATAGGGAAGGCCGGGTCGTCTTGTCGACTGGCCAGCCATGCGCTGTAGTGAATGATGCGCAGGGTGCGCAGCGGCTCCACCCATTGCAACTCTTGCATGTCAAAGGGTCGCAGGCTTTCATAGCCCTCGAGCACGGTGAACAGTTTTTGGCGGCGCTCTTGCTCGTCGCCGTGCAGCAGCATCCACAGGTCTTGCACTGCAGGGCCCATGCGGGCATCGTCCAGGTCCACAAAATGCGGCCCCGCTTCGGGCATGCCCTCGGGCGTCCACAAAATATTGCCGGGGTGACAGTCGCCGTGAAGGCGCAGCAATTTCATCTGCTCGGGCATGCGTGCTTGCACCAAGTCCAGCGATTGGTTGCACAGGCTCAGCCATTGTTGGACCACCTCGGGTGCAATCCAATGGTTGCTTATCAATAAGTCACGCGAGGCCTCGCCAAAGGTATGGATGTTCAGCGCAGGTCTGTGTGTGAACGCGCTTCGCTCGCCCACCAAATGCATGCGGGCCATGAGGCGGCCAATCCACATCAAGACCTCGGGGTCGTCCAACTCAGGGGCTCGCCCCCCGCGGCATGGGCTGACGCTGAACCAAAAATGCCCGTCCACACCGTCGTGGGTGATGCGAGCCTCATGCAAGGTCATGCTGTTCAAGGTTAGTGGACCCACCACAGGAATGTCCTCTGCCATCAACTCTGCGGTGAAAGCGTGTTCTTCGCGAATCTGCGCTTCACTCCAACGCAGTGGTCGGTAAAACTTAGCCACCACCGAGCTGTCGTCGTCCAAATGCACTTGGTAAACACGGTTTTCATATGAACTCAGTGCGGTGAGGCGACCATCCACTGCCAAGCCGAGTTCGCTCAACGCATCCAACACCACCGAGGGCGTCAAGGCCTGATAGGGATGCGCCACCTCACACGCCCCACACGATGGGCTGACCCGCCTTGTGGCAACGTTGCAGCATGTCAATGATGGGCTTGCAGCGTTGCCGCAAACTGATACCAGCAAACTGCGGCGGTGTTTGGCCTTGTGCTTTGGCTTCGGCCACGGCAAGTGCTTGCTCCGCTTCTACCAAGCGCACCGCCTCTTGCAAGTCGGCAATGGCTTGAAGCATGTGCTCGGGCTCGATGATGCCCTGCGGCGCTGGCGTTTTGCCAATCAGGGTGAGGAACTGCTGGCCCTGTGGCTCCAACAGAATCAAGTCACCCGCCGCCTTGGATTTGAATTTATAAAGCATGGGCTATTGTGCGCCCAAGGGAAAACCCCCGCCTCTTTATTTCAATCAAGGCTTGACGTCATTTACTTTAGGCCTCAACAATCAAGGCATGAACATCTTGTGCATTGGCGGCGGCCCCGCTGGTCTGTATTTCGCGCTGTTGATGAAGCAGCAACACCGCGACCACCAGATCACCGTGGTCGAACGCAACCGCCCCTACGACACCTTTGGCTGGGGCGTGGTGCTGAGTGACCAAACCCTGCAAAACCTTCACCAAGCCGACCCGCACACCGCGCAACTGATTGGCGACGCGTTCAACCACTGGGATGACATCGAGGTGTTTTTCAAGGGGCGCCGCGTGCGCTCCACGGGCCATGGTTTTTGTGGCATTGGACGCAAGCACTTGCTCAACATCTTGCAGCAGCGCTGCGAAGAACTGGGCGTGCAACTGGTCTTCGAGACCGATGTGAGCGATGACCAAGCCCTGGCTCAGCAGTACAACGCCGACTTGGTGATCGCCAGCGACGGTTTGAACAGCCGCATCCGCACCCGCTATGCAGACACTTACCAACCCGACATCGATGTGCGTCACTGCCGCTTTGTCTGGCTGGGCACACACAAAACTTTTGACGCCTTCACCTTTGCCTTTGAGCAAACCGAACACGGTTGGTTCCAAGCCCATGCCTACAAATACAACGACAACACCTCCACCTTCATCGTGGAAACACCCGAAGCGGTGTGGAAAGCGCATGGCATTGACCAGATGAGCCAAGAGGAGGGCGTGGCCTTTTGTCAAAACCTCTTTGCCAAGTATTTGGATGGCCACAGCCTGATGAGCAATGCGGCCCACTTGCGTGGCTCGGCCAGTTGGATTCAATTTCCACGTGTGATTTGCAACACCTGGGTGCATTGGGAAACCTTGGGCGGCCAACGCACGCCCATCGTGCTCATGGGCGACGCGGCCCACACCGCGCATTACTCGATTGGCAGTGGCACCAAGCTGGCCTTGGAAGACGCCATCGACCTGGCCCACACCTTTGCCCAACACCCTGACGCCGACATGGCCACCGTGCTGCAAGCCTATGAAGACCGGCGCAGCG
>CANGHG010000098.1 GCA_947453645.1 Comamonadaceae bacterium
AATGACCGTATGGCGCTCGCAATGACGGGGGATTGCTTCGCTACGCTCGCAATGACCGAAGACCTCGCAATGACGAACTACCATCAAAAGGCATAATGACTGCCTTTCTTATATCCAAAATGCCATGAACCTTCATCAATTTCGTTTTGTCCAAGAGGCGGTGCGCCGCAACTTGAACCTCACTGAAGTAGCCAAGGCGCTGCACACATCGCAGCCTGGGGTGTCCAAAGCTATATTGGAATTGGAAGAAGAGCTGGGCATCGAGATATTTGGCCGCCACGGCAAGCGCTTGAAGCGGGTGACCGAGCCAGGCGAGCATGTGCTCAAAAGCATCGACATCATTTTGCGCGAGGTCAGCAACTTGAAACGCATCGGTGAGCAGTACAGCGCGCAAGACTCGGGCACCTTGTCGATTGCCACCACCCACACCCAGGCGCGTTATGTGCTGCCCCTGCCCGTGGCGCAATTGCGCAGCGCCTACCCGAATGTGAACATCAGCCTGCACCAAGGTGCGCCCGACCAAGTGGCGCGCATGGTGATGGATGAAACCGCCGAAATTGGCATTGCCACTGAAAGCCTGTCGGACTACCCCGAACTCATCACCCTGCCCTGCTACGAATGGCAGCATGTGCTGGTGCTGCCCAAAGACCACCCGCTGGCCAAGATCGAGCAACTGGAGTTGGCAGACCTTGCCAACGAGCCCATCATCACCTACCACCCCTCGTTCACGGGGCGCACCCGCATCGACAAGGCATTTGCCGCCGCCCACCTGACGCCACGCATCGCCTTGGAAGCGATTGACTCGGACGTCATCAAAACCTATGTGCGACTGGGCTTGGGCGTGGGCATCGTGGCCGAAATGGCGGTGCGCGACATCACCGACACCGACTTGGTGGTGCGCCCGGCTGGCCGCCTGTTTGGCCACAACTTGGCGCGCATTGCCTTCAAGCGCCATGCCTATTTGCGGCAGTTTGTATATGAGTTTGCGCAATTGCTCAACCCCGAGTTGAATGCAGAGAAGATTGCGGAGTCGGTGGCGAGGTGAACACTGACGCAGGACATGCTTTCAAAGCTGGTGGGAATGTTTGAGGATTCGAATCTTCCCTAACAAGTCGATATGTCCATCCTGAAAGACATCGACAACCCCAGTCTGCAAGAGCACATTGAACGGGTGGGCAAGGTGCTTTACGAGCGCAAGCAGCCTTGAGAGGCAGATTCAGGGTGTCTTTTGACTGAATTTCTGAAAAATTTTGGGAAAAGAGCCAATCAATGATAGAAATTGATATCAATAATTATAAAATGCAATCATTGAGCAATCTCTTGGAGGTGCCTATGTCATCCATCACAGTACGCAACATCCCAGAAGAAACACATCGTGCATTGCGAGTTCGGGCCGCGAAGGCGGGAAGAAGTACCGAAGCCGAGGTTAGGGCCATTCTTGAAAGCGCCGCTAGGCCAGACGACCGAGTCAAGTTGGGTTCCTTGTTGGCTGAAATTGGCCAGCAAGCTGGTGGCATAGATCTGATGATTGAACGCGACAAAACACCCACAGATCCGCTGAGCTTCGAATGATTCTGCTCGATACTAATGTCATCTCCGAGCCATTAAAAATTGCGGGCGATGCGAAGGTTCTAGCTTGGCTGGACGCGCAAATGATCGAAACGCTGTATTTGTCCACGATCAGCTTGGCGGAATTGCGTTTTGGTATTGCAACCATGCCAGCAGGAAAACGAAGGGAGACGCTGCACACGAGCCTAGAGCAACGCATCTTGCCCTTGTTTGCAGGTCGAATCTTGCCTTTTGATGAAGCAACGACCCAAGCTTATGCAACGCTACGAGCCTTGGCACGGGGACAAGGAAAAGCCATTGCAACCGCAGATGGCTACATCGCTGCAACGGCCATTCACCATGGTTTGATGGTTGCCACCCGAGACACAGCGCCATTTGAAGCAGCGGGGCTGACCGTCATCAATCCTTGGGTATTGGCTCAATGATTCAACTGCCCCCAGGCCTTCTCCAACCGCTTCACACTCACCGGCTGCGGGGTTTTCAGCTCTTGCGCGAAAAAGCTCACCCGCAGTTCTTCCAGTAACCACCGGAATTCCAGCATCCGCGCGTCCGTCTGGCCTTTGCGCTCGGCGACCAATCGCCAGTACTTGTGCTCCAAGGGTTTGAGTTCGGCCAAGCGCTGGGCATCGCGGGCAGGGTCGGCGCGCACTTTGTCCAGCCGCAGGGTAATGGCTTTGAGGTATCTCGCAAAGTGCTGCAGTTGTGGCCACGGGGTGTCGGCCATGAAATTTTTGGGCACCAAGCGTTGCAGTTGTTGGGCGCAGTCGGCGGCGGCGTCGGGGGCGTTTTTGGTGTCCTTGATTTTTCGGGTGGCCGCGCCAAACTCCAGCAGCACCGTGCCTGCCAAACGTGCCACCTCGTTGGCAATCAGGGTCAATCGGCCTCGTCCCTCGTCCACGCGGCGCTTGAAGCTGGCCTCGTCGTTGGGCAAAGGCTCTAGCAAAAAAGCACGTTCCAGCGCCACTTCCAGTATTTGCTGCTTCAGTTCTTCCGATGTGCCCAAGCTCATGTAGGCCACCGACATTTTTTGCAGATCGGGGATGTTTTTCTCTAGGTACTTCAGCGCATCTTTGATTTGCAGCGCAAACAGCCTGCGCACACCAGCGCGGTGTTTGGTTGCGGCCACGTCGGGTTCGTCAAACACCTCGATGCTGACGCCGTCGCCCATGTCCACCAAGGCGGGAAAACCGATCAAGGACTGCCCGCCTTTGCTGATTTCCATCAGTTCGGGCAGTTCGCCGAAGGACCAGGTGGATTGCTTCACGTTCGTCATCGCGAGGTGCGAAGCACCGTGGCGATCTTGGGATTGCTTCGCTTCGCTAGATTGCTTCGCTGCGCTCGCAATGACGGTAGATTGCTTCGCTGCGCTCGCAATGACGGGGGCTGTCTCGATGGGGGCGGTCACAGCAGTTCGCATTTGAGCCAAAGCCTGAAACGCGCCCCGCGCTTGGCTGCCCAACTCGGCTTTGAGGGCGCCGAGGTTTCTGCCCTGCCCGAGTTGCCGCCCATGCTCGTCCACCACTTTGAAGTTCATGAAGAAATGCGTGCTCAGCATGTCGAGCTTGAAGTCGTTGCGCTTCACATCCAAGCTGGTTTCGTCGCGCACTTTTTTCAGCAGCACATCCAGCAAGCTGCCAGCGCCAAACAACTCGGGCGCTGACAACTCTGCGGCCAGCCTCGAAGCACTCTCGGGCAGCGGCACAAAGCGGCTGCGGGGTCGCTGCGGCAAGCTTTTCAAAAGCGCCTGAATTTTGTCTTTCAACATGCCAGGCACCAGCCACTCGGCACGGTCAACGCTGACTTGGTTGAGCACAAACAAGGGCACGGTCACGGTGATGCCGTCTTTGGCGTCGCCCGGGGCATGCAAGTAGGAGGCTTGGCAGTCGGTACCGCCCAAACGCACCAACTTGGGAAACGCTTGCGCGGTGATGCCCACCGCCTCGTGGCGCATCAAGCTTTCGCGAGTCATCAACAACGGCTCGGTCTTGTCGCCTGCCGCACTTCGGCGCCTCAGTTCCTCGCGGTGCCAACGCTCCAGGGTTTTGCAGCTGCACACGTCCTCGGGCAAATGCTGTTCGTAAAACGCCTGAATCATGGCCTCGTCCACCAGCACGTCTTGGCGGCGCGATTTGTGTTCCAGCTCCATCACCTGCGCAATCAATTTTTTGTTGGCCGCCATGAAAGCCAGTGGCGTTTGCCACTGCCCTTCCACCAGCGCCTCGCGGATGAAAATTTGCCGCGCCAACACGGGGTCGGCCTTGGCAAACGGCACCCGCCGCCCGCTGTAGACCACCAAGCCATACAGCGTGGCACGCTCAAAGGCCACCACGTCGCCGTGCCGCGCTTCCCAATGCGGGTCCAGCAGCTGTTTTTTCAGCAGGTGGGAACCCACTTGCTCCAGCCATGTGGGTTCGATGTTGGCAATGCCACGCCCAAACAAGCGGGTGGTTTCCACCAACTCGGCACACACCAGCCACTTGCCGGGCTTTTTGCGCAAATGCACGCCAGGGTGACGGTGGAACTTGATGCCCCGCGCACCCAGGTAAATGTCTTCCTCGTCTTGCTTCCAACCGATATTGCCCAACAAGCCGCTGAGCATGGCCAAGTGCAGTTGCTCGTAGCTGGCTGGTTTGTCGTTCATGACCCAGCGCTGCTCTTTCACCACCGTCAGCAGTTGGCTGTGCACATCGCGCCATTCGCGCCATCGGCGGATGTTGATGAAGTTTTGCCGCAGCAAGTTCTCGTGTTGGCGGTTGGAGAGCTTGTGGACCTCGCCTGTGCCGCCCCGCGAAGCTTGCAGCCAATCCCACAAACGCAAATAGCCGCTGAACTCGCTCTTATCGTCCTTGAATTTGGCATGGGCTTGGTCGGCTTGGGCTTGCGCTTGCAAGGGGCGGTCGCGCACGTCTTGCACACTCAAAGCCGAGGCAATGATCAGCACCTCGTTCAAGCTCTGCTGCTCTCGCGCGGCCAAAATCATGCGACCCACACGGGGGTCTAAGGGCAGCTTGGACAGCTCTTGGCC
>CANGHG010000099.1 GCA_947453645.1 Comamonadaceae bacterium
CGTTGTCGTCCAAGTTGACCGCGATGATGCCGCCCTTGCGCGGGTTGTTGAACTCATCCAGCGAGGTCTTTTTGACCGTGCCCATGGAAGTCGCCATGAACACAAATTGGTCGGCAGGGAAGGTGCGTGCCGTGCCAGTCAGGGGCAGCACCACATTGATTTTTTCGCCCTCTTGTAAGGGGAACATGTTGACGATGGGGCGACCGCGCGAGCCACGTGAGCCCTCAGGCACTTCCCAGACCTTGAGCCAATACAAGCGGCCACGGTTGGAGAAACACAGGATGTAGTCGTGGGTGTTGCCGATGAACAGCTGCTCAATCCAGTCGTCTTCTTTGGTGGCGGTGGCTTGCTTGCCACGGCCGCCGCGTTTTTGGGCGCGGTATTCGCTTAAAGGCTGGCTCTTGATGTAGCCGCTGTGGCTGAGGGTGACCACCATGTCGGTGGGCGTGATCAGGTCTTCGGTGGCCAAGTCTTGGGCGTTGTGCTCGATGTGGCTGCGGCGCATGCCCAGTTTGCTTTGACCAAATTCTTGGCGAATAGCCGACAACTCATCGCTGATGATGGTGGAGACACGTTCTGGGCGCGCCAAGATGTCGAGCAAGTCGTCAATTTCAGCCATGACTTCTTTGTACTCGTTGACGATCTTGTCTTGTTCCAAGCCAGTCAGGCGTTGCAAACGCATTTGCAAAATTTCATGGGCTTGGGTGTCGCTCAAACGGTAAAGACCGTCGCCGCCCATGCCGTATTGCTTTTCCAGGCCGTCAGGGCGGTAGTCGTCGGCATTGATGACGCTGCCATCGGCCTTGGCGCGGGTGAGCATGGTGCGCACCAACTGGCTGTCCCAAGGTTTGCTCATCAGTTCGGCCTTGGCCACGGGGGGCGTGGGGGCGTTGCGGATGATGGCGATGAATTCATCGATATTGGCCAAGGCAACCGCCAAACCTTCCAGCACATGACCGCGTTCGCGGGCTTTGCGCAGGTTGAAGATGGTGCGGCGTGTCACCACCTCGCGGCGGTGTGACAAGAAGACAGACAGCAGGTCTTTCAGGTTGCACAAGCGTGGCTGACCGTCGATCAGCGCCACCATGTTCATGCCGAAGGTGTCTTGCAGTTGGGTTTGCTTGTAGAGGTTGTTCAGCACCACCTCGGGCACGGCGCCGCGCTTGAGTTCAATCACCAAGCGCATGCCCGATTTATCGGATTCGTCTTGGATATGGCTGATGTCCTCGATCTTTTTCTCGTGGACCAGCTCGGCCATGCGCTCTTGCAGCGTCTTTTTGTTCACCTGGTAGGGCAGTTCGTCCACGATGATGGCTTGGCGCTGACCACGGTCGATGTCTTCGAAGTGGCATTTGGCACGCATGACCACGCGGCCACGGCCTGTGCGGTAACCCTCTTTGACCCCGCTGATGCCGTAAATGATGCCGGCGGTGGGGAAGTCGGGCGCTGGCACGATGTCCATCAGGTCATCGATGGATGCGTCAGGGTGGCGCAAGAGGTGCAAACAGGCGTCGACCACCTCGTTCAGGTTGTGCGGCGGGATGTTGGTCGCCATGCCCACAGCGATACCCGCTGAGCCATTGACCAGCAAATTGGGAAATTTGGCAGGCATGACCAGCGGTTCTTTTTCGCTTCCGTCGTAGTTGGGGCCGAAATTGACAGTTTCTTTGTCCAAGTCGTCCAGCAGTTCATGGGCGATTTTGGACAAGCGGATTTCGGTGTAACGCATGGCGGCGGCGTTGTCGCCGTCCACCGAACCGAAGTTGCCTTGTCCATCCACCAACATGTGGCGCAGCGAAAAATCTTGCGCCATGCGAACAATGGTGTCGTAGACCGCACTGTCGCCGTGGGGGTGGTACTTACCAATGACATCACCCACAATACGGGCAGACTTCTTATAAGGGCGGTTCCAGTCGTTGTTTAACTCGTGCATCGCGAACAAGACGCGGCGATGCACAGGCTTTAAGCCGTCACGGGCATCGGGGAGGGCGCGTCCGACAATCACGCTCATGGCGTAATCGAGGTAGCTGCGGCGCATTTCCTCTTCTAGACTGGTGGGCAGCGTTTCTTTGGCAAACTGGGTCATGGAGGCAGCCGGTAGAGGACAGGTAAACGGGCCATTTTAGGGGTAAGAACCGAGTAGGCTTTCATCTACATGCTGTGCCATAATTCAAATGTACTAGGGGGTTTTCCCGCCCGCTGGAAAGAGATTTACAAACTCAGTTGCATTGAAATCCAAAGGAACGTCATGAAAAACATCAAAATCACCACGGTAGCCCTGTCCTTGTTGGGCTTTGCGGCATTCAGCGCCGCTGGCGAGATCAACAACTGGACATCCACAGCCGGTGAAGTTTGGAAAAACACCCCTGGCGAATGCTGGCGCAACAGCTCTTGGACACCCGCTACCGCAGCCGCTGGTTGTGATGGCGCGATTGTTGAAGAGCCCAAAGCCGCACCAGCTGCTGCAGCCCCCGCTCCTGCACCTGCACCTGCTCCCAAAGCTGAACCCGCTGCAGTGCCAGCGCCCGCAGCAGCAGCGCCTGCAGCGCCTGCAGCAGCCGTGTCGACCAAAGTCACCTACGCCGCCGACGCTTTCTTCGATTTCAACAAATCTGTGTTGAAACCTGAAGGTAAAGCCAAATTGAGCGATTTGGTTGACAAGGTCAAAGCCATCAACCTCGAAGTCATCATCGCTGTGGGTCACACCGACTCCGTGGGCTCCGACAGCTACAACCAAAAACTGTCCATGCGCCGCGCCGAAGCGGTCAAGGCATTCTTGGTGAGCAAAGGCATTGAAAAAGCCCGCATTTACACCGAAGGCAAAGGCGAGAAGCAGCCCGTGGCTGACAACAAGACCAAAGAAGGCCGCGCCAAAAACCGTCGCGTCGAAATCGAAGTGGTCGGTGCCCGCAAGAACTGATCTGCTTTAGCGCTCATTCAAACCCCGCCTAGGCGGGGTTTTTTCATGGGCGCAAACTATCTAGGAGAATGAAGCCATGAACAACTCCAATGTCGACCCCGCCGAACTGGCGAAATTCTCTGACCTTGCGCATCGCTGGTGGGACACCAACAGTGAATTTCGCCCTCTGCATCAAATCAACCCATTGCGTCTGGACTGGATTCAGGGCTTTGTGCCCTTGAAAGACAAACAGGTCTTGGACGTGGGTTGTGGCGGCGGCATCTTGAGCGACGCCATGGCGCGCGCTGGCGCCCACGTGACCGGCATCGACCTGGCCACCAAATCGCTCAAAGTTGCCCAACTGCACGCCTTGGAAACCCAAACCCCGAACGTGAGTTACCGCGAATTGAGTGCCGAGGCTATGGCCGCTGAACAGCCTGCCAGCTTTGACCTGGTGACCTGCATGGAAATGCTCGAGCACGTGCCCGACCCCGCCTCCATCGTGAAGGCTTGCGCCACCTTGGTCAAACCTGGTGGTTGGGTGTTTTTCTCCACGCTCAACCGCAACCCCAAGTCGTGTTTGTTTGCCATTTTGGGTGCGGAATACGTCTTGAACCTGCTGCCCAAGGGCACGCACGAATACGCCAAATTCATCAAACCCAGCGAATTGGCGTCAGATTGCCGCACCGCAGGCCTGAACCTGCAAGCCAGCAAGGGCATGCAGTACAACCCCATCACCCGCCGCTATTGGCTGGATGGCAATACCAGCGTCAATTACATGATCGCCACGCAGCGCCCCGCATGATTCACCCGCCCCATCCCCAAGCCATTCTGTTTGACCTGGACGGCACGCTGATTGACAGCGCCCCCGACCTGGGCGCGGCCGCCGACAAAATGCGCATCGAGCGTGGTCTGCCATCGTTGGACGATGCGCTTTACCGCCCCATGGCGGGTGCTGGCGCACGCGGCATGTTGGAGGTGGCTTTTGGCTTGACGCCCGATCACCCGCAGTACGAGGAATACCGCGAGGAGTTTTTGAGCAACTACGAGCGGGCCATGACGGTGCGCTCCAGCATCTTTGAAGGTGTGCCCGAGTTGATTCAGGCCTTGCAAGCCAAGGGTTTGGTGTGGGGTGTGGTCACCAACAAGCACCAGCGCTTCACCATCCCTCTCACCAAACAGATCCCCCTGTTTGACAGCGCCAAAGCGGTGGTCAGCGGCGACACCACGCCGCACGCCAAGCCCCACCCGGCACCGCTGTTGGAAGCTGCACGTTTGCTCGGTTTGCCACCCGAGGTGTGTTGGTATGTGGGCGACGACGAGCGCGACATTGTGGCGGGCAAGGCCGCCCGCATGCCCACCGTGGCGGCGCACTACGGGTACTTGGGCAGCCAGGCCGATGTGCTGCACTGGGGCGCGGATCATGTGATTCAAAGCCCCTTGGCTTTGCTGGCGCTGTTGCCATAAAAGCGCAGGGGCGTAGAATTAACCCACTGGGGCTGCATTGGTTTCGACATGGGTTCGGACGCGGCGCAGGGCATGTCGAGGTTCTGTCACCTCGTAAATCCGCAGAAAAAAACTAACTGCAAACGACGAACGTTTCGCACTCGCGGCTTAAACCCGCGAGCCTTGCAACAGTTGGC
>CANGHG010000100.1 GCA_947453645.1 Comamonadaceae bacterium
GCAGCGGTCCAGCCATTGGATGAGCTCCAAGTCTTGCTCCAAGGCCAAAGTGGGGTTGATGCCGGGCTTGTGAAACGGGGCAAGAAAAATACCAAAACGCATGCGGTGGCTCATGGTGTCTCCTGATGGTTGTGAGCATTTAAGTCCTCAAACTTCCGTATGAGGCTCATCCTTTGTATTCTTTATGTCCAATTTCGTCAACGGGGTTATCCGCCAATTTGTACTTTTGGCCTGTGTGAGAAGATGAACCCTTCTCTAAAGCTTTTCATGACACCACCACTTTTCATCGTCGGCTTGGGCGGCACCTTGCGCGACGGTTCCTCCAGCGAGCAAGCCCTCCAGATCACCTTGGCCCACGCCGCCAGTTTGGGCTGCGACACCCAGCTGTTTGCAGGCCCCGATTTGCAATTGGCGCTTTACGACCCTGGGCGCAGCGAGCGCAGCCCTGCTGAAGCAGCCTTGGTGAATGCCTTGCGCCGCGCCGATGGCGTCATTTGGGCCACGCCCAGTTACCACGGCGGTATTTCGGGTCTGGTGAAAAACGCCATCGACTACATCGAAGACATGCGCTTGGATGAACGGGTGTATTTGAGCGGCCGCGCCGTGGGTTGCATCGTCTGTGCCCACGGACCCCAGGCCATGGGCACCACGCTCTCGTCCATGCGCGACGTGGTCCACACCTTGCGGGGCTGGCCCACGCCCTATGGCGCGACGATCAACGTCACCGCCAAGCCCTTTGGCGGCCCAGGCGTGGCACCCGATCCAGAGGCGGTGCAAGCCTGTCAAACCGTGGCTGCAGAAGTTGTTCAATTTGCCAAGGCTTGGCGCGCCAACTGACACCCTGCTTCGTGGGTAACATGCTGCCCTTGTTCGCAGCGCTTCTCATCCATGACATTCCTCGCTCTTGATGTTGGCAACACCCGTTTGAAATGGGCCTTGTACGACAGCCACCGCTCTAGTGCCAACTTGCTGGCGCAAGGGGCGGTGTTTTTGGAGCACATCGATCGCTTGGCTGAAGAAGATTGGAAAGACTTGCCCGCCCCCCAAGACATGTTGGGCTGCATCGTCGCCAGTGACGCTTTGCGCCGCCGTGTGGGTGAGCAGTTGGAGATGTGGGATTTGTCGCCCCGCTGGGTGGTGCCCCGCGCCGAAGAAGCGGGCTTGACCAACGGCTACGACCATCCCACCCGCTTGGGTGCCGACCGTTGGGTCGCCATGATTGGCGCCGTGGCCCGCATGAAAACCCAAACCCAGGGCCAAGCCCCGCGCCCCATGGTGGTGGTGATGGTCGGCACCGCAGTGACCGTGGAGGCCATCGACGCCCAAGGGCATTTTTTGGGTGGGTTCATCTTGCCTGGGCACGGCATCATGCTCAGGGCCCTGGAGTCGGGCACCGCAGGTTTGCGGGTGCCCACGGGCGAGGTGTGTGAATTCCCCACCAACACCAGCGACGCGCTCACCAGCGGCGGCACATTCGCCATTGCCGGGGCCATCGAGCGCATGGTGCAACATCTGCGTCAACGCACCCACGACGAACCCCTGTGCTACATGACGGGCGGCGCGGGTTGGAAGATGGCGCCCAGCATGTCGGTGAAGTTTGAATTGGTCGACAGTTTGATCTTCGACGGCTTGCGCCAAATTGCCGATCAGCGCTTGGCCGCCACCTGAACCGCGCAGTCGTAAAACACCGGGGCGCGCCCCATGTCGGTCAGCTGCTGTGAGGTGAGTTCGTTCACATTGGTGCCGTTCGCGCCCAATTTGCGCCACCAAATGCCCAGGCCCACCACCATGCCGGGTTGGGCTCGGGTGCTGATCTGAGCCTTGCACTCGTAACTGCCACGCTGGTTGAACACCCGCACCATCTCGCCATCTTGCAGATGCCTGGCAGCAGCGTCCTCGGGGTGGATTTCCAACAGCGGCTCGCCCTCCATGTCCCGCAAGCTTTTCAGATTCACAAAGCTGGAGTTCAAAAAATGACGGGCAGGCGGTGAAATCATGGCCAGGGGGTAGGGTGCTTGAGCGTTGGCTGGTTCGTAGTTGGGAATGAAGTCGGGCAAACCGTCTTCGCCCAGGGCCAGCAAGCTTGAACTGACCAATTCGCACTTGCCCGATGCTGTGGGAAAACCGCCTTGGGCAAAGGGCGCGTCGGCAACAGGCCAATGGGCGAAACCGTCTTTCAACAAACCCTCCCAAGTGACAGGCGAGGCGCTTTGCAAATTGCGCGGGTGTTGCAGCGCGAGTTGACACAGGCTTTCATCGTCTTCTTGCAGCAAGGGGTTGCTCAGGCCCATGCGCAGGGCAAGTTCTCGGAAGATTTGGGTGTTGGTTTTGGCTTCGCCCAGCGGCGCGATGGCCGGGCGGTTCAGCACCACATCGGTGTGGCCATAACTGGTGTGGATGTCCCAGTGCTCGAGTTGCGTGGTGGCGGGCAACACATAGTCGGCATGGTCGGCGGTGTCGGTCATGAAATGCTCCAGCACCACGGTGAACAGATCTTCCCGCGCAAAGCCTTTGACCACCTTGGCCGACTCGGGTGCCACGGCCACGGGGTTGCTGTTGTAAACCACCATGGCCTCGATCAAGCCAGGCGTGTTCAAGGCGTCGCCAATCGTGCTCATGTTGATGAGCGGCGAGCGAGGGTTGGTCAGCAAGTCAGGGCGTTGCAGCGCATCCCGGTGGTGCAAAGCATGACTGGACGCACTCAACAACACACCGCCAGCAGGGTGTCGCCATGCCCCCGTGAGCGCAGGCAAGCACAACACGGCTCGCACCGCATTGCCGCCGCCGCGTGAGCGTTGCACCCCGTAGTTCAAGCGAATGGCCGCGGGGCGGGTGTGGGCATAGTCGTGGGCCAATTGGCGAATGTCTTCCACCTGCAAACCGCAAACCTCGGCGGCCCGCTCGGGCGGCCATTGCAGGGCACGTTCACGCAAGGCCTCAAAGCCCACGGTGTGCTGGGCGATGTAATCGTGGTCCAGCCAGTCGTGGCTGATGAGTTCATGCATCAGCGCATAGGCCAGTGCCGCGTCCGTGCCAGGCTTGATGGCCAGATGAACATCGCACTTGTCGGCGGTTTCGCTGCGGCGTGGGTCTATGCACACCAACTTCGCACCCTGGCGCTTGGCCTGTTGCGCGATGCGCCAAAAGTGGATGCTGCTGGTGATGGCATTGCTGCCCCAAATCAGGATGAGTTTGCTCTGCGCAAAGTGCTGCACCTTCATGCCCAATTTGCCGCCCAAGGTGTGGGTCAGGGCTTCGGCCCCGGCGCTGGCGCAAATGGTGCGGTCGAGTTGCGCAGCACCCAGTAGGTTGAAAAACCGCATGGCGATGGATTCACCTTGCACCAAGCCCATGGTGCCTGCGTAGCTGTAGGGCAGGATGCGCTCAGGGGTTTTGTCGGCCATGGTTGTCAGCCGTGTGGCGATGTCGCTCAGCGCTTGGTCCCAACTCACCCGTTTGAATTGGCCACTGCCTTTGGGACCCACGCGCTTCATCGGGTGCAGCACCCGATCGGGGTGGTAGGTGCGCTCGGTGTAGCGCGACACCTTGGTGCACAGCACGCCGTCGGTGAGCGGGTGCTCAGGGTTGCCTTGCACCTTGATGGCCACGCCGTTTTGCACGGTGGTCAACAAAGAGCAGGTGTCGGGGCAGTCGTGGGGGCAGGCGCCCAGGATGGTGGTGGTCATGCAGGCATTTTGCCTCGCAATGCCGCTGAAAATCTCAGGGAATGTCGATCAGGTAGACTGATTATTCAAGCCACACACAGGTGCGACACATGAAACTGCTCGACTCCATTGCCACCGAAGCCGCCAGCCTGGTGGCCCTGCGCCGCGACATCCACGCCCACCCCGAATTGTGTTTCGAGGAGCAACGCACCTCGGACCTGGTGGCCGCCAAACTCACCGAGTGGGGCATTGAGGTGTACCGGGGCATGGGAACCACGGGGGTGGTGGGGGTCATCCGAAACGGCAACAGCCAACGCAGCATTGGTTTGCGTGCCGACATGGATGCCTTGCCAGTCAAGGAGGCCAACACCTTTGCCCATGCCAGTCGCCACGCCGGGAAAATGCACGCCTGCGGTCACGATGGTCACACCGCCATGTTGTTGGCCGCCGCACAGCACTTGTCCAAGCACCGCAACTTCGACGGCACCGTGGTGCTGATTTTTCAACCCGCCGAAGAAGGCGGAGGCGGCGCCCGCGAGATGATCAAAGACGGCTTGTTTGAGCAATTCAAA
>CANGHG010000101.1 GCA_947453645.1 Comamonadaceae bacterium
CGATTCGCGCATTGAGAAAAACGGCGATGTCTACGCCACACGCAATTTCTCCTATCCTTTTTGGACCAGGGTATTGCCCGACAAGCGCCAAATCATCTTCATTGCACAAGCCTTTGCCAAAGAAGGTGTCACCCTCGAGCAAGTCCAAGAACTGGCCCAAACCGCCAACGACAAAGTGGGTACCTTGAACATCGAAGCGCGTGAAGGCCCCAACGGTCCGGTGCTCTTCACCCGTTACCAACTGCCTTTTGAAAATGGCATTCCCACTCGCCTGCTGATGCGAGCGGCCAAGCAGTTTTCCCGCGGATTTGACACAGCCATGAACTGTGACAAAGAAGAAATCCTCAAAAACGTCACGAAATAAGCATGAGCCTGTCCCCTCTGCCTTTGCCAGCTGGGGTGCGCTCACGTTGGATAGACACCCCGCACGGCTTGCACATGCATCTGTTGGAAGCAGGCCATGACGACAACCGTCCCAACAAACCATGTGTTTTGCTGCTCCACGGCTTTCCCGAACTGGCCTACAGCTGGCGTCATCAACTGAGCGCTTTGGCCCAAGCTGGTTTTCATGTGCTGGCGCCCGATCAACGGGGCTATGGCCGCACCTTGGGAAGTGACGACCGCTTTGAAGGCGATTGGCAAGCCAGCGGCATGCTGCACCTGGTCGACGATGTGCTGGACCTGGTGCAAGCGCTGGGACGCACCCATGTGGATGCGGTGATTGGCCACGATTTCGGCTCTCCCGTGGCGGCCTGGTGTGCCCTCACCCGCCCCGAGGTGTTTCGCTCGGTGGTCATGATGAGTGCGCCGTTTGCAGGCCCACCTGCTGCCGACACCTGGTCTGCCACTCACCAAGCCATCGTGCGTGAAGTGCAGGCATTGGCTGATTTAGAACCACCCCGATGGCATTACCAGTGGTATTACGCCGGGCCTCAGGCCAATGAAGACATGTGGCGCGCGTCCCAAGGTTTGCACGATTTCTTGCGCGCCTACTACCACGTGAAAAGTGCCGACTGGCTTCCCAACGACCCGCATCCCCTGCCCGCTTGGCAAGCCCAGGTGCTGGCCGAACTACCGCACTATTACGTCATGCCTGCAGGCCAAACCATGGCCCAGGCGGTAGCGCCTCACATGCCCAGTTCAAAGGATGTGGCGCAATGCCAATGGCTTTCCGATCGTGATTTGCAGGTTTACACCGAGGCTTACCAACAGCGCGGCTTTCAAGGCGGCTTGCAGTGGTACCGTTGCGCCATTGACCATGGTCAATGGGGCGAACTGTCCGGCTTCAGCGGACAAACCATCCGCGTGCCCAGCGCTTTTTTGGCCGGGCAAGCCGACTGGGGCGTCTATCAATTCCCAGGGGCGCTGGACAAAATGAAAGCGCAGGTCTGCGAAGACATGCGCTTTTGTGATTTGCTGCCCCAGGCTGGGCACTGGGTGCAGCAAGAGCAATCAGCCCTGGTCAATCAAAGGCTGTTGAGTTTCCTCCACAGCCTTTGAAAGGCATTAGCCCATCAGGTCCACTTTGCCGTTGGTGTCCATCACACCAGTGATCACGCTCAGTTTGGGATGGCGTTTCTTCACGGCTTCGCGGAACATGGCCAAGGCCTCGCCGTGGGCTTCGGATTCGCTTTCCTTGTTGGCCACAGCCGCTTCACCAAAAGCCAATTTGGCAGCGCCGCAATCGCGGTGGCTCAACCCCACCACGCGCTTGATGTGGTGCAAGGACACGGTGATGTCCAGGTTTTCCCAATAGGTTTTATGCCAAGCTTCAAATTTGGGGTGAACCGCGCCAATCGGGCCGCCAGCCATCACAAAATGGCTGTAGTTGTCTTCCAACTTGTCGCGGCTCACACCTTGCAATAAGCCCATGTACTGCCAGCTCAGGGTGGTGAAACGAGGGTCAATGCAGTTGACAAGCATGGATTCATAGTGACCGCCGCCGGCCCAACTGGCTTGAGGTGCCACCACCGACAAACCAGTCGCCAACGCACCCGCTGCGCCCCATCCCAAAAAGCCGCGACGGTCCATACCGGCAGCCTTGGTCAAGGAAGGAGGTGTGCAGCAAGCGCAGGGTGCGATGGTTGAGGATATGTTTTGAAATATTTTGTCGGACATGGAATCACCTTTTAGAAATAAAACACAGCATTTACAAGGAAATTGCACGCCAAAAGCCGATTCTTGGAAGCGGTTAACGCGCAAACGAAGTTGCCAGATTAGAAACGAATCGGCATAAACCCAGATAAATTGAGCTTAATTGATAAAAATAATTAGTTTATTGAATTGACTCGTGCGAGTCGTTCTTCAAGTTGGCGTATTGCGACTGGCGCTGCCCAGCCACCAAACGGTTCACCTGCTGCTCGGGCAAACCCAACAGAGACAGGGTTTGCGTGGCCAGACTCAAACTCACCTCAAACGCATCGGGGATGATTTCACGCGCACCTGCTTGTTTGAGCAAGGCCATGTCATGGTCATCGCGTGTGCGAACAAGAACCGGCACTTGGGGCACATGCAACTGAACCATGGCCAAGACCTGCAAAGCGGTGGCGGTATCGTCAAAACTCACCACCACAGCTGAGGCCCTGCTCAAGCCCGCAGACAAGAGATGGGGCATTTGAAACGAATCACCCACTTGCACATGGTGGCCTGCCAGCAGGCCTGCAGCCACCACATCGGGATTGACGTCCAAGGCAATATAGGAGATGGACTCGAGTTCCAGCAATTGACAAAGATGACGGCCCGTGTTGCCAAAACCACAGACGATGACATGGTGATCAATGGCCATGGCCTGCTTGGCAATCGAGGTGATTTGCAATGACTGTGTGAGCCAGTCATCAGGTGAAAACCGATAAATCCAGCGGTCCGCGTTTTGAATCAGCAAGGGGGTTACCAACATGGACAAGACCATGGCGGCCAATACCGGATTGGCCCAACGGTGGTCAATCAAGGCATTGTCCAAACCCAAGGTCAACAAGACAAAGCCAAATTCACCCGCTTGGGCCAAATAAATGCCTGTGCGAGCAGCCACCCCGTTGCTGGCCCCGCTGGCATAGGCCAGCACGCCGATCAGCAGCGCCTTCACCACGACTGGAACCACCGCCAAGATCAACACCCAGTGCCATTGAAGTTGCAGCACATGCCAGTCGAGTTTCATGCCCAAGGTGATGAAAAACAAACCGAGTAATACATCGTGGAAAGGTCGAATATCGTCTTCCACTTTTTGTTTGAACTCGGTCTCGGCAATCAACATGCCGGCCAAAAAAGCACCCATCGCCATGGACAACCCAGCATGCTCAGTCAGCCACGCCAGGCCCAAGGTCAACAAGAAGATATTGAGCATGAACAACTCATCGCTGTTGCGACGATCGACGATGGTCAACCAACTGCGCATGAGTTTTTGACCACCCCACAATAGCAAGGCCACCAGCAACGCCGCTTTGCCAAAAGCCCAGGCCAGTTCGGTGGCCAAGTTACCCTCGTTCATGCCCCCCAAGGCGGGAATCAAAACCAAGAGCGGCACAACAGCCAAGTCTTGGAACAGCAATGCACCAATCACCCGTCGGCCGTGTTGCGAATCAATTTCAGCTCGCTCGGCCATGAGCTTGACCACGATGGCGGTACTCGACATGGCCATGGCAGCACCCAAAGCCACTGCGCCTTGCCATTTCAGGTCCCAGGGCAGATGCAGGTAATTCAGCAATTGGAAAATCAACAAATGGCCCAGCAAAGTACCCATCAAGGTCACGACCACTTGTGTCAAACCAAAACCGAACACCATCTTTTTCAAGCGCAACAACTTGGGCAGATTGAATTCGAGGCCAATGACAAACATCAACAACACCACACCGATTTCCGCCACCGAGGCCACTGCTGCTTCATTTTCTTCGACTAGGGCCCCGCCTTGGCCCAGAAACACCCCTGCGACCAAATAGCCCAGAATGGCTGGCAAATGCAACAGGCGACAGGCCACCACGCCAACCACAGCAAATGAAAGATAAATGAGCGCGATTTCGATGGTGTTCATACTTGACAACATGATAGTTGCAGCAGATGACAAGCACCATCGGGGTGCATCAGGACATGAATTGCACTATTTTGAAACCCACTTTTCGCAGGCATTCAATGGCTTGACCTCTTCAAAGTGGCTCATGAGCTTGAATTTACGGGCAATTTCCGATGCATTGAAATAGGCATAACCACAACGCAAGCCTGTTTTGGATGACTC
>CANGHG010000102.1 GCA_947453645.1 Comamonadaceae bacterium
CAGCAGTATTCCGCCGTCCAGCAGCACGCCGCTTTCAACTGGTTTGTGAACGCCGCGACCCCTGGCGGCTCTCGTCAGCCCTGGGTTTTGGCGGCTGGCAAGGTGCCGCCGCAAGACCTGCATTTGCGCGAAGACCTGCGCACCCGCTTGGGCTGGGGCCATGTGTTTCACCTGCAACTGCTGGACGACGACCAGCGCCGTGAAGTACTGGTGCGCCATGCACAGGCTTTGGGCATGCAGCTCAACACCGATTTGCTGGACTATTTGCTCAACCGCTTCAGCCGCGACCTGGGACACCTCATGGACCTGCTGCAACGCCTGGACCAATTTGCCTTGCAAACCCAGCGTCCCCTCACCATTCCTTTGCTGCGTGCCATGCTGGACGAAACATGAAACTGGCTTTGTTCGACCTCGATCACACCTTGCTGCCGCTGGACTCAGACCAGTCTTGGGGCGAATTCACCTTGGAATTGGGTTGGGTGGACCGGCCAACTTTCCAAGCGCAAAACAACGCCTTTTACGCGGACTACCAAGCGGGTTGCCTGGACATTCACGACTATGTGCGGTTTTCCACCAACGCCATCCGCCAAAAAGGCCCCGAGGCCGCCACGCAAGCCCATGGCTTGTTCATGGAGCGGGTGATACGCCCAGCCATCTTGCCCGCCGCCCTGTCCCTGGTGGACAAGCACCGCAGCCAAGGCGAGCGACTGGTGATGGTGACCGCCACCAATGAATTTGTCACCCGCCCCATTGCCCAGGCTTTTGGCATGGACGTCTTGCTGGCGGTGGAGTTGGTGCGCGACGAGACTGGTTTTTTCACTGGCGAGATTGCAGGCGTGCCCACTTTGCGAGAGGGCAAGGTCACCCGTGTCAAGCAGTGGTTGGCCGAGCAGGGGCTGCGTTTGGAGGATCTGGAGGCCACGTTTTACAGCGACTCCATGAACGACTTGCCCCTGTTGGAGCAGGTGCAGCACCCGGTGGTGACCAATGGCAGTCCAGCGCTGCGGCAAATCGCCGTCGAGCGCGGTTGGCGTATCCTCGACCTTTTCGAGACCCCATGATTAAAAAAATAATTGATCGCCTGCTGGGCAAGCCAGCCGCAGCGCCCAAAACCAAATTTGGCAAACGCCGCGTCATCAGCGAAAAAGAACACCGCATCGACCATGAGTTGGTGGACGACCGCGCCCTGAACGTGGTGCGCACCTTGCAAGACCACGGCTATGAGGCCTACATCGTGGGCGGCGCTGTGCGTGACCTGTTGGTGGGCTTGAAACCCAAAGACTTTGACGTGGCCACCAACGCCACGCCCGAAGAGGTGAAAGCCTGTTTCCGCCGTGCGTTCATCATTGGCCGACGCTTTCGCATCGTGCACGTGGTGCATGGCCGAGGACGTGACCACGAGGTGATCGAGGTGTCCACTTTCCGTGCCTATTTGGAAAGCCAAGACGCCGAGCAAGTCAGCGGCAACGAGCGCACCAGCAAAAAAGCCCTGTCCAACATGACCCACGCGGTGGACGCCAGTGGCCGGGTGCTGCGCGACAACGTCTGGGGGCCGCAAGACGAAGACGCCGCCCGCCGTGACTTCACGGTCAACGCCATGTATTACGACCCGCACACCGGCGACGTGATCGACTACCACCACGGTTTTGAAGACGCCAAAAAGCGGGTCATTCGCATGATTGGCGACCCTGCGGCGCGTTACCGCGAGGACCCGGTGCGCATCATCCGCGCGGTGCGTTTCTCGGCCAAACTCAGTCAGCTGGGTTTCACCCTGGAGCCTCGCACCGCCAAGCCCTTGAAGGCCATGGTCAAGCTCTTGGCCGATGTGCCGCAAAGCCGCTTGTTCGATGAAATGCTCAAGCTGCTGCAAACAGGCCACTCCCTGGCCAGCATCCAGCAACTCAAGGTCTTGGGGCTGGCCAAAGGCATTTACCCCCTGCTGGACGTGGTGGTCGAGCGTGCCGACACGCCCTTTGTCAGCGCCGCTTTGCAAGACACCGACCGCCGCGTGGGCGAGGGCAAACCCGTCGCCCCGAGCTTCTTGTTGGCCTGCGTGCTCTGGGCCGATGTGCGTGAAGGCTGGCAGGCCCGCACCGGCCAAATGCCCATCTACCCAGCACTGCAAGAGGCCATTGAGGACGTGTTCAACATGCGCATTGGCGACGTGTCCGGGCGCGGCAAATTGGCTGGCGACATGCGCGAAATTTGGACCATGCAACCGCGCTTTGAAAAACGCACAGGCAGCGGCCCCTTTGGCTTGGTGGACCAAGCGAGGTTTCGCGCTGGCTTCGACTTTCTGTGCCTGCGTGCCGAGGTGGGCGAGGTGGACATTGAGTTGGCCGACTGGTGGGAAGAATTCCAACATGCCGACGACGATGCCCGTGTCAGCCTGATTCAAGCCGCTCGCCCAGCGCCGCGCGCTGTTCGCGCCGAAGGTGCTGAAGCGCCCCGCAAGCGCACTCGCCGTCGTCGCAAACCCGGCGCACCTGCCAACGATGGTGGCCCGCCCGCTGCGTGAGCCTGTCGCGGCCTATGTCGCGCTGGGAGCCAACTTGGGCAACGCTGCCAGCAGCGTCAAGCATGCCCTGGCCGCACTGGCTGAACTGCCTCACACTCGCCTGGTGAAAGCCTCATCGTTGTACGAAACCGCGCCTCACCAGGCGTTAGGGCCCATGTATGTGAACGCCGTGGCGCTGTTGCACACCCAATTGACTGCCCCCGATTTATTGGCGGCCTTGCAAGCCTTGGAGCAAGCCGCTGGGCGGGTGCGCAGTGGCGTGAATGCGCCGCGCACCTTGGATTTGGATGTGTTGTTTTACGGCGAGGCCAGCATCAGCAGCCCCCAACTGAGCGTGCCCCATCCACGTTGGGACCAGCGGGCTTTTGTTTTGTGGCCGTTGCACGAAATTGCCCCAGCGTTGGTCAAGCCCAGCATGTTGGCCGCAGTGGCCGATCAGGCCATCACCCGCCTGACCTGAGGCTCATTGAGAAAGTCTGTCTGCCTCGCTGATTTGCGACTCGAAATAGCGTTGAAAGCCATATGCCAAGCTGGAGAGCAAGGCGGTGGTGCCCAGCATCATGGACAAAACCAAGGCAATGACGGTCAGCCAGTTGGTGCGGCCAGCCGTTGCGCTGGCGTCGGTGTCTGGGTTGAAATGGCTGTTCCAGTTTTCCATGGACATCAGCCCCCAGTAGATGGCGTTCAAGGCGCTGGCGGCAATCGTCAAGCCCAAAATGGGCAATAAAAACCAGCTCAAGGGATCGTCCAAGCCCATGGTCTCGGCCCGCTCGAAGCCGTAAAGCCCCATGAAACTCAGCACAGCCATCAGCCATCCCCAAGAGTCGTGCAGGCCAAACATGTAAAAACGGTGCAAACCCAAGGGGCCGCCCAAAAAGCTCAGCCAGGTGGCCAGTGTTTTGTTTTTCATGGGTGGGATTATCAGTTTGGCGGCGTCAACTCGCTGGCAGGGCTGGAATCTCCCGCCCCCAAGGCTTTTTGCATGAACACCGTGTCCAGCCATTGGCCGTGTTTCCAGCCGCTGGCTTTCAGGATGCCGGTGTGCGCAAAGCCCAAGCTGGTATGCAAGCCAATCGAGCCGGCATTGGCCGAGTCGCCAATGACCGCCAGCATTTGTCTGATGCCCACCGCCTCGCAGTGGCGTAGGAGTTCGGCCAAGAGGGCGCGCCCCAGCCCTTGGCCCGCATGGTCGGCGTGGATGTAAACCGAGTCTTCGGCCAAAAACCGAAAGGCCGGGCGGGGCCGAAACGCGCCGGCATAGGCAAAGCCCAGCACCTCGTTGCCTTGGCTGGCCACCAGGTGGGGCAGGCCTCTGGCCAGCACATCGGCTCGGCGCCGGCCCATCTCGGCCAGGTCGGGGGCGTCGAGTTCAAAGCTGCCGGTGCCGTGCTGCACATGGTGGCCATAAATGGCGGTGACAGCGGGCAAATCGGCTTCGGTGGATGGACGAATCAGCAGTGGCATGGGGGCTGTGGGTTGGCGGTCTATAATCTAAGGCTTTTCAGCGAGCGCTGGCCGGGTGGTCAAGTCGCGTGTCTCATCGCTGAATCAAAGTCTGCACCCAAGGATAAACCATGGTCGTCATCCGACTTTCTCGCGGCGGTTCTAAAGCCCGTCCGTTTTTCAACATCGTCGTCGCCGAC
>CANGHG010000103.1 GCA_947453645.1 Comamonadaceae bacterium
TGGCAAGTGGGGGTGTATTTGGCGCTGGCCAATGTGGCGGGCAGTTTGCTGGGTACCCGCATGGCCATGCAGCACGGCACACGCTTTGTGCGCTGGTTGTTCATCCTCGTGGTGACGGCCTTGATGCTCAAAACCGGTGTTGACGCCTGGGGCTTTTGGCGCTTGGCCTTAGCGGTCTGAATCGTCCAAAACAGGTTCATCGGGCACGGTGGTGGCCTTGGGCGGCCACGGCATGCTGGCCACAGGCCGAGGTTTGCCGATGGGGCGGGTGGCTTGGCCTTTTTGCACCGCTTCCAAATCTTCTTGCGAGGGGTACAAGCCCATCAGCACAAAGTCGAACACGCGCCTGGCAATGGGGGCGGCGCTTTGGGCGCCAAAGCCCGCGTTTTCCACCACCATGGCCAGGGCCACTTTCGGGTCTTCGGCAGGTGCAAAGGCAATGAACAGGGCATGGTCGCGCAGCCGTTCGTCAATTTTGGAGGCGCTGTATTTCTCGTTTTGCTTGACCGTGTACACCTGGGCGGTGCCGGTTTTGCCCGCGCTGGTGTAGGGGGCGTTCACGAAACTGGCCGCCGAAGTGCCTTCCAGGTTCACCCCGACCATGGCTTGACGCACCACATCCAAGTCCTCTTGTTTCAAGCCCAGTGATTCGGCTGCGTCTCTGGCGATGATTTGCTTGTCCTTGGTTTCCACATCCAGCACCTCGCGCACCAGGTGCGGTCGGTTGCGCACCCCGTTGTTGGCCAAGATGGCTGTGGCGTTGGCCAGTTGCAGCATGGTGAAGCTGTTGTAGCCCTGTCCGATGCCCAAAGAGATGGTTTCGCCCGAGTACCAACGTTGTTGCTCGGCGCGTTTGTAACTGTTGCGCTTCCATTCGGTGGAGGGCAGGATGCCATGCGACTCGCCCTGAATATCAATGCCTGTGATTTGCCCAAAACCCAGCGGTTTCATTTGGTCGTGGATCAGGTCCACGCCCATGAGGTTGGCCAATGTGTAGTAGTAGGTGTCGCAGGACTGCACGATGGATTTGTACATGTCCACCGAACCATGGCCGCCTTCTTTGTCATCGCGGAAGCGGTGGTTGCCGAACATGAAAAAGCCCGGGTCATAGACAATTTGCGAGGCGCTGCGCTTGCCTGTGTTCAGCGCGGCCAAGGCCATGTAGGGCTTGTAGGTGGAGCCTGGCGGGTAGGTGCCGCGCAGGGCGCGGTTGAGCAAGGGTTTATCGGCCGATTCGTTGAGCTTTTGCCAGTTGTCCGCGTCAATGCCCTCGACAAACAAATTGGGGTCGAAGGTGGGCTTGCTGACAAAACTCAGCACCTCGCCATTGCGCGGGTCAATGGCCACCAAAGCGCCACGTCGGTTGCCAAACAGGTCTTCCACCAACTTTTGCAGCTTGATATCGATGGACAGCACCACCGTGTTGCCAGGTGTGGCGGGACTGCTGCGCAAGCGGCGCACGGCGCGGCCACCGGCCGAGGTTTCCATCTCGTGCACACCTGTTTGGCCGTGCAGTTGACGCTCGTAACTTTGCTCGACACCCAGCTTGCCGATGTAATCGGTGCCTCGGTAGTTGCCCACGTTCTCGGATTCTTCGAGCTTTTCTTTTTCAGACTGGTTGATGCGCCCGATGTAACCAATCACATGGCTGGCCAGTTCGTTGTAGGGGTAGTTGCGAAACAAGCGGGCGCGGATTTCAACGCCAGGAAAGCGGTAGCGCTGAGCCGCGAAACGCGCCACTTCCTCGTCGGTCAAGCGGGTGCGGATGGGCACGGACTCGAAGCTTTTCGATTCCTCGCGCAACTTTCTGAAGCGACGTTTGTCGCGGCCTTGGATGTCGATCAACTCGCTGAGTTTTTCAATCACCTCGTCCAAGGGGACCACCACTTTGGAGGGGGTGATCTCCAGCGTGTAAGCCGAGTAGTTGGTGGCCAACACCACGCCATTGCGGTCCATGATGACGCCTCGGTTGGGCACGATGGGCACGATGGCGGTGCGGTTGCTCTCAGCCTGGGCGCTGAACTCTTGATAGCGCCAAAGCTGCAAATAAGCCAGTCGCAACAACAGCAGTCCGAAGGCGCACATGACCACCATGCCAGCGACCACCACCCGCGCACGAAAGCGGCGCAGGTCATATTCGACGTTGCGCAGCAAACTCATAAGGGACGGTGCTTGTCGGGGTCGGGCGCGCGGCGTTGAGGTGCGAGCAGCACCACCGAAATGACGGGCCACAAACAGGCTTGGATGACGGGTGCAATCAACACCGTCCAGCCAGGGAACAAACCACCCGCAGAAATGCGTACCGTCAACTCCAACACCTGCGCGGTCATGAACACCGGCAGCACTTGCAAAGCCTGAGAGGGCACGTCAAACCACAAAATGCGGCGGTGAATCATGGTCGCCAAAAAGCCCTGCACCGTGTAGGTGAGGGCGTGTTGGCCCAACAAAGAGGTTTGATGCACATCGGTGAGCAAGCCCAGCACAAAGGCCACGCCCACACCCACTTTCAGGGGTTGGTGAATCGCCCAAAACACCAGCACCAAGGCCAACCAATCGGGAGCCCAAGCGGCATTGCCCAGCCAAGCCATGCTTTGCAACATGTCCAGCAACAAGGCGCATGCCAAGCTGAAGATCATGAACATGGGGCTGGCAGGCAGCAACAGTTGATGACCGCGGGGCATGATCATCGGCGACCCCCTTTGGGGATGGGTTGCGGCGGCGGAGGCAGTTCGTGGAAGCTGGGCAATGAGGATTTGACCGGTGTGAGCACCATCACATGGCGAGCGCCTTGCACCCGCGCCAGTGACTCACACAAGATGCGCGCAAACACCGAGTCTGCACGGCGCTCGATCTTCACCACTTTGGCCACTGGAATGCCTGGTGGGTAAACACCGTCCACACCACTGGTGGTGAGGATGTCGTCCACCTCGATGTCGGCATTGGTCGCCATGTAGCGCAACTCCAGCAAGGGCGCACCACCCGACTCGCCAAAGGCCACGCCACGCGCACCGGTGCGGGTGTTGAGCACCGGGATGGAGTGTTCACGGTCGGTGACCAAGGTGATTTCGCTCACCAAGGGATGGACCCGGGTGACCTGGCCCAAGATGCCGCGTTCGTCCATCACGGGGGAACTGGTTTGAACGCCGCTGTTGGCGCCCTTGTCCAAAATCATCTTGCGGGTGAAGGGGTCGGCGGCTTCATACAACACCTCGGCCGCCATGGCGCTGGTGTTCAAGCGCTCGCGCAGTTGCAAGAGCTCACGCAAATGCTGGTTTTCCAAAGACAGTTGTTCCACCTGGGTGGAGCGCACCGCTTGCGCCAGCAATTTGGCGCGGGCGTCCTCGGCGGTTTGCAAGGCTTCTTGTTTGCCGACAAAAGCGTCGTCGACTTGGTCCCACAGCACCTGGGGTCGCAGCGCCACCCATTGCACCGGGTAGACGATGAGGGACAAGGCCCAGCGAGCGGGTTGCACGATGTTGTAGCGCATGTCGGCAAACATCAGCGCCAATGAAATGGCGCTGAACAACACCAGTTTGGTCAGCGCCGATGTGCCTTGCTTGAAAAAAGGCGGGGGAGAGCGATCAAGCGTGCCGAGTGGCATTTATTCGCTGGTGAAGATAGAACCCAAACGCTCCATGCGCTCCAAGGCCAAACCACAACCGCGCACCACGCAGGTGAGCGGGTCTTCAGCCACCAACACGGGCAAGCCGGTTTCTTCGGCCATCAAACGGTCGAGGTCGCGCAGCAAAGCGCCGCCGCCGGTGAGCATCATGCCGCGCTCGGCAATGTCCGCGCCCAATTCGGGGGGTGTTTGCTCCAGCGCATTTTTCACCGCCGAGACGATGTTGTTGAGTGGGTCGGTGAGGGCTTCCAAAATTTCGTTGGACGAAATGGTGAATGAGCGTGGCACGCCTTCAGACAGGTTGCGACCTTTGACTTCCATCTCGCGCACTTCGCTGCCCGGAAAGGCCGAGCCGATTTGCTTTTTGATGGCTTCTGCGGTGGGCTCGCCAATGAGCATGCCGTAATTGCGGCGGATGTAGTTAATGATGGCTTCGTCAAACTTGTCGCCACCCACGCGCACACTGCCTTTGTAGACCATGCCGCCCAAGGAAATGACGCCCA
>CANGHG010000104.1 GCA_947453645.1 Comamonadaceae bacterium
CCCTTGGTGTCCGGTGCATCTGTCAAGGCCATGGTCGTGGCCCACGGCAAGCACGACAAAGTGCGCATTTTCAAAATGCGCCGTCGCAAGCATTATCAAAAACGTCAAGGCCATCGCCAACAGTTCACTGAACTGCAGATCGCCTCTATTCAAGCCTAAGGAGCTAGCACCATGGCACAGAAAAAAGGCGGCGGTTCCACGCGAAACGGCCGCGATTCCAAACCAAAAATGCTCGGCGTGAAAGCTTTCGGCGGTGAACACATCACTGCTGGCGCCATCATCGTTCGTCAGCGCGGCACCAAATTCCATGCCGGCTCCAATGTCGGCATTGGCAAAGACCACACCTTGTTCGCTTTGGTCGAAGGACACGTTTCCTTCTCGGTCAAAGGCGCTTTGAACAAGCACATGGTCAACGTGACGCCTGTTTAAGCCTCACACGACCCCATCGAAAGCCCCGCTTGTCGGGGCTTTTCTCTTGAAAATAGTTCCATGAAATTTGTTGATGAAGCGTATATAGACATCATCGCTGGCGACGGCGGGAATGGCTGCGTGTCGTTTCGTCATGAGAAATACAAAGAATTTGGCGGACCCAACGGCGGCGACGGTGGCCGCGGCGGCCATGTGTTTGCTGTGGCGGACGCGAGCTTGAACACCTTGGTGGACTACCGTTTTTCCAAACGCTACGAGGCCAAGCGCGGCCAGCACGGCATGGGCTCGGACATGTTTGGCGCAGCAGGCGACGACATCATTTTGAAAATGCCCGTAGGCACCTTGCTGATTGACGCCGAAACCAACGACGTGCTGTACGAGTTGCTCAACCCTGGCGAAGTCATCATGATCGCCAAAGGCGGTGACGGCGGTTTTGGCAATATGCGTTTCAAAAGTTCGATCAACCGCGCGCCCCGCCAAAAAACGCCTGGCTGGCCTGGCGACCGCAAAAACCTCAAGCTCGAACTCAAGGTGCTGGCCGATGTCGGCTTGCTGGGCATGCCCAACGCAGGCAAGTCCACGCTGATCAGCGCCATTTCCAACGCCAGACCCAAAATCGCCGACTACCCCTTCACCACCTTGCACCCCAATTTGGGCGTGGTTCGTGTCGCCGCCGAGCAAAGCTTTGTGGTGGCCGATGTGCCCGGTTTGATCGAAGGTGCTGCCGAGGGTGCAGGCTTGGGACACCAATTTTTAAGGCATTTGCAACGCACCCGTTTGCTGTTGCACATGGTCGATTTGGCCCCGTTCGACGATGCAGTCGATCCCGTGGCGCAAGCCAAAGCCATCGTGCTGGAACTCAAAAAATACGACCCTGCGCTGTATGCCAAGCCCCGGTGGTTGGTGCTCAACAAGCTCGACATGGTGCCTGTGGAAGAACGTGCGGCTCGGGTCAAAGATTTTGTGAAGCGCTTCAAGTACAAAGGGCCGGTGTTCGAAATTTCAGCGCTCAACCGAGAAGGTTGCGAACCATTGGTTCGAGCGGTTTACGACCATTTGCAAGCGCAGTTCAAGTCCACCCAAGTGCCCGAGGCACCAGACCCCCGATTCGCCCCCGACCCCACCACACCTGCCCCAGCCGAGTAAGACCATGCTTGAACACGCTCATGTTTTGCGCGATGCCCGCCGCATTGTGGTGAAAGTTGGCTCCAGCCTGGTGACCAATGAAGGCAAGGGATTGGACGAAGCCGCCATCGGCGAGTGGTGCCGTCAAATTGCCCTGCTGATGAAGGCCGAGGGCAAGCGCGAGGTCATCATGGTTTCCAGTGGCGCCATTGCCGAGGGCATGAAGCGCCTGGGCTGGACCACCCGCCCGCACGAGGTCCACGAGTTGCAAGCCGCCGCCGCCGTGGGCCAAATGGGGCTGGCGCAAATGTACGAAACCAAATTACGCGAACACGGCTTGGGCAGTGCCCAGGTGCTGCTCACGCATGCCGACTTGGCCGACCGCGAACGCTATTTGAACGCCAGATCCACCTTGAACACCTTGTTGGCGCATGGCGTGCTGCCCGTCATCAATGAAAACGACACCGTGGTGAACGACGAAATCAAATTCGGCGATAACGACACTTTGGGTGCTTTGGTTGCCAATTTGGTGGAGGCTGATGCCTTGATCATCTTGACCGACCAAAAAGGCTTGTTCAACGCCGATCCCCGCCGTGACCCCAGCGCCCAGCTCATCCCCACGGGCCAAGCTGGCGACCCGCAGTTGGAGCTGATGGCGGGAGGAGCAGGCTCTAGCATTGGGCGCGGCGGCATGATCACCAAAATCTTGGCCGCCAAACGGGCTGCGGGTTCTGGGGCCAGCACGGTGATTGCCTGGGGTCGCGAGCCCGATGCCTTGTTGCGCTTGGCGGCTGGGGAGAGCATTGGCACCTTGCTGGTGGCGCCCACCCAAAAACAACAGGCCCGCAAACAGTGGATGGCCGACCATTTGCAGCTCAGAGGCGCCATCACCATTGACGCGGGGGCAGCTCACAAGGTGCTGCAAGAGGGCAAAAGCCTGTTGCCCATTGGCATGCAAAGCGTCAGGGGTGAGTTTTCGCGTGGCGATGTGATCGCCATTTGCGACGAGCAAGGGGTGGAAATTGCCCGTGGTTTGGCCAATTACGCCAGCGCCGAAATCAGGTTGCTGTGCAAAAAACCGTCCAGCGAGATTGAAAAACTGCTGGGTTATGTGGCCGAAGCCGAGATGGTGCACCGCGACAACCTGGTCTTGATGCGCTCAGCTTGAGCGCCAGCCATTGGCTCAGTGGGGTTCAGCGTCGGGCGGTAGTTCGGTGTCCAGTGAGCCTTCAGCGCTATGGCCACGCACACCTTGGCGCAAAAAGCGGCTGCGGGTTTCTTGGCGCGGCAAATAGCGCGACAGCTCGGTGAGGGCCATCTCGTAGACGCCGCGTTTGAACTCGACCACAGACTCCAGCGGCACCCAATAGTTGTTCCAACGCCAGGCGTCAAACTCGGGATGGGTGCTGGCACGCAGGTTCAGGGCGTGGTCTGGCACGACCAACTGCAACAAGAACCAGATTTGCTTTTGCCCTTTGTAATGGCCACGCGCATCCCTGCGGATGTAGCGGTCTGGCACCTCATATCTCAACCAATCGCGGGTACGGGCCACGATGCGCACATGCTCCGCCTGAAGCCCCACTTCTTCTTGCAGTTCCCGAAACATCGCTTGCTCTGGCGTTTCGCCGCGATCGATGCCCCCTTGGGGGAACTGCCAACTGTGGGTTCGAATGCGCTTGCCCCAAAAAACCTGGTTCTTTTGGTTGAGCAAAATGATGCCGACGTTGGGCCGAAAGCCGTCCCTGTCAAGCATAATCAAACCTCAAAATTTCAACTGAGGCCATTATGCACAGCAAGCGGCTGTCATCAATAGGCCCTATCCACGACTTTTCACCTCCCCAGCCCAGCGCCGTCCCCGCATGAAAGCCTCCCAGTTCCTGATTTCCACCCTCAAAGAAGCCCCTGCCGACGCCGAGGTGGCCAGCCACCAATTGATGATGCGCGCCGGCATGATCAAAAAACTGGGCGCTGGCATCTACACCTACATGCCCATGGGATTGCGTGTCATTCGCAAGGTCGAAGCCATCGTGCGTGAAGAAATGAACAGGGCCCAGGCGGTGGAGCTGACCATGCCCGTGGTGCAACCCGCCGAGCTGTGGCAGGAAACCGGGCGCTTCGAGAAAATGGGCCCCGAGTTGCTGCGCATCCGCGACCGCCATGGCCGCGACTTTGTGGTGCAGCCCACCAGCGAGGAAGTGGTCACTGACATTGCCCGCCAAGAGCTGCGTAGCTACAAGCAATTGCCCAAAAACCTCTACCAAATTCAAACCAAATTCAGGGACGAGCGCCGCCCCCGTTTTGGCCTCATGCGTGGGCGTGAGTTCATCATGAAAGACGCCTACAGCTTCGACCGCAACGCCGACGCTGCCAAGGCCAGCTACCAAAACATGGCCCAGGCTTACCGCCGCATCTTCGATCGCTTTGGCCTGAAGTACCGCGCCGTGGCAGCGGACTCGGGTGCCATTGGCGGCGACTTGTCCGAGGAGTTTCAGGTCATGGCCGCCACAGGCGAGGACGCCATCGTCTATTGCCCAAACAGTGATTACGCGGCCAAC
>CANGHG010000105.1 GCA_947453645.1 Comamonadaceae bacterium
AAGCCACCCAGACCCACAGGTCTTCGTTTTCATTTGTGTCCGATTGCAGGTATTTTTTGAAATCAACGGTGGCCATGGTGTGTTCTCTTGCTTGGGGTAACTGTGAATCGACCTGAGCGGCTCGAACTTGAGCAATGCGATATGCTCGCCCGCCATGGCTTCTAACCCTTTTCCCGCCCAAGATCCCGCGCAGTTTTTGCGCCAATTGTTTGACGCAGCGGTGGCCCGTGCCCAGCCCTTGTTGAGCATGCCCGCTTGTTTGCCAGCCGTTCCACGCGGTCGTACCGTGGTGATGGGCGCTGGCAAAGCCGCTGGTGCCATGGCCCAGGCCTTGGAGGCCTTGTGGCCTGTTGATGCCCCCCTGAGCGGCCTGGTGGTCACCCGCTACCACCACACGCCGCCGCGTCCTACGGGATTGGCGCAGCGCATCGAGGTGGTCGAGGCGGCGCATCCGGTGCCTGACGAAGCTGGGCTGCTGGCTTCTCAGCGCATGATGGCTTTGTGCCAAGGCTTGAGCGCCGATGATTTGGTCATTTGCCTGGTCTCAGGCGGCGGCTCTGCCTTGCTGACCCTGCCTGCCGAGGGCCTGACTTTGGCAGACAAGCAGCGGATCAACCGCGAACTGTTGGAGAGCGGTGCCAATATTTTGGAAATGAACACGCTGCGCAAACACCTTTCACGCATCAAGGGCGGCCGCTTGGCGGCGGCTTGCCATCCCGCGCAAGTGGTGACGCTGACCATCAGCGATGTGCCCGGCGACGATCCGGCGGTGATTGCCAGTGGCCCGACTGTCCCCGACGCCAGTACCTGCGCCCAAGCACTCGCCATCGTCGAGCGTTACCGCATTGGCGTCCCCGAGGCGGTGCTGGCGGGCTTGCGCTCAGGCGATTTGGAAACCCCCAAACCTTCGGACGCGGTGTTTCAGGGCCATAGCGTGAAGATGCTGGCGACACCTCAGCAGTCCCTTGAAGCCGCTGCAGAAGTGGCACGTCAGGCGGGGCTGAATGCCTACATCTTGTCGGACGAGATGGAGGGCGAGTCGCGTGAGGTGGGCAAGGTGCACGCCGCTTTGGCACGCGCTGCCGCGAGAGGCGAGGGGCCGTTTCAAAAACCTTGCGTGATTTTGAGTGGTGGTGAGACCACGGTGACCGTGCGTCCCCAAGCGGCAGGTGTACCGCGAGGCAAAGGTGGTCGTGCGGGTGAGTTTTGTTTGGGCTTGGCTGTGGCTTTGCAGGGCCAAGCAGGTGTGTGGGGACTGGCGGCGGACACCGACGGCATTGACGGTGTGGAGGACAACGCTGGAGCCTTGGTGACGCCAGATACGCTGACGCGTGCGCAAGGCTTGGGCTTGAAGCCCTCGGCTTATTTGGACCGCAATGACAGTTACCGTTTTTTTGAGGCTTTGGAAAACTTGGTGGTGAGCGGCCCCACCCACACCAATGTGAACGACTTCAGGGCTTTGCTGGTGCTTTAGATCAGCTTGACCACAGTGGCCACGACGCCAATGGCCAAGACCATCAGGCTGCCGAGTTTGATGACCATGCGTTGTTCGAGCAACTGCATGTCTTTTCGCAAATCGTGACCGAGTTGTTGAACTTCTTGCTTGGTGCTGAGGGTTTGGAAATGACCATGTATGACTTCGCTCATGGCGCTGGCTTGAACTTCAGCCAAACCCGCATCCATACCGGCCGCTTTCAGGCGGTTGGCGTAGCTGAGGGAGTCAAAGTTCAGGGTGTTCATGTGGCCGCGAAGTTTAATGAAAGCAGGCTGTACTTGCAATGTGCGCTATGCACCCGTGCGGCCATTAACCATCACCCGCTCAATCAAACGGTCGTCGCCCAAGACGATCATGGCAAATAACTGCGCTTGCAGCGATTCGGCAGCAGCGGTGCGCCTGCCCATCAGCGGTGTGCATTGCGGGTTGAGGAGCACAAAATCTGCTTCGCAACCCACCGCTAAATTGCCCACCACGCCGCCCAAACCCAGGGCCTGCGCGGCGCCGGCGGTGTGCAGCCACCACAGCTGTTCGGCGCTCAGCGAATGCCCGTTTTTGCCAGCGCTTTGCCGTCCCACGGTGTAGGCCGCGTGCATGGTGTGAAACGGGCTGAAACTGGTGCCGCCGCCCACATCGCTGGCCAAGCCGTGCAGCAAGTGGTGCGACTGTGCGAGCTGAAAATCAAAAAAACCACTGTCTAAAAACAAATTGCTGGTGGGACAAACTGCCGCCGCCGCGCCACGCTCGGCCATGAGGTCTCGGTCGCTGGCGTCCAGGTGAAGGCAATGCGCGTACACCGAGCGCTCGCGCAACAAGCCCATCTCCTCGTACACACCCAAATAACTGCGCGATTGGGGAAACAACTCGGCTACCCATCGAATTTCATCGGCGTTTTCCGCCACATGGGTTTGCACCCAGACGCTGGGGTGCTGCGCGGCCAACTCTCCCGCGCCGCGCAATTGCGCTTCGCTGGAGGTGGGGGCAAACCGTGGCGTGATGGCGTAGCCCAAGCGGTCCACGCCATGCCAACGCCCAATCAACGCTTCGGTTTCATACAGGCTTTGTTGGGCGCTGCTGTCACGCAAACCATCAGGGCTGTGGCGGTCTTGCAGCACCCGTCCGCCCAACATGCGCAGTTGGCGTTTTTGCGCTTCTTGAAAGAACGCATCCACTGACGCGGTGTGTGCGGTGGCAAAAGTCAAGGCGGTGGTGACACCGTGGCGCAAGAGTTCATCGAAAAAGAAATGCGCTACCTCGGCGGCATGGGCGGGGTCGGCGAAGCGCATTTCTTGCGGGAAGGTGTAGTTGTTCAGCCAAGGGAGCAAGCCGTCTGCAGGTGAGGCGATGACGTCGGTTTGCGCATAGTGGATGTGCATATCCACAAAGCCTGGTGCAATCCAGCGGCCCCGCCAATCGGTGCAGGGCACTTGAGGGTATTCGGCCAGTAGCAAGTCGTAGGGCCCAATGGCCTTGATGCGGGTCACACCATCAGCACCCCGTTCGGTCACCAACAAACCATCTTGCTCAAATTGGATATGGTGGCTGGCAGGGTCGGGAAACCACAGCAAGGAGGCGCGGTAGGCGTGCAAGCTCATGCCTTGCCTTTGTGCAAAGCCATCAACACCCGCTCGGGGGTGACGGGTGCGTCCAAACGCACAGGAGTGTTGTCTCCCAACGTTTCGCCCACGGCATCGCGCAGCGCTTCAAACACACTCATGGCCAGCATGAAGGGGGGTTCGCCCACGGCCTTGCTGCCGCCGATGTTGTCCATGGGATTGGCTTCGGGCCAGAACGCCACCTTGAAATGTTCGGGGATGTCGGCGGCAGTGGGAATTTTGTAGGTGCTGGCGCCGCGTGTCAGCAGCTTGCCGTCCTTGCCCCAGACCAGTTCTTCGGTGGTGAGCCAACCCAGGCCTTGCACAAAGCCGCCCTCAATTTGCCCGATGTCCAGCGCAGGGTTCAAGGACTTGCCCACGTCGTGCAGGATGTCCACCCGCAGCAACTTGTGCTCGCCAGTGAGGGTGTCGATAGCCACCTCGCTGCAGGCCGCGCCATAGGCAAAGTAATAAAAGGGGCGACCGCTCAGGGTGGCGCGGTCATAGTGGATTTTGGGCGTGGCGTAAAAGCCATCGCTCCACAGTTGCACCCGTTGGCTGTAGGCGTGTTGCACCGCTTGCTCGAAGCTGCGCACTTGCTTGGGTGTGCGTACTTCGGCGTTGATGAGTTGCACCTCGCTGGCTTGGCAGCCATCGGCTAATGCGATGCACTCGGCCAGGTTGTGACGCACTTGCAATGCCGCACGCTCGGCCGCACGGCCATTCAAATCGGTGCCACTGGAAGCCGCAGTGGCACTGGCATTGGCCACTTTGTCGGTGTCGGTGCTGCTGATGCGCACCTGTTTCACGGGCAGCCCCAGCACCTG
>CANGHG010000106.1 GCA_947453645.1 Comamonadaceae bacterium
ATCCTGAACGTGGAGACCATGGCACCCCTGGACGCACTCAAAGTGGGTTTGGTGCAATGTCTGGCCATGGTACCTGGCACCAGCCGCAGCGGCGCCACCATCATTGGCGGCATGTTGTTGGGGCTGAGTCGCAAAGCCGCCACCGATTTTTCGTTTTACCTGGCCATCCCCACGCTCATCGGTGCGGGTGTCTTTAGCCTTTACAAAGAACGTGCCTTGCTCAGCATGGCTGATCTGCCCTTGTTCGCCGTGGGTTTGGTGTTTTCATTCTTGAGCGCATGGGCTTGTGTGCGCTGGTTGTTGCGCTACATCGCCACCCACAACTTCGTGGTGTTTGCCTGGTACCGCATCGCTTTTGGGGTGGTGGTTTTAGCTACTGCTTACAGTGGCCTGGTGGTCTGGCAGCCTTAGTTTTTGACCACCAACGGTCCCAGCATATTCAGAATAGCCGCTTCCACGGCTGCAGCCGTGGCCAAGGGGCTTTCCATGGGCACCAAATGCGTGCCGTCGATGGTGGTGATGCGGCCCTTGGTGATGCGCTGCGTGAAGTCCCCACCCGCCATTTTCATTTCACGTGAATGCCGTGCAGCCACCAAGCTGACTGGGCATTTCAAGGGGTTGCGCTTGATGATGCGCTCCAGGTTGTGCGGCACGCCGTTGTAAATCTGGGTTTCGATGTCACGCGAAAAACTCAAAATGCGTTGCATCTTGCCATCCACCATGGCCTCCTGGGTGCCGTGCACAACATAGTCCTCCAGCACCTGCGGCTGCCACCGGGCAAAGTTTTTCTTGGATGCGAAATGGCTTCTGACCTCTTCGAGCGAGGCCCATTGGTTGCGCCGCTTTTGGCTGACCGCGCCAGGTGAAAATTTCCGGGTCAATGACAACTTCTTAGACAGTCGCAGCACATTGGCTTGCCAACCTGCCACCGCTGGCGCGTCCACCATCACCACGGCATGGGCCAGCTCGGGGTGCAAGGCGGCCAGCATCAGGCTCAACATGCCACCCAGCGAATGTCCCACCAACACCACGGGACCACTGTGCGCAGCCACCAGCGGTTGGGCAAAGGCTTTGACCTCTTCCACCAAATGCGGCCAGTTGCTGGTGACGGGGTAGGCGGGGTTGTGACCGATTTTTTCCAAGGTGTACACCTGCAAACCTCGGCGGCGCAATTCGTTCAACATGACGCTGTAGGTGCTGGCGGGAAAGCTGTTGCCATGGAAAAAAAGCACCAATGGAGTTCCTGCTGGAACGGGATTGGATATGGCAGGGGTCATGTGAGTTTCTTCAAAGCGTACAGCGCATCCAGCGCTTCACGCGGTGTCAGGCTATCGGGGTCAAGTTGGTTCAAGGCCGCTTGCAAGGGGCTGGGGCCGCTGTCCAAACTTTCAGGGGGCGGGGCGAACAAATCCACTTGGGCGCGGCTGGCTTGGGCATCGTTTTCCAGCGCAGCCAAAGCGTGTTTGGCATGGTTGAGCACCGCCGTGGGCATGCCCGCCAAACGCGCTACTTGAACGCCGTAACTTTTGCTGGCGGGGCCGGGTTGAATCTCATGCAAAAACACCACGTCGTTGCCGCTTTCGGCTGCGCTCACATGCACATTGACTGCGGCGCGGTGGTTGGCAGCGAATTCGGTCAGCTCAAAATAATGCGTGGCAAACAGGCTGTAGGCCTGGGTTTTATCGTGCAAATAGGTGGCAATTCCGCTGGCCAATGCAAGCCCATCAAAGGTGGAGGTGCCGCGACCAATTTCGTCCATCAGCACCAAGCTTTGCGGCGTGGCGTTGTTTAAAATTTGCGCCCCCTCGGTCATCTCCAGCATGAAGGTGGACTGGGCGTTGGCCAAGTCGTCGGCTGCGCCAATGCGGGTGTGGATGGCATCAATCGGCCCCAGTCGACACGCGCTGGCTGGCACATGGCTGCCCATGCTGGCCAAGAGCACGATGAGCGCGACTTGCCGCATGTAAGTGGACTTACCGCCCATGTTCGGCCCGGTGATGATTTGCATGCGCTGGGATGGACCAAGCTGGGTGTCATTGGCAATGAAGCTGCCGCCTGTTTCGGCCAGACGAGACTCCACCACGGGGTGGCGTCCTTGGGTGATGCTGATGCCTGGCGTGTTCACCAACTCGGGTGCGCACCAGTTGAGCGTGAGCGAGCGTTCGCACAGCGTGGCCAACACGTCCAAGGTGGACAAGCCCCAAGCCACTTGCCCCAAGGCGGGTACAAAACTTTGCAAGCTGTCAAGCAGTTGCTCGTATAGAAATTTTTCACGTGCCAAAGCGCGGTCTTGCGCCGACAAAGCTTTGTCTTCAAAGGTTTTCAGCTCAGGGGTGATGAAGCGCTCGGCGTTTTTCAACGTTTGGCGACGGCGGTAGTCGTCGGGCACGCGGTCGAGTTGGCCCTGCGTCACCTCGATGTAAAAACCATGCACCCGGTTGAACTGCACTTTGAGGTTGGCAATGCCAGTGCGTTCACGTTCACGGGCTTCAAGCGCCAATAAATACGCATCGCTGTTGTGCTGAATGCCGCGAAGTTCATCCAACTCGGTGTCAAAGCCGTGGTTGATCACATTGCCGTCGCGCACCATGGCAGAAGGCTCTGGTAGCAAAGCCGCTTGCAGCAAAGCCGCGCATTCAGGAGGTGCTGATAAGGAGGTTGCCAAGGTGTTCAGCCAAGGCGTTTGCAAAGCGGGTTGAAGCAGTGCGGGCAGGGCGCTGGCGCGTTGCAGCGCGGTACCCAGCGCCACCAGTTCGCGGGGACGCACTTGCCGCAAGGCGATGCGAGCGCTGATGCGCTGCACATCGCCCAAACCTTTGAGGGCAGTGCGCAGTTCACGCCACACACCAGCCCCATGCTCACCTTGCAAAGCGGCGATGGCGTCCAAGCGTTGCTGGGCGATGCTGCGTTCACGTGGCGGCTCTAACAGCCAGCGTTTCAACAAGCGGCTGCCCATGCCGGTCATGCAGGTGTCCATCAAGGAAAAGAGTGTTGGGCTGTCTTCACCGCGCAGGGTTTGGGTGAGTTCCAAGTTGCGCCGCGTGGTGGCGGGCAAATCAATACGTTCTTCGTTGCGTTCCACCCGTACTTTTTGCACATGCGAGAGGCTGCGCCCTTGGGTGTGTTCTGCGTAAGCCAAAAGCGCAGATGCCGCAGCGTGGGCTTGTGTCAAGTCTTGTGCTTGCCAAGCCACCAAGCTGGCGGCTTGTAACTGTGCAAGCAATTTGCGTTGCCCTAAAGCACTGTCGAACTCCCATGCAGGGCGCTCGCTTTTCACAGTGGCGCTGGCGAGTAGCGGTTGCAGGTGCTTGGGGAAGTCGCTGCTGACAATCACTTCGCTGGGGGCAATGCGGGCAATCCAAGCGGGCAGTTCGTCCGAGGCACATTCGGCCAAGCGCAGTTCGCCCTCGGTTACGCTCAGCCACGCCAGGCCGCAGCCTTGCGCCTTGCCTGCTCGCTCGCTGGCGTGAACCGCCAGCACATAGGCCTCGGTTTTGTCATTCAAGAGTTCGGCGTCGGTGAGCGTGCCAGGTGTCACCACCCGCACCACCTTGCGCTCCACCGGCCCTTTGCCACCCACTTCACCCACTTGCTCGCAGATCGCTACAGACTCCCCCAGCTTGATCAGCTTGGCCAAGTAGTTGTCCACCGCGTGAAACGGCACACCCGCCATCACCACGGGCTTGCCCGCTGACTGGCCGCGCTGGGTGAGCGTGATGTCCATCAGACGGGCGGCTTTTTCGGCGTCTTCAAAAAACAGCTCGTAAAAATCCCCCATGCGGTAGAAAAGCAAGGTGTGGGGGAAGTCCGCTTTGAGGCCCAGGTACTGGGCGATCATGGGGGTGTGTTGCGACA
>CANGHG010000107.1 GCA_947453645.1 Comamonadaceae bacterium
CAAGGTGCCGAGTCAAAACTACGCAGGCTACAGCTTCGTGGTGTATGGCGGTTCCTCATCAGCCAGCATCGGATTCAACGGCACGGGCTTCACGGGTGCACAAGGTTTTGTCATCGTGGGTCACAGTTTCACGGATGAAAGTGGTTGGTCGGTCAGCAGTGCAGGGGACGTCAACGGCGATGGCTTGGCCGATTTGTTCGTGGGTGCACACCGAGCGGACACACCCACCACAGACGCGGGCCGCAGTTATGTGGTGTTTGGCAAGTCGGACAACAACAACGCGGTCTACCTGAGTGCGCTGACCAGCGGCACGGGCACACAAGGATTTGTCATCAATGGCCAGTGCAGCGGTGATTACAGCGGTCAGTCGGTCAGCAACGCTGGGGACATCAACGGCGACGGACTGGCAGACTTGATCATTGGCGCTATTTACGGCGACCCCAACAGCCTGACTGATGCGGGCCGCTCCTATGTGGTGTTTGGCAAGACCACTGGCACGGCCCTGAATTTGTCAGCCATTGCCGCAGGGTCGGGTGGTTTTGTCATCAATGGCCAAAGCGCATCCGATTTAAGTGGCTATTCGGTGAGTGCAGCCGGTGACGTGAATGGTGACGGCCTGGCCGATTTGATCGTGGGTGCTTATGCAGCCAACAGTTCAACAGGCAAGAGCTATGTGATTTTTGGCAGCACCACGGGAGCCTTTGTCAACAACGCTGTGGACTTCATGGGCACCAGCAGTGCCGAGACGCAAACCGGCACCACAGCCGCTGAAACCTTTGCCGCTGGGATGGGTGACGACACCCTGACGGGTGGCGGCGGTGCGGATGTGATGATGGGCGGCGCGGGCAACGATGTCTTTGTGCTCAACACCAGCAACCTCACCGCTTTGCAAAATGTGTTCGGTGCAGGTGGCAACACCATACAACTGGCCAGGGTCTTGGGTGGCACAGGGACCGACACCTTGCGCATCGCCCAAGGCGGGGGCGACTTGAACCTGAGCGCCATCAAAAACGCAGGCGGGGCCACGCCCGATGGTTTGAGCCGCATCGACAGCATTGAAATCATTGACCTGGCCAGCGACACCGCCGCCAACACCTTGACCTTTACCGCCGCCGACGTGATTGACATGGCTGGCATGAACAATTTCAACAACGCCAATGGCTGGGCAGACGGCACCTACAACTTGGCCGCCGGTGGTGCCAATGGTGCCAACCCCGAGCGACGACACCAGTTGGTGGTTCAGCGGGGCATGAACGACACCGTGGATGTGACTGGGTGGACCGATGTGGGCACGGTCACCAACAACGGCAACACCTACAACGTCTACAACAGTGGCAGCTATGCGCAGGTCTTGATTCAGGGGCCCGACACCATCCCACCCACGGTCAGCAGCGTGGCCATCACCAGCGCCACAGGTGCGCAAAACAATTACTTGAACGCAGGTGATGTGGTGACCGCCACGGTGACCATGAGCGAAGCGGTGACGGTAGTCACCACAGGCGGTACGCCTTACCTGAACTTGAACATAGGTGGCACCACGGTACGAGCCAGCTATGCCAGTGGCAGTGGCACCACCGCACTCACCTTCACTTACACCATCCTCTCAGGCCAAACCGATGCAGGTGGCATCAGCATTGACGCTAACAGCCTGAGCCTCAACAGCGGCACCATCACCGATACAGGAGGCAACAGCGCCACCTTGACCCACACCGCGGTAACGGACAACGCCAGCTACATGGTGGACACCACCGCACCTACTTCCAGTGTGACCACGGCGACATTGGCCAACACCGGCAATGCCACGGTGCAAAGCAGCGAGACTGGCACGGCTTACTTGGTCAACACCAATGTCAGTGTGTCCAACGAGGCCAGCATCACCGGGGCTTCGGATGCTTCGTGGAACACCGTGGCCGTCAGCAGTGCCAATACCAACACCAGTTTGGCGCTGACGGGGTTGGTGGATGGCACTTACAAGCTGTACACCGTCGATGCAGCGGGCAATTTGTCCAGTGCCAGCACCAACAGTGTCACGCTGGATGCCACTGGACCCACGGTCAACAGCGTGGTCATCACCAGCGCCTCGGGCATTCAAAACAACTCCCTGAATGCAGGCGACGTGCTGACAGCCACGGTGACTCTGAACGAGGCTGCGACCGTCACCACGACCAGCGGCACACCCTATATCAACCTGAACATCGGCGGCACCACGGTGCAGGCCAGCTATGCCAGTGGCAGCGGCACCACCGCACTGAGCTTCACCTACACCATCCTCTCAGGGCAAACCGACGCCAACGGCATCAGCATCGACGCCAACAGCCTGAGCCTCAACAGCGGCACCATCAAAGACGCTTTGGGTAACAACGCAACTTTGACGCACAGTGCGGTGAGTGACAACGCCAGCTTCATGGTGGACACTACCGCACCGACGGCCAGTGTGACCACGGCGACATTGGCCAACACAGACAGTGCCACGGTGCAAAGCAGCGAGACCGGCACAGCCTATTTGGTGAACACCAATGTCAGCGTGACCAACGAAGCCAGCATCACTGGGGCTTCGGATACATCGTGGAACACCGTGGCCATCAGCACGGCCAACAACGGCACCAATTTGGCCTTGACGGGTTTGGTGGATGGGACTTACAAGCTCTACACCGTGGACGCGGCGGGCAACCTCAGTTCAGCCAGCAACAACAGCGTCAGAGTCAACTCGAACTCGCAGGCCGGTAATGCGCTCATCGATTTGGGTTCCTACGGAAAGTTGATTGCACCAGTGCAGGTGGAAGGCAATTGGTACTACCACTGGGACCGCTCGGGCGACGGCACAAGTGCCGACACAGGCTCGCTCAACGGCGGTGTGGATTATCTCTACCACGATGTGCTTGATGGTATTTTTCAATACGACATCAACGGCACCCTCAACCCCAACGCTGGCACCAACACCACCGACACCTACCGCTACGCCACCTTGAACGGCGTGAAAGTGGCCTTGCCCACCTACGGGGCGGGGGTTGACGGTAGCGGTAATGCGACCCCAATTTCCGTTTATAAAGCGGGTACGGATGTCTCTAACAACACCACCGCAGACAACCCCACCTACAACGACCTGTTGGCCATTTGGGACTCTCAAAACGGCACAGGCACGGGCACAAACATCGGTGGAATCCCGACGGGCTGGCGGAACGACAATTTTTATTGGTCCGCCACACCCTCGTCTTTGGAACACGCCCTCGTCGTCCTGAGCAGTGGCTATGCCGGCTACAACCCTGACAACTACAACCGTTACGTGGCTTTGCAGGTGATTGGTACGCCAGTTGACACCACCGCCCCCACGGTCAGCAGTGTGGCCCTCACCAGCGCCACGGGTTCGCAAAACAACTACCTCAATGCTGGCGATGTGGTGACCGCAACTGTGACCATGAGTGAAGCAGTCACCGTGACAGGTACACCACGACTCGCTCTGAACATCAACGGCACTTCGGTGCAAGCCAGTTATGCCAGTGGCAGCGGTACTGGTTTGCTGAGATTCACTTACACCATTCTTCCAGGGCAAACTGACGCCAACGGCATCAGCATCGACGCCAACAGTTTGAGCTTGAACGGAGGCACCATTGCTGACGCATCGGGTAATAACGCCACCTTGACCCACAGCTTGGTGGCTGACAACGCCAGTTTCATGGTGGACACCACCGCGCCCACGACCACCATCGCCACAGTGGCCTTGAGTGCAGACACGGGCAGCAGCAACACCGACTTCATC
>CANGHG010000108.1 GCA_947453645.1 Comamonadaceae bacterium
GCGCGACGAGGCGGCCGTGGCCGAACTGGCCGTGCCCGATATGCACAAGCTGCAATATGTGTTTGACGCGGTCACCAGCATCCGCAAAGCCTTGAACGGCCGCGTGCCCCTCATCGGTTTTTCCGGCAGCCCTTGGACGCTGGCTTGCTACATGGTGGAAGGCGGCGGCTCGGACGATTACCGGCTGGTGAAAAGCCTGATGTACAGCCGCCCCGACCTGATGCACCGCATCTTGGCCATCAATGCCGACGCTGTGGCCCTCTATTTGAATACCCAAATTGAAGCCGGTGCCCAAGCGGTGATGGTGTTTGACAGCTGGGGCGGTGTGCTGGCCGATGGCGCTTTCCAAGACTTCAGCTTTGCCTATACCCGCCGTGTGCTGGCGCAGCTCAAACGCAGCCATGACGGCGCGGTGATTCCACGACTGGTGTTCACCAAAGGCGGCGGTTTGTGGCTGCCCGAGATGAAAGACCTGGACTGCGAGGTGCTGGGCTTGGACTGGACCATGAACCTGGGCACCGCAAGACGTTTGGTGGGTGGCGAGGTCGGCGGCCCAGGCAAAGCGCTGCAAGGCAACATCGACCCGAATATTTTGTTTGCGCCGCCTGCACAAATCGCCACCGAGGTGCACCGCGTGCTGGACAGCTTTGGCAAGCCGCATACCGACACCACCACCACCGGCCCGACGCACATCTTCAACCTGGGTCACGGCATCAGCCAGTTCACCCCGCCCGAGCATGTCAGCGCCTTGGTGGACGCGGTGCACAGCCACTCCAAAACCCTGAGACAGCGGGGAGCTTGAGGCGCTTTTGGGGCTGAATTTGGCACACGAAACCTCACTTATGCACAAAAGTTCCATGAGACTTTAACTAAGGGCTTACACCTCGAAAAAAAATTCAATCTCCTCAGTCAAGATCTAAGTTGTTGATTTATAACAAAAGCTGGGGTTGCTGATTTTTCGGGCATTGTGTTGAAAGCCTTGTCAGCTCGGGCTTTCAGCGATAGTCTGACAAGCTGTCAACAAAGTTATCCACAGAAATTTGGGATGACTATCAAAGTCCCTTGCCAATCAACCACTTAGCGTCTTTTATGAATTTTCAGCTGAATTTTTCCTCGCAAATGGGGGCTTGACATCGTGGTTGAAGTTGCCGTGCTGCTCCCCACCCCGGCTTACAGCCGTTTGAGCGGCCCATTGAGTTACAGCCACAGCCACCAATTGGCCCCAGGCAGTTTGGTGCGGGTGCCCTTGGGGCAGCGCCACAGCCTGGGCTTGGTGTGGCATGCGCCGTCAGCGCCTGCGCCCGAGGACATGGCGCTCAAAGCCATCGAGCAGGTGCTCGAAGGCGTCCCGCCCTTGTCGGCACATTGGCTGCAGTTGGTGGATTTCGCGGCCCACTATTACCAACGCAGCTTGGGCGAATTTGCGCTGGCTTGTTTGCCGCCGCAATTGCGCGATCTGAGCAACGAGCAGCTGGCGCGAAAGCTGAAAAAACGCAGCAAAATCAAGAACTTGGAAGCGCCTACCCACGGGGCCTGCCAGCCCGATTTGACGCCCGAGCAGGCCGTGGTGCTGCAACGCATGGCCAGCGAGCCCGGCCCGTTTGTGCTGCACGGCAGCACCGGCAGCGGCAAAACCGAGGTTTATTTGCGCCGCACCGCCGCCGTCTTGGCGAGCGACCCACAGGCCCAGGTGCTGATGCTGGTGCCTGAAATCAACCTCACACCGCAGCTCGAAGAACGGGTGCGCCAGCGCTTTGCCCACCTGGGCGAGGCGGCCATCGTCACCATGCACAGCGGCATGACCCCAGCCCAACGCCTGGACCATTGGCTCAGCGCCCACACCGGTCAAGCCCGCCTGGTCTTGGGCACCCGCATGGCGGTGCTCGCCTCGATGCCGCAGCTCAAGCTGATCGTGGTCGATGAAGAGCACGACCCCAGTTACAAACAACAAGAAGGCGCCCGTTATTCGGCCCGCGATTTGGCGGTTTACCGCGGCCAGTTGGAGGGCGCTCAGGTGATCTTGGGCTCGGCCACGCCGTCCCTGGAAAGCTGGCACCACAGCCGCGACGCCGTGCCGGGCGAACCCAGCCCGCGCTACCAACGCCTGTCCATGCCCAGCCGTGTGGGCCATGCGGTCTTGCCCCAGCTCAGGCGGGTGGACATGAACCACCAGCCCCGCAACACCCTGATTTCCGCACCGCTGTTGGCCGCCATGCGCGAACGCTTGGCGCGGCAAGAGCAGGTGTTGGTGCTGCTGAACCGCCGTGGTTATGCCCCCGTGCTGCACTGCGCCTCTTGCGGCTGGAAAAGCGAATGCCCGCAGTGCAGTGCTTTCCGGGTGTTTCACAAAACCGACCGCACCCTGCGTTGCCACCACTGCAGCCTGACCCAGCCCGTGCCCAGGGCCTGCCCGGGCTGTGGCAATCAAGACATTGGCAGCTTTGGCCATGGCACCGAACGCCTGGAAGAGCATTTGGCCGAATTGTTGGTGGACATGCAACGCCCCGATGGTTCGCCGCTGCGGGTGGCGCGCATTGACGCCGACTCGACCCGTCTGAAAGGCGAGTTGGTGCGCCAACTGGCCCAGGTGCATGACGGCGATGTGGATGTCTTGGTGGGCACGCAAATGGTGGCCAAGGGCCACGACTTTCGCCGCGTCACCTTGGTGGCCGCCTTGAACCCCGATGGCGCCTTGTTCTCCTCGGACTTTCGCGCCCCCGAGCGTTTGTTCGCGCTCTTGATGCAAGCCGCTGGCCGCGCCGGCCGCGACGCCCAGATGAGCACCGCCTCGCCCTGTGAAATGTGGGTGCAAACCTTTCACCCCGCCCACCCCCTGTTTGAAACCTTGAAGCAGCACGATTTCGCGGCCTTCGCCCACCAGCAACTCGATGAGCGCCGCCAAGCGGGCCTGCCGCCGTTCACTTTCCAGGCGCTGGTGCGCGCCGAGGCCAGAAGCCAAGAGGCGGCGCAGGCGTTTTTGAACCAAGCCGCCGAGGCCGGGCACACCTGGCTGGGCGAGCTGGAGCTGCCGCTGACCCTCTACCCCGCGGTGCCCATGAGCATGCAACGGGTGGCCAATGTGGAACGCGCCCAAATGCTGATTGAATCGACCTCGCGCCCGGCCTTGCAGCATTTCTTGCAAGCCTGGCAAACCGATTTGCAGCATTTGCGCAGCAGCCACAAGACGGTGTTGCGCTGGGCCATCGATGTGGACCCGCTGGCCATCTGAGTAAGATCGCACCCCCTATGACCGCCTCCCTCAATCTCCCGCAGCTGGAAGCGGTTCACCATGTGCAAGGCCCGTGTTTGGTGCTCGCGGGTGCGGGCTCGGGCAAAACCCGTGTCATCACCCACAAGATTGGTCACCTGATTCAACTGGGGCTGGAACCCGAGCGCATCGCCGCCATCACCTTCACCAACAAAGCCGCTGCTGAAATGCGCGAACGCGCCAAAAAGCTGGTGGGACGTGAGGCGCAAAAAGTGGTGATTTGCACTTTTCACGCTTTGGGCGTGCGCATGTTGCGGCAAAACGGCGAAGCGATGGGCTTGAAGAAGAATTTCAGTATCTTGGACACCGACGACGTGACCTCCATCTTGAAAGACGCAGGGGGCAGCACCGACGCCGCCACCGCCCGCCAATGGCAATGGGCCATCAGCCTGTGGAAAAACCAAGGCCTGAACGCCGCCATGGCCGAGGCGCAAGCCAGCAATGACAACGAGCGCATCA
>CANGHG010000109.1 GCA_947453645.1 Comamonadaceae bacterium
ACCGGCGATGCCCACCACCCGGCATCCACGCGCTTTGGCCAAGGCGCCAAAGGCACTGCCCACCGCGCCACTGGCGGCGCTGACGGTGAGGGTTTGGCCCGCTTGGGGGTTGATGATGCGCACCAAGCCGTGCCAGGCGGTCACGCCCGGCATGCCCACCGCACCCAGGTAATGGCTGATCGGCACATGGGTGGTGTCTACTTTGCGCAGCATGCCGATGGCTTCGGCGCTGACCACGCTGTAGGTTTGCCAGCCGCCCATGCCCACCACCTTGTCGCCCACCGCGAATTTGGGGCTGCGGCTCTCCACCACTTCGCCCACCGTGCCGCCAATCATCACGCTGTTGAGCGGCTGTGGGTCGGTATAGCTCTTGGTGTCGTTCATCCGGCCGCGCATATAGGGGTCCAGGCTGAGGTAGTGGTGTTTCACCAGCACTTCGCCGTCTTGCAGCGCGGGGGTGTCTAGCGTGACCAACTTGAAGTTGTCGGCTGTGGGTTCGCCGCTGGGGCGGCTGACCAAATGGATTTGTGGGTTTTGGGGCATGTGTGTCTCCTGGTTTATCCGCCGGTAATGCAGCTCACGCCGCCGTCTACAGCCAGCCATTGGCCGGTGATGTGTTTGCCGGCATCAGAGGCGTAAAGCACAGTGATGCCTTTCAAATCTTCGTCGTCGCCCAAGCGGCGCAATGGTGCGTGAGCAGCCAAAGTGTCTTCGCCAAAGGCTTTCAAAGTGCCTGCGGTCATCTTGCTGGGGAAAAAGCCGGGGCAGATGGCGTTGACCCGCACATTGCGGTCGCCCCACTCGCCTGCCAGCGCGCAAGTGAAATTGATGACCGCCGCTTTGGAGGTGTTATAGGCCACGGTTTTCATGCCGCTGGGGTTGCCGCCCAAGCCTGCGATGGACGCCACATTGATGATGCTGCCACTGCGTCGCGGCAACATGCTGTGCTTGCCGATGTATTGGCTGAGGATGAAATAGCCACGCACATTCAGGTTCATCACCTTGTCCCAGGCTTCGATGGGATGGTCTTCAGCGGGAGCACCCCAGGCCGCACCAGCGTTGTTGACCAGCACATCAACATGGCCGAATGTCTTCAAGGTGTCTGCACCCAAGCGGTGAATGTCTTGCTCATCAGCACAATCGGCGGCGATCCAATCCACCTCAATGCCTTGGGCTTTGAGCAGGGCGGCAGAGGCCTCGAGGTCTTCGGCTTTGCGCGAACTCAGCATGATGCGAGCCCCCGCCTCGCCCAAGGCCTGGGCCAGTTGCAAACCCAAGCCACGGGACCCGCCGGTGACCAAGGCGGTCTTGCCGGACAAATCGAAGAGTTGTTTCACAGTGCGGGTCATGGGGTTCTTTCCAACTTAAAAAGCGTCTTCGGGCATCTGGGCGCAGGTGGGGTCGCGGTCGTTCACCACGTTCAGCCAAGCGCCAATTTTGGGTAATTCGTAGTGGAAGAAAAAGCGGCAGGCTTGACGACGGCCCAGGCTGGCGGGGTCATCGCCCTGACTGGCCAAAGCCAGATCGAGCCAAATCCAGGCCAAGACCGTGTGGCCAAAGGCTTGCATATAGGGCACGGCATTGGCCAAGGACAAGGCGGGGTCGCCGCCTTGCCATGCGGCATGGGTGGCTTGCACCACTTGGCTCCAGGCTTGTTGCAGGGCTGTGGCATGGGTTTGCAGTGAGATCGCTTCGCTTTGCTCGCGATGACTGTTCTGAAGTGCAAGGTTAATGGTGGCTTGGATGTGCTGCCCCAGCAGTTTCAAGCCACGGCCGTCTTCGAGCAACACTTTGCGCCCCAGCAGGTCCATGGCTTGGATGCCGTGGGTGCCTTCGTGGATCATGTTCAGGCGCTGGTCGCGCCAATATTGCTCGACGGGAAAGTCCCGCGTGTAGCCATAGCCCCCATGAATTTGGATGGCCAAGCTGTTGGCCTCCAAACACCATTCACTGGGCCAGCTTTTCACGATGGGGGTGAGCACCTCCAGCAACCACTGGGCTTGGTGCTGTTGGGACTCGTCACCGGTGTGGAGTTCGTCCACCAAACGGGCGCAGTACAAGCCCAGCGCCAAAGCGCCCTCGCCATAGGCTTTTTGAGCCAAGAGCATGCGCTTGATGTCGGCGTGTTCAATCAGCCGCACCGGTGGCTGCGCGGGGTCTTTGCCCGCTGGCCCCACAGGCCGGCCTTGGGTGCGGGTTTGCGCGTAATCGAGTGAGGCGTAGTAGCCCGCCAAGCCCAGCATGGTCGCAGCCAGACCGACCCCAATGCGGGCTTCGTTCATCATGTGGAACATGCATTGCAAGCCCTTGCCGGCTTCACCCACCAAATAGCCAATGGCCCCTGCACTGCCCCGCACCGGGTATTTGCCTTCGCCAAAGTTCAGCAAGGTGTTGACCGTGCCGCGCCAGCCCAGTTTGTGGTTCAAGCCGGCCAAGGCCACATCGTTGCGTTCACCGGTCAACTGCCCTTGGGTGTCCACCAATTTTTTCGGCACGATGAAGAGCGAAATGCCTTTGGTGCCCGCAATGGTTTTGCCGTCAGGGCCCGGAATTTTGGCCAGCACCAAATGGATGATGTTCTCGGTCAACTCATGGTCGCCCGTGGAAATCCACATCTTGTGGCCCTTGAGCCGATAGCGCGGCCCCAAAGGGTCTTGGCCGTGGTCCTCACCATCGGGCGTGGCGCGGGTGGCCACATCGGACAAAGACGAACCTGCTTGGGGTTCGCTCAGGCACATGGTGCCGGCAAAGCGGCCATTGAATTCGTTGAGGGCAAAGACTTTTTTTTGCAGCTCGCTGCCATGCGCCATCAGCAAATTGGCGTTGCCCACCGTCAACATGCCCCCGCCTATGCTGACAGAGGCACAAGCGAAAAACGCGTTGGCCGCCGCCTCCACGCTGTAGGGCAGTTGCATGCCGCCTATGGACTCGTCCTGCGCCGCGCTGAGCATGCCGCTTTGCACATAGGCGTCGTGGGCGTCTTGGGTGCAGGCGGGCAAGACGACTTTCTCGCCATCGAACGCAGGTTCTTGGATGTCCACCGTGCGGTTGAACGGAGCGTATTTCTCGCGAGCGATGCGCTCGCAGGTGTCCAACACCGCGTCAAAAGTTTCGCGGCTGTGGTCCGCAAAACGCCCCCGTTTGTTCAGTTGCTCGACCTCTAACCAGTGGTAGAGCAAAAAATCAAGCGTGGGGCGCAGTGACATGCCTCAAAGCACCTCGAAAATGCCTGCCGCGCCCATGCCACCACCAATGCACATGGTGACGCACACCCGCTTGGCACCACGGCGCTTGCCTTCGATCAGGGCGTGGCCGGTCAGGCGTTGTCCGCTGACACCGTAGGGGTGACCCACGGCAATCGCGCCGCCGTTCACGTTCAGCAATTCAGGGGGAATGCCCAGCTTGTCGCGGCAGTACAGCACTTGCACCGCAAAGGCTTCGTTCAATTCCCACAGGTCGATGTCCTGGATGGTCAAGCCCAAACGCTTCAACACCTTGGGAATGGCGTACACCGGGCCAATGCCCATTTCATCGGGCTCACAACCGGCCACGGCAAAGCCCAAGAAGCGGCCCAAGGGTTTGAGGTTGTGCTGGGTGGCATAGGCTTC
>CANGHG010000110.1 GCA_947453645.1 Comamonadaceae bacterium
AGCCGCGCCAGCTTGCCCTCGTCAATGTCCACGCAAATCACCTGGTGCCCCGCGTCGGCCAACACCGCGCCTTGCACCAAACCCACATAACCCGTTCCAAAGACTGAGATTTTCATATTCAAGCGTATTGAGGATGTCCTAGCCGCTGCGACAGCAGCTGCTTTCAACATGACTGTAACTGCTGGAACCCCAGGCCAGCCCCAGGCACTTAAAATCACGGGTTCACCTTTCGCCACCCCGACCAGGACCCCCATGGGACGCACCCTCTACGACAAAATTTGGGACGAACACGTCGTCCACCTCGAAGAAGACGGCACCGCCGTTTTGTACATCGACCGCCATTTGGTGCATGAAGTCACCAGCCCGCAAGCCTTTGAAGGCATCCGTGTGGCCAAACGCCAAATTTGGCGCACCAGCTCCATCGTGGCCACAGCCGACCACAACACGCCCACCACCGGCTGGGAACTGGGCTATGACGGCATCACCGACCCGATCAGCAAAGCGCAAATCACCACCTTGGACGACAACATCCGCGAATTCGGTGCGGCCGCGTTCTTCCCCTTCATGTCCAAACGCCAAGGCATCGTGCATGTGATTGGCCCTGAAAATGGCGCCACCCTGCCAGGCATGACCGTGGTGTGTGGCGACTCGCACACCTCCACCCATGGCGCATTTGGCGCATTGGCCCACGGCATTGGCACCTCCGAGGTGGAGCATGTGATGGCCACGCAAACCCTGTTGGCCAAAAAAGCCAAGAACATGCGGGTTTTGGTCGAGGGTGAACTTGGCAAAGGCGTGACCGCCAAAGACATCGTGCTGGCCATCATCGGCAAGATAGGCACAGCAGGCGGCACGGGTTACACCATCGAGTTTGCAGGCCCTGCCATCCGAGCCCTGAGCATGGAAGGCCGCATGACCGTGTGCAACATGGCCATTGAAGCCGGTGCTCGCGCAGGCTTGGTGGCGGTGGACGAGAAAACCATTGCTTATGTGAAAGGCCGCCCACTCTCACCCACAGGCGTGGAATGGGACCAAGCTGTGGCCTATTGGCACACCCTGCATTCGGACGCCGACGCGCATTTCGATGCCGTGGTTCAACTCGATGCCGCGCAAATCGCGCCGCAAGTGACCTGGGGCACCTCGCCTGAAATGGTGCTCTCGGTGCTCGACCGCGTCCCCGACCCCGATAAAGAAAAAGACGCCAACAAACGCGACGCCATCGAGCGGGCCTTGTCCTACATGGGCTTGCAACCCGGCAAAGCCTTGAACGATGTGTTCGTTGACAAGGTCTTCATTGGTTCATGCACCAACAGCCGCATCGAGGACATGCGCGAAGCCGCTGCCGTGGTGAAAAAGCTGGGCCAAAAAGTAGCGAAAAACATCAAGCTGGCCATGGTGGTGCCCGGCTCGGGCTTGGTCAAAGCGCAAGCCGAGCAAGAAGGCTTGCATGAGATTTTCAAAGCCGCAGGTTTTGAATGGCGTGAACCTGGTTGCTCCATGTGCTTGGCCATGAACGCCGACAAGTTGGAGCCTGGCGAGCGTTGCGCCTCCACCTCCAACCGCAATTTCGAGGGCCGACAAGGCAATGGCGGACGCACCCACTTGGTGAGTCCCGCCATGGCCGCAGCTGCGGCCATCCACGGCCACTTTGTCGATGTGCGCCAGTTCAGCTGAATCACATGGGCAGACTGGACAAATTCATCGTGATACTGCTCTCAGGAGGCAGCGATCACAACATGAATTTTGACGATTTGACGAAATTGCTGGTTAATTTGGACTTCCAATGCCGAGTGAAAGGTTCCCATCACATTTTTTTCAAGCAAGGTGTGGAGGAAATTTTGAACCTGCAAGCCAAAGGCAAGATGGCCAAAAGCTACCAAGTCAAGCAAGTCAGAGATGTGTTGGTGCGGTATCAATTGATCCCAGGAGCGCTCGATCATGAATAGCAAATACGAAATCATCATTTACTGGAGCGACAAAGACGGCTTTTACATCGCCGAAGTGCCCGAGTTGGCAGGCTGCATGGCAGATGGGGATACTTACGCCAGCGCCTTGGACAATGCCCAGAAAATCATTGACGAGTGGATTGAAACTGCTCAGTTGATGAACCGTCCTGTTCCAGCTCCCAAAGGCCGTTTGATCTTCGCCTGAATTCACTTAAAACATCACCATGCAAACATTCACCGTACACAAAGGCTTGGTCGCGCCCATGGACCGCGAGAACGTCGACACTGACGCCATCATCCCCAAGCAGTTTTTAAAGTCCATCAAAAAAACAGGCTTTGGCCCCAACTTGTTTGACGAGTGGCGCTACCTGGACAAAGGCGAACCTGGCCAAGACCCTGCCGCCCGCAAGCCCAACCCCGACTTTGTGCTCAACCAGCCGCGTTACCAAGGGGCGTCGATTTTGTTGGCGCGGAAAAACTTCGGCTGTGGGTCGTCTCGCGAACACGCGCCTTGGGCCTTGGACCAATTTGGTTTTCGCGCCATCTTGGCACCCAGCTTTGCCGACATCTTTTTCAACAACAGCTTCAAAAACGGCTTGCTGCCCATCGTCTTGCCCGAAACCGCCATGGGCCATTTGTTCGACGAATGCCTGGCCTTTCCTGGCTACCAACTCACCGTGGACCTCGAGCGCCAAGTGGTGGTGCGCCCCCAAGGCGAAGAAATTCCCTTCGAGGTGCAAGCCTTCCGTCGCTATTGCCTCATGAACGGCTTGGACGACATTGGCCTCACCCTGAAACACGCAGACAAAATCCGCACTTTTGAAGCCGCCCGTTTGGCCTCCAAGCCCTGGCTGGCCCACACCATGACAGAAAGCAACACATGAAAATCGCAGTCCTCCCCGGTGATGGCATTGGCACCGAAATCGTCGCCGAAGCGGTCAAAGTCCTCAACGTTCTCGGCCTGAAGTTCGAGATGGAAACCGCCTTGGTGGGCGGTGCGGCTTACGACGCGCATGGCCACCCCCTGCCTGAGAGGACCTTGAAGCTGGCCAAGGAAGCCGACGCCATTTTGTTTGGCGCGGTCGGCGACTGGAAATACGACAGCCTGGACCGGCCCCTGCGCCCCGAGCAAGCCATTTTGGGTTTGCGCAAAAACCTGGGGTTGTTTGCCAACTTCCGCCCCGCGATTTGCTACCCCGAATTGGTCGGTGCCTCCAGCTTGAAGCCCGAATTGGTGGCGGGTTTGGACATCCTCATCATCCGAGAGCTGACCGGCGATATTTACTTTGGCCAACCGCGTGGCCGCCGTGTGTCGCCAGATGGCTTCTTCGCCGGTGCCGAAGAAGCCTTTGACACCATGCGCTACACCCGCCCCGAGGTCGAGCGCATTGCCCGTGTGGCCTTTGAAGCCGCCCGCAAGCGCAGCAAGCGCGTGACCAGCGTGGACAAAGCCAATGTGCTGGAGACTTTTCAGTTCTGGAAAGACATCGTCATTGAGGTGCACAAAGACTACCCGGATGTGGCGCTGGACCACATGTATGTGGACAACGCGGCCATGCAATTGGTGAAAGAGCCCAAGCGTTTTGACGTGGTGGTCACCGGCAATATGTTTGGCGACATCTTGAGCGATGAAGCGTCCATGCTCAC
>CANGHG010000111.1 GCA_947453645.1 Comamonadaceae bacterium
AGCGCCAACAGCAAAGCGGTCAGGAACTGGCTGGACACATCGCCGCGCACTTGAATGGGGGCGTCCAGCTTCAAGCCTTCGTGGCCTTGCAACTGCAGCGGCGGGTAACCGTCTTGGCCGGTGTATTGAATCTGGCAACCCAGTTGGCGCAGCGCGTCCACCAGGTCGCCAATAGGGCGCTCGTGCATGCGGGGCACGCCGTGCAAACGGGCTTTGGCGCCCATCAGCGCCAAGGCAGCAGTGAGCGGGCGCATGGCGGTGCCGGCATTGCCCATGAACAAATCCAGTTCGCCCGCTGGCGCTTGCCCATTCAAGCCCGTGATGCGGACCGTGCTGCCCTGCACCTCAACTGCGCAACCCATTTGGCGCAAGGCATCCAGCATGACCCGGGTGTCGTCCGAGTCCAGCAGGTCGTGCAAAGTGGTGGTGCCTTGGCACAAAGCCGCGAGCAACAACACACGGTTGGAGATGCTTTTCGAGCCTGGCAGCGTGACCGTGCCTTGGGCGTTTTGCAGGGCGGGGATGTCGAGGAAGGCGGTGGTGAACATGAAATCCTTATCTGCCAATCAGCAGTTTGAGTGCGTCTTCCACGCGTTTGAGTTGGGCGGTGTTCAGGCTGGTCAAAGGCTGGTCGCCCATGAAGCGGCGGTTGGAGATGGCGCGAATTTGGTCAATCAGCAAATCCGTCTCCAGCACCAAACCCGCTTGGCTGGGCAAAGCCACCCGCAGCGGAAAGTAGTCTTTGTCGCGCCGAACCTGGCTGGTGCCCACCACCACAATGGTGGTCGGGTGGCCGCTGGCATTGAGCAAGTCGGTTTGAATCACCAAGGCAGGGCGTTTGCGTTTGCCGGGTTCTTCTTTGTGGGATTGGGGTTCGAGAGCGACTTCCCAAATTTGGCCGCGTTGGAACTTATTCGAGGCCATCGCTCAGCGTGCCTTCCAGCGACTCATTCACCTGGAGGTGTTCATCAGCCAATTCTTTGGACAAGGCGGCAATGTGTTGCGCCATGATTTGGGCGTTTTTCTCGGACACGGCTTGGCGGATGTAGTCCGAGCTTTTCAGCCCGAGTGCGCTGGCCATGGCGCGGGTTTGCTCTGAGAAAACCTCGTCAGCCCGAAATGAAAAAGTAGATGCCTGCATCTGAATGCCTTTTTGTAATACACATTTGCAGCACAAATTTTAAGACAAACCCCGTTGCTGACCTGTTGTCAGTCTGCTTCGCTGGCCTGGCCGCCAGTCAGTTGCCAGGCGCTTCGCGCCGCACTGGCCTGCGCGATCAAGCGGGACAGGGCTTGTAAGTCATTGTTTTGTATGGATTTTTCAAGGTCATGCAGGGCTGCTTGAAAATGCGCCAACTGGGCCAGCACCTCGGTGCGGTTGGCGCTCAGAATGTCACGCCACACGGCGGGGTCGCTGGCCGCGATGCGCGAGAAGTCCCGAAAACCCGGCCCAGCCAGCTTCAGAAAAGCCTCGCCCTCGGGCTGCTGCAGCAAGCCATTCACCTGCGCAAAAGCCAGCAAATGCGGCACATGGCTGACGGCGGCAAAGGTTTGGTCGTGTGCCTCGGGCGTCATGTGGTGGACCCGGCTGCCGATGGCCTGCCACAGCGCCGTGGCCTGCGCCACTTGCGCTGGGCTGTTGTGGGCCAAGGGGGTGAGGATGAGGGCCCGGTCTTGGTACAGCGAGGCTTCGGCATGGTCCACACCCGCTTGGGCTTTGCCAGCGATGGGGTGGGCGGGTAAAAAGCAGTTCAAACGCTTGCCCAAGGAGGCTTGGGCGGCGGCCACCACATCGCACTTGGTGGAGCCCACATCCATGAGCAAACAGTGTGGGTCTAAATGGGCCGCCATGGCTTGGAAACAAGCGGCAGTTTGGCTGACCGGCACCGCCAACAGCACCACGTCTGCACCTTGAACGGCCTCGACCACCGAGTTGACAGCCTGGTGAACCACGCCGCGGTGAAGTGCTTTGTCACGTGTGGCTTGCGATGGGCTGAAGCCCACCACCTTGTCAACCAGCTGTTGCGATTGCAGCGCCAGTGAAAACGAAGCGCCCATGAGGCCGCAGCCCACCAGCCCGAGTTGCTTGAATTTCATGCGCCCACTTTCGCCGCAACCGGTTTTTGCAACTCAATGAATTGGCTTTGAATATGGGCTTGAAAAGCCGCGGAAATATCGTTCCACACCAGCATGTCCACCGCAAAGGGCAGCAGACTTTCTTCCAAGGCTTCACGCAGACTGCCAAGCAAAGGTTTATCCGCTTCCTCGGCAAAAAAGACCAAGTCCAAGTCGGAGCTGGGGCGGGCCGTTCCTTTGACGCGGGAGCCGAAGGCCCAGACTTGCAAATGAGGCACATGCTGGAACAGCAGGCTGAGCAAGTGTTGAGCTTGCCCTGGGGTTAGTTGAAGCTGCGGGGCTGCCATGTGTTCAAACCCAACTTTCACCGGTCAGGGTTTGGTAGAGCGCCACAGCATCCGCCACGAAAGTCGGCATCAAGGCCAGGGTGGATGCCGCTTTAAGCCCGTCATAGTCGTGGGCGGTTTGTACCCGTGCCTCGGCATAGATCAGCCATTGGGCATCGCTGTTGATCAGCAATTGGTTATCAGCAGCAATGCGGAAAATAGGTTTGGGGCTATTGGGTAGATCAGGCAAACCCAGTTTCTCATTCAAGTGGCGTTTGAGAACTTTCCAAATGCAGTCATAGCAAGTTTCAAAGCGTTGAATGACCGACTCGGCAATGGCTTCCTTGTCCAACCCGCTCAGATGAGGTCGCTTGTCCAGGTTTTGCCAATTGGCATGTTGCCATTGCAGTTGCAGCAAAGATTTTTTGAACTTGCTGTAGTCGATCATGCCAAGCCCTAAGCGCCAACCGGGTAGGAGCCAATCACTTTGTAAAAGGCACACAGGCCTTGCAGCTCTTTGAGCGCTTGGGCCACGTGGGGTTGGCTGATGTGGCCGTCGAGGTCGATGTAGAAGTTGTACTCCCACTGGCCCGACTTGGCGGGGCGCGACTCGAAGCGGGTCATGGACACGCCATTGGCTTTGAGCGGCATCAAGAGGTCGTGCACCGCGCCGGGTTTGTTGGGCACCGAGACCACCAAGGAGGTGCAGTCTTTGCCCGAGGCTGGGGGTGTGGCCAAGGTTTGCGGCAGGGTGATGATGGCAAAACGGGTGCGGTTATAGGCCTCGTCTTGGATGGCGTGGGCCACCACATGCAAGCCAAATTCGGAAGCAGCACGTTCGCTGGCCAAACCCGCCCAAGCGGGGTTGGTGGCCGCCAAGCGAGCGCCTTCGGCGTTGCTGGCAACCGCGCGGCGTTCGGCCTGGGGCAGGTGTTTGTTCAGCCACTCTTGGCATTGACCCAAAGCTTGTGGATGCGCCAACACCACTTCAATGCCGTCCAGCGACGCCGACTGGCGCAGCAGGTTGTGGCGTACCAAGAGGCTCACCTCGCCAATCACATGCACGGGGGTGCGCAAGAACAAATCGAGGGAGCGCGCTACC
>CANGHG010000112.1 GCA_947453645.1 Comamonadaceae bacterium
ACTTAGAAGCTGCCGATGAAATCGCTCGTCAAGCACGTTTACGTGACTTGGGTGGCTTGATTGTGATCGACTTCATTGATATGGAGTCGAGCAAAGCACAGAAAGATGTTGAGAACCGCCTGCGCGATGCTCTCCGTCATGACCGTGCACGTGTGCAGATGGGCAAGATCTCCAAGTTTGGTTTGATGGAGATGTCACGTCAGCGCTTGCGCCCTGCATTATCCGAAGGTAGCCATGTAACCTGCCCACGTTGTAACGGTACTGGTCATATTCGTGATACTGAATCCTCTGCATTACAAGTTCTTCGCATCATTCAAGAAGAAGCCATGAAAGAAAATACAGCTGCGATTCATACACAAGTACCAGTTGAAGTGGCTGCCTTCCTCTTGAATGAAAAACGTGCTGAAGTGATCAAGATTGAGACTCGCTTCAAAGTTAACGTCTTAATGGTTCCCAATAAGCATTTAGAGACTCCACACTACAAGTTAGAGCGCTTGCGTCATGACGATCCACGTCTTGATGATCAAAAGGCTAGCTATGTCATGGCAGAAGAAGCCGCTCGTGAACTCGAGACCGATACAACAGTTAGCAAAAAAGATGCGGACATAAAAGTACGTCCTGAAGCTGCTGTTAAGGGTATTACGCCAACACAACCTGCGCCAATGAGTCAACCACGTCCGGCACGCACTGAAAAAGTAGCGACTGAAAGCTCTGGTGGTTTATTTAGATTCATCAAAAAGCTGTTCTCCTCATCTCCAGCAGTTGAAGAGAAGCCTGCGCCAAGCAACCCACGTGGTCGTAATCAAGGACGCAACGGCGGCAATGATCGTAATCGTGGACGCAATCGTCGCGGTGACCGCACTGAGCGCGCTGAGCGTCCAGCAGCTAATGCTGCTGAAGGCACACCAGCAGAAGGCTCCAACAATAATCGCAACCGTAATAACCGCAACAGCAATCGTAACCAAGGCAATCAGAATGGTCCTAAGCCAGAACGCCAAGTTAATCCAGCAGCAGTAACACCTGCCACTGAAGCGGCTCCTGGTGCTGAAGCTACTCCAAGTGCAGATGGTGAAGAGCGTCGTGGTCGTGGTCGCAACCGTCGTGGTCGTGGTCGTGGTCAACGTGGTGAGCGTACAGAGAATGGTGATGCAACAACTACCGTTTCTGCTACTCCATCAACAAGTCCTTTTGCAGGCCCTCCCGTAGGAATGGCTGGTGCATCTGCATCTATGCCGATTCAGAATCTTGCTAATAGTTTTGGTAACGCAAAGCCTGCTGCAGAGAGACAAGAACGACAAGAGCGCACCCCACGTGCCCCACGTCAATCTAATCGTCCTGCGCAAAATTCTGCTGCGCCTTCGTCTGCGGCTTCTGCTCCTACTTCAGCACCAGCATCCACTCCAGCACCAGTTGCTGCTGCAGTTGCCAAGATTGAAGTAATCGCCAAGCCTGCACCTGAGCTTCCTAAAGTTGCTTTCCAAGCGCTTGAAGAAACTCCTTTGCATAGCGTTGTGCAATCAGCAGGTATGATCTGGGTCGCCACCGACTCCTCTAAGCATGCTGAAGCACAAAGCCAAATTCAGGCAGAGCCTGTTGCACAGAACTTAGGCAGAGTGCCTAAACCTGCAGCGAGCATTCCTGAAGGCCCAATGGTTTTAGTTGAAACCGGCGGCCAAGAAAAAACGGTTTAACGCTGATTCAAGCTTTTCTCCAGACCGCCATTTATCCCAAAAGGATATTTGGTGGTTTGGCAGAAACCCCGTTTCACAGCCATAATTGAGAGCATGGTTGAAAAAGCAATCCCTAAGGTAATTCCGATTCGTATCGATGAAGGTGCAGGCATAGCGCCGTCTATTGGCAAGGAGCTTGTCACGCCGCATGGCCACACCCAAGACACTCGTGGACGTACTCTCAGAGACCTGCGCATCTCCGTAACTGATCGCTGCAACTTCCGCTGCACATATTGCATGCCTAAAGAAGTGTTCGACCAAAACTATCCGTACCTAGCTCATAAAGAGTTACTGAGCTTTGAAGAAATCACTCGTCTCACCTCTATCTTCGCTACATTAGGTGTTGAAAAAATTAGGCTGACTGGTGGTGAACCTTTACTGCGCAAGAATTTAGAAGTGCTAATCGAGATGCTGGCAAAAATTCAGACGGCTGACGGCAAACCACTGGATTTGACCTTGACGACGAATGGCAGCATTTTGCGCAAGAAAGCGGCCGCATTAAAAGCAGCTGGCCTACAACGCTTGACGGTAAGCCTTGATGGTTTAGACGATACCATCTTCAAAAAAATGAATGATGTCGACTTTCCAGTAGCCGACGTGCTCGATGGCATTGCCGCAGCTCAAGAGGTTGGCTTTGAAAATATCAAAGTAAACATGGTGGTTAAAAAGGGTACCAACGATCATGAGATCGTTTCGATGGCCAAGCACTTTAAAGGTAGCGGCGTTATTCTGCGCTTTATTGAATTTATGGATGTCGGCAGCTCTAATGGCTGGAATATGGAGCAAGTCCTCCCTTCTAGAGAAGTGATTGCCCGTATCAATGAAGTTTTTCCTCTGGAAGCCATTGAAGCTAACTACTCTGGTGAGGTGGCACAACGCTGGCGCTATATAGATGGTTCAGGCGAAATTGGTGTGATCTCCAGCGTTACCCAGACCTTCTGTCATGAATGTACCAGGGCTCGCATCTCAACTGATGGACAAATGTATCTTTGCCTCTTTGCGAATGAAGGCTTTGATTTCAAAACTTTATTGCGTTCCGGCAAATCTGATTTAGAGATCGCTAATGCCGTAATGAACACCTGGTCGACTCGCGATGATCACTACTCTGAAATTCGTGGCTCTCATACAGCCAGCTTATCTTCTGGTAATCGCAAGGTTGAAATGTCTTACATTGGTGGCTAATGATTTCAAGTAAAGACATCACCGGACTGATTCTTGCAGGCGGACGTGCACAGCGGATGGGCGGTATTGATAAGGGCTTAATCCCTTTTCACAACAAACCATTAATCGAGTCAGCTATTGCAAAGCTAAAACCTCAGGTACAAACAATTGTTATCAATGCCAACCGCAATATTACGAAGTATGCGAACTATGGATACCCTGTAATCATGGATGAGACCCCAGACTTTTCAGGCCCCTTAGCTGGATTCTCTGTCGGTCTCAAGGCATGCAAGACCCCCTATCTACTTACTTCACCTTGTGACTCACCGTTACTACCCAATAACCTTGCAGAGCTATTGAGCGCTGAGATGGAGCGAGGGGATTTTCAATTGGTTTATGCCTCAAGCAAGGAAGCAGATGGCAAAGTGTGGGCGCAGCCAGTATTTTGTTTAATGCGCGCAAACTTACAAGACTCTCTCGCTAGCTTTTTACTCAAGGGTGATCTGAAAATAGA
>CANGHG010000113.1 GCA_947453645.1 Comamonadaceae bacterium
GATTTGGCGCTTGTCGGGCAACACCCTGGTCCAAAAAGGATAGGAGAAATTGCGGGTGGCGTAGACATCGCCGTTTTTCTCAATGCGCGAATCGGTGCGGTTGTTGTTGTAGAAGGTATTGACGGTTTCGTTGGTGATGTCCACGGGTTTCCAGACAGTCACCACGGTGTCGCCCGCTTGGCTGCGGGTTTCTTCCACGATTTCGATGATGTGCGCTGCGATTTTGGCGGATTCGTCTTTGTGTACCCCGTTTTTGCGCAGCAATTCATCCAAGGTGAGTATCACCTCGTCAAACACATTGACGTTGACCTGAATGTCTTGGGATGCGGTTTGCAGCAATTGTTCGCGGTAAAAGCGATCGGGCTTGCGCATGGAATACGCGTGGAAATAGAGTTGGTCGCGCAACAGGTTTTCAATTTTGATATTGAAAAAATAGTGACGCATGTCACGTTTTTCACCCACGGCCTCGTAAAACTGTTCAAGCACTTTGTTCAGCTTTTTGACGCCGCCGTATTTCTCCATCATTGCAAACGCAACCATGCTTGCCATCCCTCTATTTTCATGGTCAATTGACTTGTTATCGCTTCATCCTAACCCAAAATGGTGCATTCACAGCAGTTTCAAGGGCAGGCTCCTCAACCTTTGGCCGTTGAGGGCGAACAACGCATTGGCCACAGCCGGCGCGATGGGCGGGGTGCCTGGTTCGCCCATGCCTTCGGGGTGTGCGTCACTTGGCACCGTGTGGGTGATGACCTCGGGAGTTTGGTCGATGCGCAGCACTTTGTAGTCATGGAAATTGCCCTGTTGCACCCTGCCTTGCTCGAAGCTGATGTCGCCAAACAGCGCGGCGGACAAGCCATACACCACGGCGCTTTCCATCTGCTGGGCCACGCCATCGGGGTTGACCACGGTGCCGCAGTCCACGGCGCACACCACGCGGTGCACCCGAATTTGCTGGTCTTTCACCGACACCTCGGCCACTTGGGCCACGATGGTGCCAAAGGATTCGTGCAGGGCCATGCCCAATGCTCGCCGGCTGCCGTCAGGGTTGGCGGGTAATGCTTGGCCCCAACCGCTTTTGTCGGCGGCGAGTTGCAACACCTTGGCATGGCGAGGGTGGTTTTTCAGCATGGACAGACGAAACGCCAGGGGGTCTTGGCCGCTGGCGTGGGCTACTTCGTCCACAAAACTTTCTTTGAAAAAAGCCTGGTGTGAATGACCCACCGAGCGCCAGGAACCCACAGGAATAGGCAGCTTCACCGTGGTGTGGCTGACCTGGGCGTTGGGCCATTCGTAGGCTTGGTCGAACGCGCCTTCGGCCGTGGTTTTGTCGGGGCCGCCACCGGGCACGCCGAGCAGGCGGGTGACCATGTCTGCAGCGATGGACTGGCTGGCAGAACGGTTTTTCCAAGCCACCACCTGGCCTTGGGCATCAAGCCCAGCGCTGTAAAGGCTGAGGCAGGCAGGACGGTAAAAGTCGTGTTGCAACTCCTGGCTGCGGTCCCAGATCGTTTGCACAGGATGGCCAGGCATGGCCTTGGCAATGTAAGCAGCTTGGGCGATGAAGTCGAACTCCAATCGGCGACCAAAACCGCTGCCAAGCAAGGGCAGGTGCAGGGTGACACGCTCCTTGGGTAGGCCCAAGATCCCCGCCACGATGTGCCGCGCCGCGTCTGGGACTTGGCTGGGTGCCCAGAGCTCGGCTTGACCATCTTTGAGCCACACGGTGCAGCTGAGGGGCTCCATGGTGGCGTGCGCCAAATAAGGGGCGCTGTACTCGGCTTGCACCGTCTTGGCAGCTGATTTCAAAGCCTTGTCGGTGTCGCCTTGCTCAAAGTAGGTGTGTGCGTCGTCACTGCTCAGGCCTTGTTTCAGGGCTTCTTGAATTTGAGCACTGGAGAAAGCTTGCGCGGGACCATGGCCCCAATCGATGTGCACCTGGCGCAGGGCTTTCATGGCCTGGTGCGTGGATTGCGCCACCACGGCCACGCCGGCGGTGCTGCCTTTGTCGGCAGGCACAGCCAGCACTTGGCGCACGCCTGGCATGGCCTGGGCCTTGGACCCATCAAAGCTGGTGAGGGGTGCGCCCAACTCGGGGTTCATGCGCACGCAGGCATAGAGCAAGCCCTCGGGCCTGAAGTCGGCCGTGTACATGGCCGAGCCATCGGTTTTGGAGCCGCCTTCCAAGCGCGGGGTTGCGTGACCAATCAGCTTGAATTGGTCTGGGGTTTTCAACGTGACTGATGAGGGGCGAGGGCGCTTACCAGCTAAAGCAGCCAATTCACCAAATTTGGCAGAAACGCCAGAGGGGTGAGAGATGACGCCGTCTTTCACCAGGCATTCGCTGGCGGGCAGCTGCCATTTCTGAGCGGCTGCATCAATCAGCATGGCCCGTGCACTGGCGCCTGCTTCACGCATGGGCAGCCACAGGTCTTTCATGCTGGACGAACCGCCTGTGGCCATCAACCCAAACTCGCGCATGGTCTTGTGGGTCATCCACTGGGCAAAGCGCTTGACTGCGCCATGGTTGTCGGGGTGAAAGGGCAGGCCGTCAGCGGCCACCGATTGGTTGTTGTAAATGTTGTCGTAGCCTGATTGCGCAAAGCCCACTTGATCCCAGCGGGCGTCGAGTTCATCGGCCAGCATCATGGCCAAACCAGTGAACACCCCTTGTCCCATCTCTGATTTGCTCATGATGATGGTGACTTTGTCATCTTCGCCAATTCGCACCCAGCCATTGAGGGCAGTTTGTTGATCGATGGCAGGCAAGGGCTGCGAGGGCATGAGCCGCTGGCGCGGCGGCAAGATGCTCCAACCCACCACCAAAGCCCCTGTGCCCAAGGCGATGCCGCCCAATAAGTGTCTGCGTTTCATGTGTTGTCCAGTTGTAGGATTCGGGGCATGCACAACCCCTCTTCTGTTCCAAGTTTCGGCCTGATCATCGTTGGCGATGAAATATTGTCCGGCAAGCGCCAAGACAAGCATTTGACCAAAGTCATTGAATTGCTGTCCGAACGCGGTTTATCCCTCAGCCACGCCGACTATGTGGGCGACGACCCGCAACGCCTGACCGACACCTTGAGGCGCGCTTTTGAGCAACCCGGCGTGGTGTTTTCCTGCGGTGGCATTGGGGCCACGCCGGACGACCACACCCGCCAGTCGGCTGCCAAGGCGCTGGGCGTGGACCTCGCACTGCACCATGAGGCCGAACGCCTGATTCGGGAGCGCACCCGTGATGTGGCATTGGAGCAAGGCTTGCCTTATGAGCCCGACCGAGAGGACAACCAACATCGCTTGAACATGGGGCGTTTTCCAGCGGGCTGCGACATCATCCCCAACCCCTACAACAAGATCGCTGGCTTCAGCTGCCAAGGACCGCAGGGGCGGGTGCA
>CANGHG010000114.1 GCA_947453645.1 Comamonadaceae bacterium
CCTCACTTACTGGAAATACCATGGACATCAAAGCACTCACGCCTCATCTGTCGATCAGCCCGCAAGTCATGGTCGCCGAACTGGAGGCTGTGGCAAAAATGGGCTTCAAAGCCATCATTTGCAACCGCCCTGATGGCGAAGGCCCCGATCAGCCCAGCTTTAGCGAAATGGAACAAGCCGCTTTAGCCAATGGCTTGCAAATGCGCTATTTGCCTGCTGAGTCAGGCAAAGTGCGGGACGAGGACGGCAAGGCCTTTGGCGAACTGCTCGCTACCCTGCCCGCCCCCGTGCTGGCGTATTGCCGCACCGGTATGCGCTCGACCACCATGTGGGCGCTGTCGCAATCGGGCATCACACCCCTGCCGCAAATTTTGGAAGCCTCGCAACGTGTGGGCTTTGACATGAAGGCCTTGGTGCAGCGCATCGCCAACGGCGGCAAAACGCCCAGCAACCAAGCCGACGCCAGTCACGATGTGGTGATTGTCGGAGGCGGTGCCGCAGGCATTTCGGTGGCTTCCAGTTTGTTGGCACGCAGCCCGCTGCTGGACATCGCCATCATCGACCCCGCAGATGCCCACTTCTACCAACCCGGTTGGACCATGGTCGGTGGCGGCATCTTCAAACCCGGGGAAACCGCCCGCACCATGTCCTCGGTCATCCCCACCGATGTCAGCTGGATCAAGGCGGCAGTGGCGGCTTTCGAGCCCGAGCACAACCAAGTCATTTTGGAAGGCTGCCGGGTGGTGAAGTACAAACAATTGGTGGTTTGCCCCGGCTTGAAGCTGGATTGGCAAGGCATTGAAGGTTTGAGCGACACCCTGGGCCGCAATGGCGTCACCTCCAACTACCGCTTCGACTTGGCACCCTACACCTGGGAGTTGGTGCAACACTTGAAAGGCGGCAAGGCGCTGTTCACCCAACCACCCATGCCCATCAAGTGCGCTGGTGCGCCGCAAAAAGCCATGTACTTGTCAGCCGACCACTGGACACGCCAGGGCGTGCTCAACAACATCGACATCCAGTTTTGCAATGCGGGTGCGGTGCTGTTTGGTGTGGCCGACTATGTGCCCGCCCTCATGGAATATGTGAAGAAATACCACATTGGACTGAACTTTGGCGAAACCCTGGTGGCGGTGGACGGCCCAGCGCACAAAGCCACGTTCATGAAAAACATGGCCGACGGCAGCAAAGAAAAAGTGGTGCGTGACTTTGACATGATCCACGTGGTGCCGCCACAAAAAGCCCCCGATTTTGTGCGTGTCAGCCCCTTGGTCGACGCCGCTGGTTGGGTGGATGTAGACCCCGCTTCGTTGCGGCACAAAACCTACGCCAATGTGTTTGGTTTGGGCGACGTGACCAACACCAGCAACGCCAAAACCGCTGCCGCTGCGCGCAAGCAAGCCCCCGTGGTGGCCCACAACCTCTTGGTGGCCATGGGTCAGCTCAATGGCGAAGCCAAGTACGACGGCTATGGTTCATGCCCCCTCACGGTGGAGCGCGGCAAGATCGTGTTGGCCGAATTCACCTACGGCGGCAAACTGGCCCCCAGCTTTCCAACTTGGCTCATCGACGGCACCAAGCCGTCTGCTTTGGCCTGGTACCTGAAAGAGCGATTGCTCCCACCGATTTACTGGGAAGCCATGCTCAAAGGCCGCGAATGGATGGCGCAACCTGAAATGGTGGGTTGATGACTGCATTCTCACGCTGGCTGCCCTCGGTACCCCTGCTGGATTGGGGTCGCCAATACAACCGAGAGACCTTCACCAGCGATTTGGTGGCGGCCCTCATCGTCACCATCATGCTGATCCCGCAAAGCCTGGCCTATGCCTTGCTGGCGGGGCTGCCACCCGAGGTGGGTTTGTACGCCAGCGTCGCCCCTTTGCTGCTCTATGCGGTGTTGGGCAGCAGCCGGGTGTTGGCGGTGGGTCCTGTGGCCGTGGTGTCGCTGATGACCGCCGCTGCGGTGGCCGAACACGCCGCCGCTGGCACTTATGCGTATTGGCAAGTGGCCATCACCTTGGCGTTTTTGTCGGGCGGGATGTTGCTCATCATGGGTTTGTTGCGGCTGGGTTTCTTGGCGAACTTTTTAAGCCATCCGGTGATTTCGGGTTTCATCTCGGCCTCGGGTTTGCTGATTGCTTTGAGCCAACTGAAAACCCTCATGGGCGTGAAAGCCGAGGGCCACAATTTTGTAGAGCTGCTGTTGTCGCTGGTGCACCAAGCCTCGAACATTCATTTGCTGACGCTGGGCGTGGGCATTGCCGCCACCGTATTTTTGTTTTGGGTGCGCAAGGGCTTAAAGCCTTTGCTGATCTCCGCTGGTTTGAAACCCAAGCTGGCCGACGTGCTGGCCAAAGCCGGCCCCGTGGTGGCGATTGCTTTAACAACAGTTTTGGCATGGTCGCTCGACTGGCAGGGTCAAGGCATGAAGTTGGTGGGCACGGTGCCTCAAGGCTTGCCGCCCCTCACAGCACCTTTGTGGGATTGGGCGCTCTGGCAAGAGCTCTTGGTTCCAGCATTGCTGATCAGCGTGGTGGGCTTTGTGGAATCGGTGTCGGTGGGCCAAACCTTGGCGGCCAAACGGCGTCAGCGCATTGAGCCCGACCAGGAGTTGGTGGCCTTGGGCGCCAGCAATTTATCGGCTGCCTTCACCGGCGGCTTTCCCGTCACGGGCGGTTTTGCCCGCTCGGTGGTCAACTTTGACGCTGGTGCCGTCACCCCTGCGGCGGGTGTGTTCACCGCGGTGGGCATCACCTTGGCCTCGCTGTTTTTAACCCCCGCTTTGTTTTATTTGCCCCAAGCCACCTTGGCGGCGACCATCATCGTGGCGGTCTTGTCCTTGGTGGACTTTGGGATTTTGAAATCCACCTGGCGTTTCTCCAAACTCGACTTCATGGCGGTGGCCACCACCTTGCTGGCCACTTTATTGGTCGGCGTGGAAAGCGGTTTGGTCATGGGTGTGTTGGTGTCTTTGGCGCTGTTTTTGTTGAGGGCCAGCCGACCGCACATCGCCACCGTCGGTTTGGTGCCAGGCACCGAGCATTTCCGTAATGTGCTGCGTCACGAGGTGTTGGTGAGTCCCAAGTTGGTGTGTTTGCGGGTGGATGCCAGCATGTTCTTCGCCAATGCGCGGGGGGTGGAAGACCGCATCAATGCTGAAGTGGCG
>CANGHG010000115.1 GCA_947453645.1 Comamonadaceae bacterium
GGTTTGTTCAACGGCTATTTGGTGGCCTTTGTCGGCATCCCGTCGTTCATCGTCACCTTGGGCGGCCTCACCTTGTGGCGCGGCTTGGCCTTCGAGGCCACAGGCGGATTTGACAACGCAGGCATGCCCGAGCCACTGCCTTTCATTGGCTATGGCGAGTTGTTCGGCGTGCCCATGCCCATCGTTATCTCAGGCCTGTACTTTGTGGTCATGGCTTTTGTGCTCTCCAGCACCAAGCTGGGCCGCTATGTCTACGCCATGGGCTCCAACGAAATGGGCGCGCGGCAGGTCGGCATTCACATCAAAGGCTACAAACTCGCGGTGTATGTGGTGTCGGGCCTCAGCTGTGCTTTGGGGGCGATTGTGCTCATGGCGCGCATGGATTCCAGCAGCGGCAAGATGGCGCAAATGTTCGAACTCGACGCCATCGCGGCGGTGATTTTGGGCGGCACCTCTTTGTTTGGCGGCCGGGGTTCCATCTGGGGCAGTTTGCTCGGCGCCATCCTGATCACCATGGTGAGGAACGGCATGAACCTGCTGGAAATTTCCCAGTTCAAACAAATGATGGCCATTGGCGCGGTGGTGATCGTGGCCGTGTGGATTGATGTGCTGCGCCGACAGCGCCTGTTGAAAAAATGAGTGCGTCAGTGTGGGTGCTGGGCGAGGCGTTGATGGACTGCGTGGCGCAGCCCGATGGCAGTTTGCAGCCGCTCTTAGGTGGCAGCCCGTTCAACCTGGCGCGCGCCGTGGCTTTGCAAGGCGTGGACGTGGGCTACCTGAGCCCCTTGTCCAGCGATGTGTTTGGCCAGCAACTCGCGGCCAAGTTGAGGGAGAGTGGTGCCCAAGCCCTGGGCAAACCTTCAGCCAAACCCACGTCCTTGGCCGTGGTCAACATCCAAGACGGCCAAGCCAGTTATGGTTTTTACCGCGACGGCGTGGCCGACCGCGATTACAACGCCGACGACATGGTGCGCCTACTCAAGCAGCACGCGCCTGGTGTGCTGCACACCGGCTCCCTCATGGCCATGCCGCCCGAGCACCACAAGGTGATGCATGTCATTCAGTTTGCCAAAGCCCTGGGCTGGACCATCAGCATCGACGTGAATTTGCGCACCCGTGTGGCCTACGACCTGCCCGCTTATTTGCAGGCCGTGATGCAGATGGCCCGCTTGGCCGATTGGCTCAAGGCCAGCGATGAGGACATGCAGTTGTTGGGTTGGACCGATGTGCATTGGGACAACAGCCATGCATTGGCCGACCAATGGCTGGCGCTGGGTTGCCAACGCGTGGCGCTGACCTTTGGGGCGCAGGGGGCCAGCTTGCACATGGCCTCACCGGCCACAACAGGTGCAACCCACGCTGTGCAAAGCAAAGCGCCAGCACCGCCAGTGCAAGTGGTGGACACCGTGGGCGCAGGCGACACCTTTTGGGGCAGTTGCCTGGCCGATTGGGTGTTGCACGACACTGTGGGCCATGACGAAATGGCCGTGGTCAGGCTCGACATTACCTTGCAACACGCCTTGAAAGCCGCGGCCATCAATTGCGAACGAGTGGGTTGTCAGCCGCCGAGTGCAGCGCAACTGTTGGCTTGAAAAAACACGTCAGTGCAATCACTGTTGACATTGATATCAAAAGGCATAGAGTCGGGCTCTTGTCAACAAGGAGGGAAAACAAATGAGTTTCTTTCTAACTTCTTCAGCTGAATCGTGGCAATCATTCTGGGGCCAAGCCTCGGGCAACAAGGCCCTGTACCAAAGCAGCTTTGAGTTGTTCAGCAAAGCCGTGGCCCAATGGCAGTTGCGCAACCAAGCCACATCGGCACCCAAAGAGCACCGCTGGTCTGGCAGCACCGTGGCTCTGCCTTCCTGGTCGCAAACGCACTGACACCGCAGCGGTTTGACCAGCCGCTAAAATCCTTCTCACCCCAAGGAGCGTTGCAGCTTTTCACAAAGCCAGGCTTGGGGTGTTTCACTCGCAACGACGCTCGCCTGTTTTGCATCCTTCAGGTGAGTCCATGAATACCCCACACACTGCCGTCCCCCCCATGAAGCTCTCGGGCTTGGAGCCCGTGCTCATAGGCACCACGGCCAGTGCCGACGATGACAGCACGCCAGTTCAAGCCACCTTCGTCAACATCGGCGAGCGCACCAACGTCACTGGCTCCAAGGCCTTTGCCCGCATGATCTTGAACGGCGAGTACGAGCAAGCCTTGGCCGTTGCGCGTCAACAAGTGGAAAACGGCGCGCAAATCATCGACATCAACATGGACGAGGCCATGCTCGACAGCCTGGCGGCCATGGTGCGGTTTTTGAACCTCATCGCCTCCGAGCCCGACATCGCCCGTGTGCCCATCATGATCGACAGCAGCAAGTGGAGCGTCATCGAAGCGGGTTTGCGTTGCATCCAAGGCAAGGGCATCGTCAACTCCATCAGCATGAAAGAGGGCTTGGACGAATTCAAACGCCAAGCCAAGCTGATCAAGCGCTATGGCGCGGCCGCGGTGGTGATGGCGTTCGACGAAAAAGGCCAAGCCGACACCTACCAACGCAAGGTGGAAATTTGCGAACGCGCTTACCGGGTGTTGGTGGCGGATGTTGACCAAGGTGGGGTAGGTTTTGCGCCCGAAGACATCATTTTCGACCCGAATATTTTCGCCATCGCCACCGGCATTGAAGAGCACGACAACTACGCGGTGGACTTCATCAACGCCACCCGCTGGATCAAACAAAACCTGCCCGGCGCGAAGGTGAGTGGCGGTGTGTCCAACGTGTCGTTCAGTTTCCGTGGCAACGACCCGGTGCGCGAAGCCATCCACACCGTGTTTCTCTACCACGCCATCCAAGCGGGCATGGACATGGGCATCGTCAACGCGGGCATGGTGGGCGTCTACGACGACCTGGAACCCACGCTGCGCGAGCGTGTGGAAGACGTGGTGCTCAACCGAACGCCCAACTACAAAGACGGTGAAGCGCACCTGACAGCGGGTGAGCGTTTGATCGAAGTGGCCGAAAGTGCCAAGGGCGCGGCCAAGGACGACAGCGCCAAACTCGCTTGGCGCGGCACACCCGATGCGCCGGTGAGCGTGTCGCACAAACTCAGCCACGCGCTGGTGCATGGCATCACCGAGTTCATCAACGAAGACACCGA
>CANGHG010000116.1 GCA_947453645.1 Comamonadaceae bacterium
CTGCGGGTGTTGACCGCTCGCATCCAGGAAAAAGACCGCTCCGAGCGCGCCGCCAAAGACGCCGCCGAGCGCAAAAGCCTGATTGGCAGCGGCGACCGGTCTGACCGAATCCGCACCTACAACTTCCCTCAAGGCCGGTTCACCGACCACCGCATCAACCTGACGCTGTACAAACTGCTGGCCATCATGGAGGGCGATTTGGGCGATGTGGTGGAGGCGTTGCAGGCGTATGAAGCCGCCGAGCAACTGGCGGCGCTGGAGGGCGCGGGTTGAACATCGCCCAAACCTTGGCCCACGCCAAAACCTTGGGGCTGGACCACCTGGAAGCGCAAACTCTGTTGCTGCATGTTTTAGGGCGGGACCTGCACGACCGCGCCTGGTTGCTGTTGCACGACCAAGATCAGCCTTCGAACCAAGCACAGGCCTTGTTCAATGCCTTGGTGCAACGACGTCTGCAACACGAACCCATTGCTTATTTGACTAGTTCGCAAGCCTTCCACGGCCTCACCCTGCAGGTGGACCCCAGGGTGCTGGTGCCCCGCCCCGACACCGAAACCTTGGTGGACTGGGCCTTGTCGCTGAGCTTGAGCCAAGCCCGTGTGCTGGACCTGGGCACCGGCAGCGGCGCCGTGGCCTTGGCCCTGCAACATGCCCGTCCGCATTGGGCTGTGAGCGCGGTGGACATCAGCGCTGAGGCACTGGCCGTGGCCCGACACAACGCCCAGCGCCTGGGTATGGCGGTGCATTTCAACCAGGGCCATTGGCTGGACGGTGTGCAGGGTCAGTTTGAGCTGATCGTGTCCAACCCGCCCTACATCGCCGAGGGCGACCCCCACCTGAAGGCCTTGACCAGCGAGCCGCTGCAAGCGCTGGTCAGCGGCGCAGACGGTCTGGCGGATATTCGGCAAATCGTCTCGCAAGCCCCGTCGCACCTGGTGGCGGGGGGCTGGCTGCTGCTGGAACATGGCTTTGACCAAGCACTTGCCGTGCAAGCCCTGCTAAGCCAAGCGGGGTTTGTGCAGGTCCAAAGCCGCAAGGACCTCGCGGGCATCCAGCGCTGCACCGGTGGCCAGTGGCCAGAAGTGAAATAATCACACATCTGAGGGCAGCAAGCCCTGTTTTATTGGAGTATTCAATGAGCGACGTGCATCAACGCATCGACCAACTGGTCAAAGACAACGACATCGTGTTGTTCATGAAAGGCAATGCCAGCTTCCCCATGTGCGGTTTTTCCGGCCGCGCCATTCAGTTACTCAAAGCCAGCGGGGTGGACACCAAAACCTTGACCACCATCAATGTCTTGGATGACGCTGACATTCGCCAAGGCATCAAGGAATACAGCAACTGGCCCACCATCCCCCAGCTGTATGTGAAGGGCGAGTTTGTGGGCGGCTCGGACATCATGACCGAGATGTATGAAAGCGGCGAATTGCCCAAGCTGCTGGGCGCTTAAGCCTTTGTCAGCTCAGGGCTGCCAACGTTGCTTGGCAGCCAGCACCGCCTGGGGATAGGCCAACTGGCCACGGCTGCCGTTGTACCGCCCCAGCGCCATGTTCAAGCCGCCTTGCTCCAGCGTCAAATAGTGGCGCAAGATGACGCAGCCAAAACGCATATTGGCCTGCCACTGAAACAGCACCGACGCATCCCCCTGGGCCAGTTGACGTGTCCAAAACGGCATGACCTGCATCACGCCCCGCGCCCCGGCGCTGCTGATGGCAAATTTGCGAAACCCACTTTCCACCTCGATCAAACCCAGCACCAGCGCGGGTTCCAAGCCCGCTCTGTGGCTCTCGTACCAGACGGTTTGCAAAAACTCCTGCTGAAGTTCGGGGGTGGCCAGTTCGGGCAAGCGAGCCTGGCCGCGTTTGTTTTGGAGTTTTTTCGCCAGCAGAGTTTGAGTGTGTGCCAGCCAGTTTTGGTAAGCCTGCTGGTCTTGCGGTGTGGGCAGAAAGGGCGTGGGCGGCGGCAAGTCGGCCACTGCCGAGGACATGGCGATGCGCACCGAGTCCGCCAGGTGTTCTTCGCGTTGGGGGCCGGCATGGGCGCTGCCAGTGCACAGACACCATACAAAGATCCAGCACAGCGTGTTGAATGTCATGGCGCGACGCCGAGTGCGATTTTCAGGGCTGGGCCAATCCCAGTTTGTGCTTCAACACCCCCAACACCTCACCCACCACCAGCTTGCTGGCCTCGGTATCGCGCCGGTGCTGGTATTCCACCAGACCGTCTTTCAGGCCTTTGTCGCCAATGGTGACGCGGTGCGGCACGCCAATCAGCTCCCAATCGGCAAACATGGCCCCTGGGCGCTCGCCTCGGTCGTCCAGAATGACGTCCACGCCCAGCGCCAGCAGTTCGGCGTAAAGCTTGTCTGCGGCGGCCTTCACATCGGGGCTGCGGTCCGCGCCGATGGGGCAAATCACCAGAGTGAAGGGCGCCAAGGCGTCGGGCCAAATGATGCCCTTGGCATCGTGGTTTTGCTCGATGGCAGCAGCGGGCAAGCGGGTGATGCCAATGCCGTAGCAACCCATCTCGAAAGGCTTGGGCTTGCCGTCCTCGTCCAAAAACGTGGCGTTCATGGCTTGGCTGTACTTGGTGCCCAAATAGAAGATATGACCCACCTCAATGCCGCGCTCGATCACCAATGGGCCTTGGCCGTCAGGTGAGGGGTCGCCCGCCACCACATTGCGGATGTCGGCCAGCAAAGCAGGCTCGGGCAAGTCGCGGCCCCAGTTGACGCCGGTCATGTGGAAGTCGGCTTCGTTGGCACCGCAGACCCAATCGGACATGGCGCCCACCTCCACATCGGCCACGATGTGCACTGGCTTTTTCAGGCCCACAGGCCCCAAGTAACCTGGCTTGCAGCCAAAGTGGTCCTCAATTTCAGCCAGCGTGGCAAAGCGAAAACCTTTGTCAAAGCCAGGCAACTTGCCCACCTTCACCTCGTTCATGTCGTGGTCGCCGCGCAGCAGCAGCAGCCACACCTGGGACTTGCGAACCTCGCCATGCTCGTCGAGTTCGTCGGTGGCCAGCACCAGCGACTTGACGGTTTGCGCCAGTGGCAGGCCCAGCAAGGTC